>DATNBQ010000474.1:0-4596 GCA_035571955.1 Urbifossiella sp. | reverse complement strand
CCAACTGGCCGCCATTCTTTGCACCGACGACCGCTACTTGAAAGCCGAAGGTCTTTCGCTGGCACTCGTGAAGGGGTGCGTGCCCGTGGACGGCGACACCTTCGACATCCCGGCCATCATCGAAGTGGCCGAGACCCGCTGGCGCACCCACCACCTGCCCAAGTCGAAGTTCGGCCACCGCGAGAAGTTCGGCAATGACCCCGAGAAGCACAAGGACTTCTCTGCCGTCACGCACATCGCCAAGGACAAAGGCATCCCGCCGTTCTTGATCGTGTACGTTTCCGGCCACCCCGACACGACCGCCCAGGCATTGCGATTGGGCAACGCCTTGAAGGCCGCGGGCGTTCCGACGACTTACTACGGCGGCCGGGAAACCACCCACGGCAAGATCAACGCCGACCTGAGCGTTGCCGACGATCCCGGTTCGAAACTGCTCTTTGAGTTCGTCGAGAAGTACAAGAAGTGAGCGCCAAAGCACGCAGCGCCAGCAAGTGCCAACGTTCCGGCACTTGCTGGCGCTGCGTGCTTTTTCTCAAAAGTGCCATTTACACGCCGCCGGGGCAATGGCATAAGCCGCCGACAGACGCCGCATTCGCGCACAGACGAGCCGCACGGGGAATTCGCGGTCGAGCGCGAGCACGGACGAGGGGGAACCAACATGCCACGATACCGGGCCTGGGGGCTGGCGGCGGCCGTCGCGGCCGGCCTAGCTCCGGCGGCCATCGCCGCCGATTCCAGCAAGCCGCCCACAACCCTGTTCGCCAAGTGGTTCGGCCCGAAGCCGAAACCGAAATCGGTGGCCCGCGGCTCGACGCCGCCGACCGTCGTGGCGCCGCTCGCGCCCGAAGTGCTGCAAGCGGCCTTGAACGCCGAGCAGGAAGCGTGGATTCGCCGCGTCAACGTCTGCAGTAAACTGCGCGAGATCGCCAACGACAAGCGCGACGATGCCTTGATGCGGCAAGCGGACGAGCTCGAGCGGCAGGCGACCGTGCTTTACAACGAACGCACGGAAGCCCTGGGCGTGCCGCGCATGAAGGCCGCCGATCGCAAGCAAGAGAGCGGCAAGCGCGAAGTGAAACTGGATGCCCCAACCGCCCCCGTGGCGATCGATGACGCGGTGCGGGAGGTGCAGCCATGAAACTGTTCCTCGCCGGACTGCTGGTATTCGGGAGCGTCGGCTGCATGAACTTGCAACCGGTCGGGCCGCTGGCGCCGAAGCGTCCGCCCGCCAAGGAGAAAGCCGATGAGAGAGACCCGGACGACCCGGTGACCGTGCCGGCGCCCAAGCCCGTGCCCCCGGCCATCTTGATCGAGCCTGAGCAGGTGAATTCGGATAACATCGAGGCGGCGGCCCAGAAGCTGGCCAACGAATTCGATTACGATCGCAAGACGATGCCGTCGGTGCCGAAAACGGCGGAGATCTCGCGGATTCGCGGCGGCGTAAAGGACGAGTGATTCGCGTTGATTCGCGGTTACTGCGCGGCCCCTTGGAAGATCTCGCGGAACTGGGCCTCCAGCCGCGCTTGCACATCATCGGCTGACGGACTCGGCGACCGGCGGGCCATCACCAGCGCCTTGTTGACGGCATAACGGGCAGTCAGTTCGCGGTGGCTTGCTTCGGGATTCATCTCGTGAAGGAAGCCGTACATCGAGTAGCGGTCGCGGTTGATGATCTCGATTTCGGCGACGGCCTCGGCCAGCATGCACTTCCCTTCAACGAGCCGCTGGCAGATCACATCGGTGGCCGCGACTTGCTCGTGAAAGAGCGTGCATTGCTCGCCGAGCGATTCCTTGTCGGCCTCGGCCGCCTGCAGGCGCTCCTCATTGCCGAACCAGTTCATCGAGGCGGGCGCCGCCTGCGACAGGGCGAACAGACCAGCCATTCCGAGAGCGGCAAATGAAGCGAGTTTATACATGAAAACGTTCCAGAACCTCTCGCCGGAGGGAAGCACGCACGCGGAACGCGTGGAGTGAGAGGTCGGTAACGTTCAGTATCGCAAACCGCCATGAGAAGAGAGTGAGTGATAATGCGATGAGAAACCCTCTCATCGGCTGGGGGTGAAGGGTTTGCCGCACAGTGCGCTCCAGGCGTCGCGCTGGTCCGGCGCCAGCGAATCGAGAATGCGCTCCATCGCTTTCGCCTTTGCATTCACATCGAAGCCGGGCGGCTGCCGCGGCCCTTTCCCCGGCGGGCCGCCGAAGCCGCCGCCGAAGAATGGTCCGAATCCGCCCAGTTCTTCCGTCTGGATCGCACGGATCTGCAGCCGCTGCGGATACGACAGATTCAAGGCCTCCACGACCTCCGGTTCGTTAAAGACCATCGGCCCGCGAAACTGAATCGATATCTGATGCAAGCGGCGGCGCTGTTCCGCAGCCAGCGATTTGATCAGTTCGATCTTGGCCTCGGTGCCGGGGTCGTGGCGGCGGCGATCGCCTTTGTTCGATTGAAACGCGCGATCGACTTGCCGCGCCTGGTCCGGCGTTAAGGCCAGTTCCGTGCGGACTTCAGCCATTCGCATCAGGAACGCGCCGTCAGCCTCCCAGCGCAGGTTCTGTTCGGCGAGGAGCCTTTGCACGCGCGCGGTCACGCGGTCGAGTTCCGCGCGCACGAGCGGATCGTCGTGGCCGCCGGCGAGTAAGCCGCGGTAATTGTCGAGCGCCGCCAGGAGCAAGCGCCGCCGCGGCCCCTGGAATGGCCGGTCCGCCCCCATCTCTTCCTCGGTGATCTGCAGCACGAGGTCGCCCAACTGCTTGGCGCGGCGAAAGCGTTTTTCGGCCTCGTCGGCACGATGGCGCTCCGAGTGCGCCAGGGCGTCGGCGTCGAGCCGGGCTTGCTGCGTTTCGGCGTGGGCCTTCTGGCTCAAGTCGTAAGCGCGGGCCGTTTCGCGCTGCTCGTTGGCCACGACGGCCGCGGCGATACCGGAAGCCACGGCGACGACGACCAACGAGCCGAGCGCGGCGGCCAGGGACGCCGGATGCCGCCCGGCCCACCGCTTGATCCGATCCCACGACGATGGCCGCCGCGCCAGCACCGGCCGCCCGGCCAGGAAACGATCGAGGTCGTCGGCCAGTTCCCCCGCCGTGGCGTAGCGGTCGCCCGGCTCCTTTTGCAGGGCTTTTAAAAGCACCGTTTCCAGGTCGATGGGCAAATCGGGGTCCACTTCACTGGGCGGCGTCGGATCGTCGTGCATGATCTGGTGCAGGAGCACGCCGGGTTCTTCGGAAGGAAACGCGGGGCGGCCGGCGGCCAGTTCGTAAATGGTGGCGGCCAGCGAATAGACGTCGGTGCGGTGGTCGAGGCGGCGGCGATCGCCCCCCGCTTGCTCGGGGCTCATGTAGCGGAGTGTGCCGACGGCGCCACCCGTTCGGGTCACTGCCGGCCCGTCGGCCAATTGGGCCAGCCCGAAATCCGTAACCCAGACGTGGCCATCGCGATCGAGCAGGAGATTCGCCGGCTTGATGTCGCGGTGCACGACGCCGCATTCGTGGGCGTGATCCAGGGCTCGCGCCACCTGGGAACCGAGCCGGGCCACTTCGCGGTGATATTTCTTGCGATCCGATTGCGCGAGAGCGATCAGCGGCTCGGCCGCGGAGTTCGACTGGGCGAGGCCCGGGCCGCCGAGAGACTTCGCGTTCTTGCCGGTCGGGTCGAACGATTGCGTTTCATCGAGGCAGCGCGGGAGCGAGGTCGATGCTTCGGCGGCCAGCGTGTCGAGGGCGACGCCATCGACGAGCCGCATGGCGTAATAGTGGATGCCGCGATCTTCGCCGATGGCGTACACCGTGACGATGTGCGGATGGGCGACGGCGGCAGCGGCCTGGGCTTCGACGGTAAAGCGCTGGAGGCGGGCGCGATCGGCGGCGAACGCGGCGGGAAGCACCTTGACGGCGACGCGGCGATTGAGCGCCGCCTGCCGGGCTTCATAGACGATGCCCATGCCGCCGCGGCCGATCTCGCGGACCAGTTCGAATTCGCCGAGGCGGTCGCCGCGAACGAGGCCGGTTTCGAGCCGCGGCCCGGGGCCGGTGCTGGAAAGAGCCTTGGCGCCGCGGTGCATGAAGTCGATGCCGTCGAAGTAAACGGCGAGCGCCGCGGCCAGTTCCGGATGCCGGGCAAGCAGAGCCGCGCGATCCGGCCGCCGCCCCGCGTCCCATTCGTTCTGATACTCCTTCACTATCTCGAGAACGCGCGGATCGTCGTCGCCATCGCTATCGATAGGGAAAGGAACCGAACTTTGGCTGGTCGTTGAGTTCACGACTCGACTCACAAATCGGAATGCGGAGTGGAACAAGCCGGGTGGCACCGGCTTCTAGCCGGTGCGTCTTTGCTTGCACCGGCTGGAAGCCGGTGCCACCCCAGAATCGTCAACGATTTTTTGCTTCCCAAAAGGCGCCATAGATTTCGGTTTTCATTCGCTCGTTCCGAATTCTGCCCTTCGCGTTATCGGTCCACGGTAAGGCGGAGCTTGGCGAGCGCCCTCAGCCACAGTTTCTCGACGCTATCCACTGTGCGGCCCATGCGTTTCGCGACCTCGGCGAACGGCAGCGTCTCGAGATGGCGGAGCACGATCACTTCGCGGTATTCGCCGGGTAATC
>DATNBQ010000473.1:0-8697 GCA_035571955.1 Urbifossiella sp. | reverse complement strand
AAGTTGCGCGAGGAAATCGACCGGCATCTGTTCGAGGTGTCGCTGCAGGCGGCGATCGGCGCGCGGATCATCGCCCGCGAGAACATCGCCGCCCTGCGGAAGAACGTGACCGCCAAGTGTTATGGCGGCGACATCACTCGCAAGCGCAAGCTGTGGTCCAAGCAGGCCGAGGGGAAGAAGCGCATGAAGCAGATCGGCCAGGTGGAAGTGCCGCAGGAGGCCTTCTTGGCGGTGCTCGACTCGGATGAATAATAATTCTGGGTGGCACCGGCTTCCAGCCGGTGTCTTCGATAACCACACGAGCAACCTAACTACTTCTCAGGAAAGCAATGACATGGAGCCAACCAGCTTTCAGACCCTCTCCCCGTCGGGGAGAGGGTGGTTTGCGAGCGCAGCGAGCAAACCGGGTGAGGGGCTGAATTCGCATAAGACCCCTCACCCGACATCTCGCTGACGCGAGATGTCGGCCTCTCCCCAACGGGGAGAGGCGTGGGGCTGGTTGGCACGATGTCATTACTTTCCTTAATCTTAATGTCAATAGATAGATAGAAGCCTGTGCCACTAAGAAGCAAGCAACGGGAGCGCGAATCGTGCGTCGCCTGTGGATTCACCACGTATTGCCGGTCGCGTTTTGCCTGCTGCCGGTGCTCGGGGCCGCGCTGGTGGTCGCCGCCGTGCCGCCCGACGCCCGCCGCGATTACCTAGCCCGACTTGAAACCTCCGGCATCGACTGGGTAATCCTCGCGCTCGGCTTCACGCTGTTCGCCGCGCAGACAGTGCTGGCGTGGAAGGCGCTGCGCTGGCAACCGGCCGCCGCCAACTTCGACGAACGCGCCGATCGCTGGCTCACGCACCTCGCGCAAGGAGCCGAATGGTTCCCACTGCTCGGGCTGATCGGCACGGTCGCGGCCATTTTGCAAACCTTCAGTTCGATCGGCGCGAGCACGCAACCGACGCCGCAAGACATCATTCGCAAGTATGCCCCGGCGATCACGGCGACGGGCAGCGGCCTGTTCATGGCGCTGATTAACATTTTGCCGACGTGGATCGTCGCCGCCGGCCGCGACCTCATTCGATCGCTCGGCGGCTACCCGCAACCTCGGTAACTTGCATCGCTAATAGACTTCGTCGTGCGTTCCAATGGATTGCAGGAGAATTGCTTCTTCGCCATCGTGTTCGACGAATTCAAACACGATCCGCAGGTCGTAGCCCGCCTTGCAGGCCCAAGAACCAGCCAGTTCGCCTTTAAGCTTGTGAGTCTTCAACGAAGGTTGATATGCATCTTCCCGCAGGCTGTTAAGCATTTCCCGAATGGATTCGGCAGCATCTGGGTTCTTCTTCACCATCCGTTTCGCGGCTCGGACGAAGGCGGTCGATTGCAGCAGCCGCCGCTTCATTTCAAAATCTCGTTCATCAGATCGTCGGGGGTCGCGGGCGAACATCGCCCATCGGCGAATTCACGGCGAGTCTCTTGGACCTCAGCCGCGATGCGCATCCGGGCCGCCTGGGCCAGCCGCCGGTGCATGACGGCGATAAGTTCCTCCTGCTCGTCGGGAGAAAGCCGATCTGCCGCTTCCAGAACTTCTCCGAATGGCAAGACATGAGCCATGACGCCGTTCCTTGAAAGGCCTGAACCCGACCGAACTTGATGAGGCGCAGCGACGCCCCGAATAAACCATCTCTGTTATTATAAGAAGGAAATCGTCCCACCAAACTGGGGACTCGTGAAAGTTCCCGAGTCCTCGAACACTCCGGTCGCTGACGCTCCCGGCTCGCCAGCTCCCTCGCGTTGTGAATCATTGGTCCTTGATGTCGCTCGATTGGAATTCGACGCCGATGATCGCGGTGACAGGGATGTCCTTGCCTTCGAAGTCGATGCGGCCGCGGCGCAGATGCACGCGCCACAACAGCCCGTCCTTGGCGTCGCGAACGGACCGCACCGTGCGGAGATTGGCATCGGTGAAGATCACGTAGTCGCGCGATTCGCCCGGCTTCAGCGGCAGCGCCTCCGCTTCCTGCGCCTCTTCGTAAATGCGAACGACGCGGTCCGGGAACGGCCACGAGATTGCCCCGCCCCAGAGCACCTGTTTGCCGACGGCCAGGCCCGTGCCGATTCGCTGGGTGCCGGTGATCTTGCGATTGAACGCGGGATCGAGCGGGTGAATGGCCGTCGCATCGGCGGCGTTGCTGATCTTCATTTTCATCACGATGGCCGGGGCGGAACTCGGCTGCACCTGCTTCTCGCCTTTGCCCTGAGTCACGATCTTCAGGCGGCGTTGCTCGACGGCGAGCGGTTCGATCTCCAGTTGCCCGATTGCCAACTTGCCGCCGAGGGCGACTCGTTGCTCCGGAGGAATCTCGCCCTCGACGGGAACCCGGAGCAAGCCGGTTTTCTTGCGCTCGGCCGGTCCGTATTCGCCGAAGTTATCCGGGATGTTCGAGAGTGGGTGCCCGGCCGGGATGCTCGATTTCAGGAAAAGCCCATACACAGCGAGAGCGGTTACGATCAGGGCGTAGGGGATGAGAACGAAGAAGCCGATTTTGAAGAGTGCGTCGGAACGCGCCGGCGGTTTGCGGCGCGGTTCGGGTTTCTTGCGCGGTTCGGGTTCTTCCTCGTCTTCGGAGAAAACCGGCTCGTTAACGGCGGCGGGAACGGGAACCGGAACCAGCGTGGGGGCCGGTTGCGGGGGAACTTCATCCATGCCGGCCCAGGGATTCGCCGCGGCCGGAGTTGGAACGGGCACGGGCGCCACGACTGGCGTTGGAACGGGCGCCGGGGCTACCGGCAGCGGCGACGGCGCGATTCCCGAGAACGGGCTGTTCATTTCTAGCGTCGGGGCGAAGTTCGCCTCGGCAGGTTTTGGCTTGGCAGGCGGCGCAGGCTCCGGTGCGGGCATGTCCGGCAACTCGGGCTTCAGCGCGGCCTCGGAATCGAAGACATCGTCGCCCCCGGCCGACTGCTCGCCGAAGATGCTTTCCCGCGCTTCCTGAGAGGGAATGTTGAAAACCGGAAGATCGCTCGGCGTCGGGATTTTTGGATTCGGCGGGGGCGCCGGGGATGCCATGCCGGTCGCGGCCGGCGCGACGAGAACCTGATTGCACTTGGGGTTCGGGCAGCGCACCTTCTTGCCGAGATATTCGCCGCCCACGCCCATCTTCTTGCCGCAAAACGGGCAGGGGAATGTCTGAGTTGGCATGCCGCAATCTTAGCCGGAAGCGGCGTCGAACTCAAATTGTCGAGTCCCGCCTCCTCGGCCTGCAAGCTTCTGGCCGCGGGGGTGGTATCATATCTGTGGCCCCGCACGACACCGAGGCAGGCGCGAACATGTCCAACGACTGTCCGCAAACGGCGGAACTGGAGCGGTTGATCCGCGGTCGGGTCACGGAAGCCCGCGCCGCCGTGGTCACCGAACACATCGGCTTCTGCCCCGATTGCCAGGATCGGATGGAATCGCTGGCGGCCGGGGGCGACAAGCAGCTGACGACCACGGTCCGCGCTTGCCGCATGCACCAGGCGCCGAAGGATTCCGCGCTCTGGCCCGCGCTCTCCGCCGTCGCCGAAGAAGTCGCTTCCACCAGCGTCTATTCCAAGAACGGCGACACCGACCTGACCGATCGCGGCAGCCCCGACCTCAACTTGAACTTCCTCCATCCGTCGAGCGACCCGGCTCTCATCGGCCGCATCGGCGGCTTCGACATCAAGCGCGTCGTCGGCCGCGGCGGCATGGGCGTGGTCCTGCAGGGGTACGACCCGCATTTGCAGCGCGACGTGGCAGTGAAGGTGCTCGATCCGGAACTGGCGGATAATGCAGTGGCCCGGCAGCGCTTCTGCCGCGAGGCCCGCGCCGCCGCCGCCGTCACTCACGACAACCTCGTTGCGGTTTACCAGGTCGATGAACTTGCCGACTCCGAATTGCCGTATCTCGTCATGCAGCTGGTCGTGGGCGAATCGCTGGAACAGCGGCTCAAGCGCGTCGGTAAGCTGGGCCCGGTGGAAGTTGCGAAGCTCGGCCAGCAAGCTGCCGCCGGGCTCGCCGCCGCCCACGCCGGCGGGCTCATCCACCGCGACATCAAGCCCGGCAACATCCTGCTGGAAGAAAACGGCGACCGCGTCAAGCTCACCGATTTCGGCCTTGCCCGCGGCGTGGAAGACGTTCGCCTGACCCGCACCGGCTTCGTTGCCGGCACGCCGCTTTACATGGCGCCCGAGCAAGCCCACGGCGAAACCGTCGATCATCGTTCGGATCTGTTCAGTCTCGGCAGCGTGCTGTACGAAGCGGCGACAGGAAAGCATCCGTTCGATGGGAAAACGCCCTTGGCCGTGCTGCGCCGCGTCGCGGATGAAACGCAGCCGCCGCTGCGAAGCCTCGAACCATCGACCCCGCTCTGGCTTTCCGATGTGATCGACCGGTTGCTGGCCAAGGATCCGGCGGACCGCTTTCAGACGGCCACCGAGGTCGCCGAGATTTTCACCATTGAACTCGCCCGCAGCGGCATCGAGGTGCCCGGCTGCGGCAAGGCGTCGGTGTATGCCCTCAAGCGCAAGCCGATCTGCTGGAAGGCGGCGATGCGGAACTTCGCGCCGGGCTTCGTCGGTCTGGCCATCGGCGCACTGGCCGTCGGGTTGTGGCCGAGTTCGGCGAAGCCGGACCCGATGCCGGTTGCAAATGCGGCCACGGTCGATCCTGGCCTGGAACCGAAGTTCATCATTCCCGGCAAGGCCGGCCCGGTCTGGGCGGTCGGCTTCACGCCGGACGGCAAGACGCTCGTCTTTGGCGCCGAGGACGGCTCGATTCAACTCTGGGATATGAAGGAGCAGAACGTTCGCCGCACGCTCAAGCGTTCCGGCGGGCACATCTGGAACCTCGATATCAGCATCGACGGCAAGTTCCTCGTCGCCCCGTCGGACAATCTCGACGTGGAAATCTTCAGCCTTGATGATTACAAGTCGCATCGCAAGTTCGCACCCGGTGCATCGACCAAGGCCGCGATCTTCACCCCGGACCAAAAGTCGCTGATTACCGGCGACCGCAGCGCCGCCATCCGCGTCTGGGATTGGGTCGATCAGATTCCGTACGATCTGCGCGGCCACAAGGGGACTGTTCACGGCCTCGCCGTCAGCCCCGACTCAACGCAGTTGGCCAGCGCCGGTTCGGATGCTCTGGTGAACGTCTGGAATCTGGCGACGCGCCAAGCCGAGCCGGAATCGCTGACCCTGCACACGGGCCCGGTGTATGGCGTCGCATTCAGTCCGAACGTCCAGGTGCCGCGGATGGCCAGCGCCGGCTGGGACGGCATCGTCCGCATTTGGAACCCGAAGACCCTGGAGCAACTTCACCCGATGGCCGGTCATGAAGGGGATGTATTCGCGGTGAGTTTCGGCCAGAACGGCAGGATCCTGGCCAGCGCCGGCGCCGACGGCACCGTCCGCGTCTGGGATGTGGAGAGCGGCAACCCGATGCATGTGTTGCGCGGCAGTGGCCGGCCGTTCCACACCGTGCGCTTCGCGCCGGACGGCACCACCCTGGCTGCCGGCGGCCGCGACGGCAACGTCCGCGTCTGGGAAATCAAGTAGGTCGCGAACCCATCTCAACCAGTTTTTTGCGAGAGTTCTCGTTGTATTTCCCCATCACCCGTTGAATCATCCAGTCCGGCGCCCAGCGGCTCAACTTCACCAGGAAGTGCACCCGTGCCGGGAAACTGTAAACTTTCTTTCGGCGGCGAATCGCGCGCACCATCTTCTTCGCGGCGGCATCGGCGCTCATCAATCCCGGCATCTCGCGAGCATTCATCTTCGCAGTCATAGGCGTCACGATGAACCCCGGGCAAATGGTCGTCGCCGCGACGCCGCTGCCGCGCAGGTGAATCCGCAGGCCGTCCATGTAGGAATTGACCGCAGCCTTACTGGCGCAGTACGCCGATTCGCCCGGCAAGCCGCGGTAACCCGCCAAACTCGAGATGGCCACGATGTGCCCGCTTCGCCGCGCGAGCATCTCCGGCAATACCGCCGAGAGCGTGTAGATGACGCCGAACAAATTGGTGCGGAACGTGTTCTCAACGTCGGCGACATTCACCGGGTTGAGAAGCGTCGATCTGCCGATGCCGGCATTAGCGATGGCGATGTCGATCGGCCCGAGCGCGGCGCGCAAGGATGCAATTCCCGTTTCGATCGACTCGCGGTTCGATACATCGGCGACGGCCACTGCCGCTGTTCCGCCAGCCGCCGCGATCTCCGCGGCCAGCGTTCGCAACGGTTGCTCGCGCCGCGCCGCCAGACCTAACTTGCACCCCTCGGCCGCCAATTCCTTGGCCAGGGCCCAGCCGATCCCGCTCGAGGCGCCGGTGATCAGCACGACTTTCCCGGCCAACGACGACGGCATGAGCAGTCTCCAGAAACTTCGCGGCGCGATCCCATCCATTCCGAATAGGATGTTCGGCAGACGATTGTAGCCGAATCGCCGTTCCGGGAGGGATCATGCACCGCGCATTGGCCGTTGCCCTGACCGCCGCATTGGTCGTCGTGGGAATCATGTTGACGCGGGCGGCCAGCCACAAGCCGGCCGAGCAGGCGGCGGACGAGTGGCAGAAGCTTCAGAATGCCGTCGATTCCGCGAACGGCGTCGTTTCGATCGCCCCCGGCATCCACCGCATCAGCAAACCGATTGTCGTCGATCTGGCGAAGACTGGCTTCACGGCCATTCGCGGCAACGGCGTCGCTCGCATCGTGATGGCCGGGGAAGGGCCGGCGTTCAAATTCATCGGCACCCACGCCGGCACCGCCGAACCCAAGACGGTCAAGGAAATCGTTTGGGAAAAGGAACGGATGCCGAGCATCGACGGCGTGGAGATCGTCGGCGACCACGAACGGGCCGTCGGCATCGAGGCGGCCGGCACCATGGAATTGACGCTGACCCGCGTATTGATCCGCAAGTGCCTCCACGGCGTCCATCTCATTTCGCGCAATCGCAATGTGATTATTTCGGAATGTCATATTTACGAGAACCGCGGCATCGGCGTTTTCATGGATAATGTCAATCTCCATCAAATCAATATCAACGGCAGCCATATCAGTTATAACCAGGGCGGCGGCGTCGCCTGCATCGGCGGCGAAGTGAGGAATATCCAGGTAGCCGGCTGCGACATCGAGGCCAATCATGCGATTAACGGCATTCCCACGGCGAATGTACTCGTCGATAGCACGGGGGGAACGAATGCCGAGGTCGCCATTACCGGCAACACCATCCAACACACGCGCAAGGCCGCCGGCTCCGCCAATATCCGCATCAAGGGGCCCACGACGCCTTATAAAGGGACGGATGAAAACCGCGAAGGGCACGTCACTATCACGGGGAACGTTTTAAGCGATGTCAAAGTGAATATCCATCTCGATTATGCCCGCGGCGTCGCGATTGTTGGCAACACGTTATGGACGGGAGTCGAATATGACATTCTCGCCGAGCATTCCTCGAATATCGTCGTCGGCGCCAACAATCTCGATCGCAATCCGCGCTATTATCGGGAGGAGGAGAAAGCAGCGAATGCCGTACTGTTCCGCAATTGCGCCGATTGTTCGATTACTGGGTTGCAGGTGGTCGGCGTTCGCCACGCGCCGGCCGGAGTCGCCCTCGAGAACTGCGACCGCTTCAACGTCAACAACCTGACGATCCTGGACTGCGACAATATCGGCTTGTCGTTGAAGAATGTGACGCGGTCGCGGGTGGGCGGTTGCTTGATCCGCGACGACCGGCCGAATTCCAAATCGATCCCGATGCGGACGGAGAACTGCCCGAACACCGCGATTGTCGACAACACGCTGGGGAAGTGAATTCAGGAGTAACCACAGGCAGAGAGAAAGACAGAGCACGAGTGCGTTTTAAAATTAAACTTACCCCCCACCCGCCGCATCGCTTCCGCGATGCGACGGCCTCCCCCACAAGGGGGGAGGTGTATCAAACCAGGCTCTTTCACCTCCCCCCTTGTGGGGGAGGTCGCCATCGAGCAAAGCGAGATGGCGGATATTTCTGAAACGCACTCTTAAGGCATATGTCTTTCTCTGTGTTCTCTGTGGCTCTATGGTTGGTCTTGGTTTTCAGAGCCGCGATCGTCAGGGAGAAAGCAAAAGGGATCAGCGAATCGGTACGCGCGTCATCACCTCGGCGAGCTTCGAGGGATCGTCGCCATAAATGCCCTGGATTTTTACGATGGTGAAGTGGACGATCCGGTCGCGGTGCGTCGGGCAGCGCGCGTAGCTGACGCAGAGTTCGTCCTCGAAGTTGGGTCGGTCGCGGGTGATGTCGTCGATCCGATCCACCGTCGCCGCGAAGCT
This sequence comes from Urbifossiella sp., assembly GCA_035571955.1. Lineage (GTDB taxonomy): Bacteria > Planctomycetota > Planctomycetia > Gemmatales > Gemmataceae > Urbifossiella. The sequence continues at coordinate 371 of DATNBQ010000473.1, read as the reverse complement.
TATCCGACCCTCAGCGAACGCCCGCACGGCCGCATCGCACTCAGCGGCCTCGTAAAGCATTTGCTCCTGCGCATCCAGAAGTGCCTGCTCCCGTTCCTGTTCCACGCGCAGCGTATCGACGGCGCTCTGGTAACCCATCACGTCGATTCCCATCGCCTGGGCCCAGGGGGAGGGAACCAAGAAAAAGCCACAAAGAACGGCCAGCGCGGTGAGCAGAGTGACGCTAGCGCGGCGCGGCAGAAGTCGCATCGGCGAAGCCTCGAATCGGTTTTGCTTGCGGGCGACGGTCATCCCGGGGGCCGGGATGGGAGCAGAAAAGACACCGGACTGCCGGCGCATCTGGGGAGGGTCCCATCTCTCACTGCGTAAGA
>DATNBQ010000472.1:0-2872 GCA_035571955.1 Urbifossiella sp. | reverse complement strand
TGGCGAGTGCGTAACGACTCTGGCGCTCGACGAAACAGGAACGAGTTCCACGCGTACAGGAGCACCGGCCCGGCGCTGAAAAATACGAGAATCCCGATCACGGGCGCTCCTCGTGGGCCGCGTGAAAGCGCTGGCCGCGGAGCCACGCCTTGAAGCGCCGCCACAGGTCGTAAATGCCGCCGATACCCGCGCGGCCTGCGAGAAGCGTCGTGAACTTCCCGGAATCGCGGCTCATCGCCTCGGCGTTCAAACCATCGAGCGTCCGGGTTAAGGCATCCTCGATGAGCTTCATCCACTGTTTCCCCACGAGGTCGGGGTGGTCGGCGATCGCAAGCGGTTCGCCGAAGCGGGCCAGGGCTTCGGGGCCGCGTTCGTTCCAGAAGGCGTATTCGAGCGCGAGCGGCACAATGAACCCGCGATCGAGGCGGGCGGCGAGGTGGCCGACGCCCGAACGCAGTTCCAGCGGCCGCGAGCGAACATCGCTGAAACGCCCCTGGGCCGTGACCCAGAAGACGCGGCCCGGTTCGGAAAGGATCGTCTGCCCAATGCGGAGGAACTCGGCAGCGCCGCGCAGGCTGTGCGTATCGATGCCGATGAAGCCCAGCCGCTTGAAGAATGCATAGCGTTCGACGGCGAGCGAATCGATGGCCGCGAAGTGCTCGCGCTCCGTTCGGCGCTCCGGCCGCTGACGCGGCCGGCTCGCCAGGTTCAATTGTTCGCTGAGTAACAAACCGATCAGTGGGTCCCACCACGATGGATGGTTCAACACCACGAGTATCGGTTCGTCGTTATCGGGTAGCGGAAAGCTGCTTTTCGATAGGCGGACGGCGTGGAAGTGCTTGCGGACGTAGCGTGTCGCATAGCGGCGGAAGCCGCGGAGCAGCCAGTGCCAGCGCCGCGGCAAACGCTCAGCTATCCTCGGCAGACTTGGTGAAACCGCCTTCCATGAGGGCCCGACTGGCCCGGACGGCATCGCGTTCCTTCGCATAGCTAACTCCGGTCGCCTTCTCCAGTTTGCTCCAGTAGCCTATGGCGCGGTCGGACATGCCGGAGCGGCGGTGGCCGAGCCGTTCGCACAGTCGGGCCAGGGTTTCCAGCACCCAGTTGTCGTTGCCGCCGCGATTATTGGCCAACTTCTCGATCATTCGCAACGGCCGATAGCAGAGGTCCAGGAGGCCGATGGCTTCGTGGAGTCGGTACAGTTCGCGCAATAACTCGGGGCTATCTGGGCGGGCGCGAATGGCGCGATCGAGCAGCGTAAAAGCCTGGTCGTACTTTTCGGCGGCGCGGAGGCCGCGGGCCGCCGTCGCTTCCGGCGTGTCGTACCAGAAGCGATTGAGTTTCATCTTCTGGGCGCCGAACCAGCCGGCGATGCCGTGCGCGGCCGGGGGCGGCGTCGGCGTCTGATCCTTCAACCAGTGGTCGAGTTTGAGCGCCGCCGCCTTCAGCGCTTCGGAGATCTTCGTTTCCGGTTCCAGGTCGAGCGACGCCTCGACGGTGTGGCCGCCGACGTCGGTCGTCGTCCCATCCGAACGGCCGTTGTCGTGTTCCGGTTCCTCGGGCGATTCGTAATTTTCCTCCGGTTTCGCTTCGACCCCAGCCGCGGCGCGGATTTCCACGCGAACCATGAGCGGGCCAATCTGCAGCTCGTCGCCTTCGGCCACGGGCGCGAACCCGGACACCGCACGCCGATTGCGGCCGATTGGTCCCTTCGACAATGAGTGAATCCACCACTGCCCTTCGTGGGCGGCGAGCAGCGCACCCATCCGCGACAACCGAGTATCGCGGAAGCGGACGTGGCAAATGTTCATGCGCCCGAAGAGCACGCTGTGATCCACGGCCCGGCATTCTTCCTGGCCGTCCTGCCCGCGAACGTACAGGAAGCAGTTCGGCGGCAGCGGCGTGCTCGGATCGTGGCAATACGAAATCCCGCGCGGCGCATTGAACTGAAACTGATCCTCGCCGACTTCGAGAAGGTCGCCGTGCTTCGGGGCGAACTGTTTGCCAATGCCGAGTTGTTCGCCGTTGTAGGTGGCGGCGGGGTTCTCGGAGAGGCCGTGGATCATCCAGCCGGACGGGTAACGCACGATCAGCGCAGCAAGGTACGAGGCGGGGTCCGACACGAACACGTCGGCGTGGTCCGCCTGGCCAATCAGCGTGCGGTTGGGGTTCAGGGAATGCCTGTCCCCCGACCGCAGATTTTGCAGATGATAATCCATCCCCAGCCCGGTGGGTGAGTCTACCGGCGCGCCGGCCCAATCGGGCACCTCTTCGCGATGCCACTCCAGTATACATCAAGGATGGGGGTGGCCGGGAATGCGAATTCGGATTGGGGCGGAATTAATGCAGGAAATACCGTGCTATTATTGAGTTCCGAGTGTGATTGAAAGATGAGAACCGGGGGCGTTTCTGGTTGCCCCGGCCCGCGCCTTGCGATAAAGTTTTAACTGGATGGACAATCCGCCAAGCATTCCCCAAACCGGCATCGTTTCCCACCCCGCCGGTCCAGTCACGCCATCCGGAGTCGGTTCATGATGGTGCGGCGATCCGCTTTCCTGCTGGTCGGCATCGCGACGTTGGCGAGTTTCGCCGCCGGTTGGTGGGCGGGCGCCATCGCCAAACCGCATGCGATCGAACGGCAAGTTCCCGCGCTGGTTCCCTCGCCGACAGTGACCCTTCCCGCGAACCTGGAAACCGCCGCTCCAAACGACGAAACATACTCCAAGACCATTGCTCCGTTCGTCAAGAAATACTGCCTCGATTGCCACAATTCGGACAAGGCTGCGGGCGGCCTGACGCTCGAAGGCTATATGACGGAGAATCAGGCCCGACGTGGCCGCAAGGACTGGCTGGCCGTGCAGGAGATTCTCGC
>DATNBQ010000471.1:0-4985 GCA_035571955.1 Urbifossiella sp. | reverse complement strand
TCGGCATCGTTGGTGAGGTCGCCGATGAGGGGAATGCCGCCGATTTCCCCGGCGACGCGATTGGCATTCGATTCGGAGAGATCGAAGACGCCGACGCGGGCCCCGGCCGCGGCGAGCCGGCGGCAGATCGCTTCACCGATCCCCTGACCCCCGCCGGTGACCACTGCCACGTTGCCGTTCAATTGAAACATGGAAACTCCATCATGGGGCTCGGGGATCGCGCTCTTGGTGGCACAGGCATTCTTGCCTGTGCAGGAACCTCGCACAGGCAAGAATGCCTGTGCCACCAAAAACCATGCACCGCTTCCTATCAGATTACCAGAAAATCGCGGCCTCGGCGACGAGTCCGGGGCCGAAGCCGAGGGCGACGCAGGGCCGTGGGGCGTTCGCCTTCCGAAGCCGATTGAGCACGAACAACACGGTCGGCGACGACATATTGCCGAATTCCCCGAACACGCCCCACGACGCCGCCAGCGCTTCCCGCGGCAGGGAGAGCCCTTCTTCGACCGCGGCGAGAATCTTCGGCCCGCCGGGATGCACCGCCCAGCTGCGCACCGCCGCGAGTGACAGGCCGTTGTCAGCGAGCCAACGTTCCAGCCAGGGGCGGAGATGCCGCGCGATGAGCGTGGGAATCTGTCGGGCCATGGTCATTTCGAAGCCGCGGTCGCCGACCGCCCAGCCCATGGCGTTCGCACTATCCGGAATCAGGCACGACCCGGAAGCCGCGAGATGCCACGCCTGGTTCCCGTTCTTGCCGACAATGGCGGCGGCGCCGTCGGCGAAAATTGCGTTGGCCACCAACTTGTCCGCCTCGTTGCCGTAGTAGTAATGCAGGCTGCACAACTCGACGGCGCAGAGCAACACGCGTGCGTTCGGATCGGCCGAAGCGAAAGCATTGGCCACGCGAAGGCCGTTGAGCGCCCCGTGGCAGCCCATGAACCCGACGTGCGTGCGCTGCACCGTTGAGGCCATGCCGAGGCCGCGAATCAAGGAGTAATCGACGCCCGGCGCCGCGAACCCCGTGCACGAAACCGTAACCAGATGCGTGATGTCGGCCGCGGGGGTCGCCGCCTCGGCCAGGGCGATCTTCGCGGCTCGCACGGCCAGCGGCCCCGCCTCTTCCGCGTAAATTCGCATGCGCTCGCCTGTCGTCGGGCCAACGCCGTCGTTGGCTTCCGTCGGCAAGAACGGCGAACCGGTGACGGTCGTGCCGTTCAAAATGTCGCGAACGACCGGGCCGCCGATCACCTGGAAGCGTTTCGCGATTCCCGAATTCGCATAGACCGGCCCGAGCCAGGTGGAAGTTCGCACGTCCGGCCCGGCCAGGAAGCGGGCGATGCCGAGACCGTCTTCCGGCGAAAGAGCATCCGGCGGGTGAGCGGTCCCGAGCCCGCCGATTGCGAAACTCATGACAAGGGTTCCGGGTGAAGAGCCGGGCGATTCAGTAGTGCGACCACGGGGCGAGCGAGAGCGGGTAGCGCGGCGAGTGCCCGCACGGCGAGGCCGGTGAACCGCGGCGAACGCAGCACTTTGGCCGCGACGCGGCAGACGCCTTGGCGGCCGACGGTCCGCCGATGCGTTCGCTGCCATTCGCGGATGAAGCGGTCGTCCCAGTCTGCGATGGCGCGGTGGGCAATTGGTGCAAGCGCTGCGGCGGAAGCAATCGCCCACGCCATCCCTTCTCCCGTGAACGGCTCGACGTAGCCGGCGGCGTCGCCGATGCGGAACAACCGGCGATCCGCGACAACTTCCGGTTGCCGCGACAAGGCAGGCGTTCCCTTCCATACGAACTCGGCCAATCCGGGGATTGAAGGCCAATCGGTCGTTCCAACGATCGCGGCCGCGGCGGGGCCAAGGCCGCGCGCGCTGCGGACGAATGCGGCATCGAGCGCCGCACCAAGATCGAGGCGGCCGTCCTCGAGCCGCACGATGCCGACGTAGCCGCCGCGGCCGATGGCCATGTAAACTGTGCCGGGGGCGAAGAATTCGGGGACGACTTCGCGCGGGATGATGGTTCCTGCGCCGAGTCGCGAAGCCGGGCGAACCGTCGCGGCGCGGCCGCCGCTCAGGCCCGTCGCCTCGATGGCGATGCGTGCAAGATGCTTGCCCCCGCTGACCGAAACCGCTCGCGCCGCTTCGCCGATTCCATCGATCTTCGCGAGCGCGCCCGGCAAGAAAACCGCGCCGGCCGCCTGGGCTTCGCGAATGAATGCCGAATCGAGCGCCTCGCGCGAAAGCGCGACGCCCGCATCCAGCCGCAATTCGGCGGATCGCTTCCCCGCGGCGAGCCGCGTGATTCTCAGTGGAATGCCGCCGCAAGCCTTGGGAATGTGGCCGAGGCCGATCGCGTCCAGAGCCGCCAGGGCCGCTCCGTTGAGGCAGCAACCGCAGACCTTGGCGCGTGGGAAAACCGCTTTATCCACGAGCAGCACGCTCGCCCCGCGCCGCGCCAGTTGCCGCGCCGCGACCGAACCCGCCGGCCCGGCACCAATCACGATCGCATCCCAGGTTCGCCCCGTCACGGCTTCCTCCATTCCAGGAGGAAGCGGCACGGAAAGCGCCGCCGCACGGACGCTCCATTTAACCCGGCCTGCTCTGCCGAAGACCGCGCTTCGCTCGGGGAGAATGCCGATCGCACCGACGCCGGACCGTCGTAGCGCACCACCGGCGAGGCGCTCAATCCATGGCACGCCAACCAGACTGCCAGGAAGATGAACCGCGATCGCGCCAGGTCGTTGACGAGCACGAGCGAACCGGCCGCCGCCATTCGCTTCAAGAGTGTCAATGCGTCGTCACTGCCGAGGTGATGCAGGAACAGCGAGCAAGTGACGATGTCGAAGCCGCCGGGGAGCGGTTCGCCGAGCACGTCGTGGTCGAAGAAATTCGCACGGGTGCCGGCGGCTTCGGCGTTGCTGCGAGCGGATTCGATGGCCGTCGGGCTGATGTCGCACCCTTCCACGGACAGTGGAATGCCGGCCGCTTTCGCCTTTTGCCACAAGCCGATCGGCACGTCGCCGCTGCCGGTGGCCACGTCGAGCAATCGCAGCGGCTTCGCCGGATGCTCCCGCGCGAACCGCAGCACCGGTTTCCACAGCACCGCGATCGAACCGCTGAACCGATTGATCCGCGCGAGACCGGCCAACGCGCGGCGATGCTCCCGCGGATCGAGCCCCGGGTCATCCATCAGTTCGGGAATCCGTTCGCGGCGGGAAAGTGCGGCCAGGAATGCCATGCGCTTCGCAATCAACGCGGGAAAGTCGCGGCGCCACGGTGTATGATAGCGGCAAGCTCGCGATGGATGCAGCCAGTGCCCGGAAATCGACCCGCGGTGAGGGTGCCCATGAATTCCCTGGCGACGAAAGAACTCCTTCAAGCGCTCGGCGATATACCCCCTTCGCGCGTCCGCATGACGCCCTGGCCCGGAACCGCCACGGTTGCGGATGTGGAACGGTTCACGCGCGGCGGCAACCTCATCTACGAACTCGTCGACGGCACCCTGGTGGAGAAACCCATGGGTTTCCGCGAGTCGCGGCTCGCCTCCGTGCTCGGGCACTTCATTGAGGAATATCTCGACGGCAACAACATCGGCATGACGGCCGGCGAACAAGGAATGCTCGAAATCTTGCCGAACATCGTCCGCGGGCCCGACTTGTCGTTCATTTCGTGGGATCGCCTGCCGAATCGCGAATGCCCTGCGGACGCGGTGCCGGCCGTGGCGCCCGATCTCGCCGTCGAAGTACTCAGCGAAGAAAACACCAAAGCGGAGATTGCCCGCAAGCGCGCCGAGTATTTCCGCGCCGGAACCCGCGCGGTCTGGGAAGTCGATCCCAATTCCCGAACTGTGACGATCTACTCGGACCCGAAGAACGCGACGATCCTCGATGCGACGCAAACCTTGGAAGTCGGCACAATCCTTCCGGGCTTCCGTCTGTCCATTCGCCGGTGGTTCGATCGCGCGGAGCATGGCCGCTAAAAAGCCGGAGGATCGCTTCCTTCGCTTCGCGCAGTTCGCGTTCGCCCTGGTTGCTTTTCCATTCTCATCGCATCGAGCCGGGCGTCCTTTATACTTCAATAGCCGCCGAACCAGGACCGGCCCGGAGAACCCCGATGATCCGCTTCGCCAGTGCAATCGCGGCAATCGCCGCCGTCGCCGCTTTTGGCCCCGCCCAACCGCCGGCGAGTCCGCCGCGCCCCAAAATGCTCTCCGAGCTTCCCATGCCCAAGGCCGGGCAGTCGTTCAAATTCAATCGCGGCGACTTGACCACCATCAAGGACGACGAGATCCTCGAGGTGATCGACATCACTCCCGGCGTCGAGGAGACGGCCACGGTTCGCAAGACGATTTGGGACATCGACGCCGACGGCTGGTTCGATTCCGAGGGATTCAACATTGCCAAGGCCTATCCGCGGTCGGGGCTGTGGGCCATGCGGACCACGAAGGGGAATCGCCCGCGCGGGACGGGTTCGGGTCTGCCGACGTCGCCGTCCACGCTCGCGGCGAACGCTCCGCCGCGGCTCTTCCGCGCCGGCCCCGGCGACATCATCACGCACATCGACGGCATCGCCGTCACCAGTTTTGAACGCTACGTCTATGCGATCAATCACGCGAAGAATCCGCGCGATCTGCCCATCGTCGTCATGAGCGGCGACTCCGGCCGCCAACACGCTTACTACATCACGGCCTTCAAGACCGCGATCGAGTGAATTAGCAGTTGGTGGCACAGGCGGGTAAGCGTCTCAATTATGGGTAACGCTAACGAGGCTCAGCCTCGGACCGTCGAGCGATGCTCGGCGTGCATTCGGTTGACCATTCTTGCGGGAATGTTACGCTTTTACGGCTCAATTCCCGGAAGGAGCATCATCATGCAAGCGACCCACCCAAAGGCCGGCTTTCGGCCGCAAGCGGCCTCGATCGGTTCAAGTCGTAAGTCGATGCGAAATAGCCAGTTGCGTCAAAATTGGAAGGTGAATGATGGCCGCGCGGC
>DATNBQ010000470.1:0-3132 GCA_035571955.1 Urbifossiella sp. | reverse complement strand
TCATCGCCATCGACAACACGCTCTGGGATGGCAAGGTGGCCGACTCGACGGTCGCCGATGCGGATACTGTTGCGATTCGCGAGCTGAACGCCAAGATTCATACGGATGAGCGGGTGTCGCTCTGCTTCTTGCCCTTCGCGGATGGCCTGACCTTGGCAATGAAACGCTAATCCGATCGAGGCGCACGATCGGCACGACCGGTGCCGGTGGAGCGACCGCACCGGCTTTCCGGATGACCTTGCCGCGTTGCGGGGTCGGATTGATTGCGGGGTTTGGGTATACTGAACGGCATGTCGGCTCTCGTCCGCATCCCGGTCGGATTGGCGTGTGCACTGGCCTTGGCCCTGTGCGCGAGCCTGCTGGCGCAGCCTCCGGAGCCTCCGTCCAAGGCTCCGGATGCCAAGACGCCTGCCAAGGAATCGACCAAGGCGCCGGCCGTCCCCTTCAAGCTTCCCGACGGCACTTATCTGTGGACCGGCCCTTCGGCCACCGAGGGCGAACGCGTTCTCCTCACGCCGCAGCAGTATCAGAAACTGCTCGATCAGATGGAGCAATTGAAGAAGCAGCTTGCCGCGCGCAAGGGGGTTGCTCCAAGCCGCTGTGCGATTCGCGGCCGCATCGAGAAGCGCGGCGAAACCAGCGTCGCCGTTCTCAAAATCACTTATGCCGTACGGACGACGGGGCCGAACGTGGCCATCGCCCTGGGCGGCAAGCGCGGCTTCCTCGTTGCTGCATCACTCGACGGCAACAAACTTCCCGTGCTCGAAACCGTGGACGACGGCTTCGCGGTGCTGATCGCGTCAGCCGGCGAACACGCGGTCGCTCTCGACCTCGAATGCCCCGTTGCGAACCGACTCGCGAAGCTCGAGATCGGCTTCGAACTCAGTTTGCCGAAGGCCGCGATCACGACATTGATCTTCGAGCCGCCGGCCGGGGTGAAGCGCCTCTCGGTCGGTACGCGTACCCCGGAGCCGGTCGGAATCGCGGGACCGGCCAAGCCGCCGGAGATTCGCCGCGTCGGGCTCGATGCAAAGGCCTTGGCCGAGCCGGCCGCCAACCGCGACCCATACCCGCTCGGCGCCGTGGAATCGCTGGAAGTCGCCTGGGAGCCCGCCTCGGCTTCTCCGCAGGCGGACGCGGTACAAACCGCTGAGATCGAAGCTTCGTGCTTGATTGCCGATGGGTTCGTGGAATCGACGGCGAAGTTTCGGCCGCGCGGGCAAGCCCGCATCTGGCGGATCGCTGCCCCGGCGGATGCCGCCCTTACGATTGATCGCATCCCCGGCTTGATGCGAACGCCGGAACCGAACGCTATCGGAGCGCCGACGATCTCGAAGCCGGCCGACGCCAACAAACCAGTATGGAAAGTGGAGATTCCGAGCGGCACGTCCGCGGCCGACTGGCAGATCACGGCGATAGTGCGAATCCCGCGCCCCAAGCCGATGGATGCGCGCCACAAGGGGCCATTTACTATCGGTCCGTTCGCCGTGCTCGACGTGTCGCGGCAAAGCGGAACGGTGAAGGTCGCTGCTGCCGTGAACTCGCGCCTCATTTGCAAGCACGGCCCGGACCTCCGCCAGGAAGTAGCGCCGCTGGCCGGCGACGATGAGACCGCCGCTTACTTCAAACTGGCCACGGGGCCGAGCGGCGCCTCGCCCCCGACTTCGCCGCTCCTTTCCGTGGAAGTGCATCCACTCGCGGCTACTGTGATCGTCCGCCCCACTTACAAGTTGAAGCTGACCGAAGCCGGTTGGTCGGTGCGGGCGGAACTGCACATTGCGCCGATTCGCACGACGATCGACGCTTTGACTCTCGACGTTCCGATGGGGTGGCGCGGCCTGGAAGTGTCGTCCACCGAACTCGTCGAAGGCTCCACGCAGCTGAACTCGACGAGCCCGCGGCAAGTGCTGCGGCTCTCAATGGAACACAAGCAACCGTTCGACTTGGTACTGACGGCGACGGTAGCCTCGGCGGCGGGCGTTCGCGAGACGGCGGTGGCCTTCCCGCGCTTTCCGGGCGCCGTGGAGCGCGACACTTCCGTTGCCGCGACTGCCCCTGAAGGATTCGAAATCCGCGGACTCGGCCACGAATGGGAAGGCGACCAACCGGCCGCATGGGGGCAAGCGTTGGTCGCCAGCGCCGGCCCGGACGGCAAGCCGCTCAAGATCATCTCGGCCGTGAACGGCAAGTTCGAACGCGGCCTGGCCCGGCTCGACCTGTCGTGGTCGCCGTACCGGCCGCCGCTCACCGCCGACATTCGCGTTGAAGTCTTCGTTCGCGATTCGCAGATCGTCGTTTCGGAGCGCATCGGTTTGCATTCGCCCGAACCGCTTCCCCGTGCGATCCGCTTTCACGGGGCAGGGTGGAGCAAGGGGCTGGCGCCGTTCGACCCGGCCGGGCCGGGGCTGTGGTCGTATGCCGCGACGGGGGATGGCAAAGAAGCCTCAATCAAGTGCGACTATCCCATTCCCTTGCCGCGCGCAAGCGACGGTGCTGTGCGACAAGCGACGATCGATCTCGTGCTTCCCGTCGGCGCGATCCGCACCGACGCCGTGGTCCGCGTCTGGATGAATTCCGACACGGGGCAATCGGTAGCTGTTGCCGAAGGCCCGTGGCGGGAACTGGCGCCGGAACCGGTCGCCGAGCGCGACGCTTTGCCCGCGCTGACGCTCGCCGCTTCCGGCAGCGAACTTCCTTTGACCCTGGAAATTCGCGAGGCTGGAGAAACGGGGGCTGCAAGCGTTTGGGTGGAGCGCGGCTTGATTCAAGCATCCGCGGCGGACGACGGCATCGCGTGCCGCGCGCGGTTTCTGCTCCGCCGCTGGCTTTCGGACGCCGTCGAGGTTCGCCTCCCCGAGGCGCTCGGCGGAGTCATCCCCGAGGTTTATCTCGGCGATCCGCCGCGCCGCGCCAATGCTTCCGTGGCCACGATCGGCGGCGAACGCCTGCTCCGCATTCCGCTGCCGGAAGCGAAGCCGGGCCGCGGCATCGTCCTCGACCTGCGCTATCGCGTGCCGAATCGCCCCGGGGAACAGGTGCTCTATGCCGCTCCGCGGCCGATCGCGGCCTTCGCCGGACCGATTCGATGGCACATCACCGGACTAGCGGGAACCGTGCCACTCGTGTTCGATG
>DATNBQ010000469.1:0-4040 GCA_035571955.1 Urbifossiella sp. | reverse complement strand
GCGGATACCACCTTCCAGTCCCGCGATAATCCGATCCAATCGATCCGGCTTCCTTTGCGCGGCCCCGCTTTGAACGGCGTCGACGTCGCCTCGTTCTCTTTCCGCTTCGGATGGGCAACACGGTAACTGTCGACCACGGGCGAATTCTCCTTCCCGTTGGAAGCGAATAAGGCCTTGTACGGCTCGCTTCCCTCGCCGGAGTTGAAGTCCCCGGTGACGAGGATCGAACATCCTACGCCGAGCGCCGAAGCGGCCGTCGGTTGGCTGGATGCTGGTGAGCGTTCCTACCCCGTCGGCCGTGGCGGCGGGCGCGATGCCGAAGGCGACCTCGGTCGCGCCGATCTTCACGGCGACGCGGCCAAGTACGGCCTTGCTCTTGGCAGCGCGGCGGGTGGCCTTCTCGGCGTCGCCGAAAATGGATCGCCACTGCTTGGCGGGAATGACGGCACTGGTGCTCTCGTGCGGAGACCGTCGGCAATGGTCGCCCAGGTGCGGCCATCATCGAGCAAGAGCAGGATGTGAGCCCGCAACCGTTGCTCGTGGGTGCTGGCCGTCTTGACGATGTTCAACAAGACCTTGCGGTCCGACGGCCGAATCGCGATAGTGCCATCCATGGCTTGGGTCCGAGTGAGGTTGGTGCGATAACCCCCTCTCTTGGTCCAAGCCATACTTTTTTTCCAGCTCGCCTTCGCTGTCGTTTAGCCGGGGAGTTTTTTTAGATATAATGGTATTGGTGCAAGCTCGTCAGTTGAACCATCCCGCCGATGCGATTCGTCTATTCACTCGCGCTCATTCTGCTTTGCACGACGCTCCGAGCGGCCGAGCCGCCTTCGTACCGCCAGGGCGTCAAGCCGCTGCTCACCGATTATTGTTTCCGCTGCCACAAAGCGAAGAAAGCCGAGGGCGGTGTCGATCTGTCGTCATTTGCGGACGATGCCGCGGCATTGGCGCGTCGCAAGCTGTGGAAGCGCGCCCTCCGCCGCGTCGCCGCCGGCGAGATGCCTCCCGAGGACGCCAAACAACCGACCGCTGCGGACAGGGAAAAACTCACCCGGTGGCTGGCGGTCGCGGCCGAGTACCTCGATTGCGAGCCCGCTCGACGGGACCCTGGCCCACCGCTGTTGCGCCGCCTCACTCACGCCGAGTACACGCGTACGGTCGCCGATCTTCTCGGCGTTTATCTCGACGCGCGGAACGATCTCGGCTTCATACCAGAGGAGAGCAGCGACGGCCGTTTCGACAACCTTGCCGTCAATTTGCGAATGTCGCCGGCGCTGATGGAGAAGTACTTCGCCGCGGCCGACAAGATCGCCGACTCCGTCTTCGTTAACGATGGCGCCCGGAAGCGCTTGATCCATCCGCAGCCCGGCCCGAAGTTGACCGAACGCGTTGCCGCCAAGCAGATTCTCACGAACCTGGCTCGCCGCGGGTTTCGCCGCCCGCCGCTCGATGCCGAGGTCGCTCGCTTGCTCGGTTTCTACGACAAGTCGCGGGCCAGCGGGGGAACGTTCGAAGACGGCATCCGGGCCTGCATCAAGCCGGTTCTGGTGTCGCCGAAGTTCCTGTTCCGCGTGGAAGAGAATCGCCCCGGCGCGGGGCCCGGCATCGCCGTGGATGATTTCGAACTTGCGTCGCGGCTCTCGTACTTTCTCTGGGGCACGATGCCGGACGAGCAATTGTTCTCGGCGGCCGCGGGGAAGAAACTCACCGAACCCGCGGGATTGCAGAAAGAACTTGTCCGGATGCTCAAGCACGATCGGGCGAAGCACCTGACGGAAACGCTCGCCAACCAGTGGCTCTTGCTCAAGCAGTTCCGGAAGGCCCGGCCGACCATCGAGTTCTTCCCGACGTTCAACGACGATCTCAAGAGGCCGATGGAGCAAGAATTGCGGCTGGTGCTCGATCACCTTCGCACTGCCGATCGGCCGATCCTCGAGCTGCTGGACGCCGACTACACCTTCGCCAACCAGGCGCTCGCCAAGCATTACGGCCTCGCGGGTGTTGAAGGCAAACAAATGCGGAAAGTCGAGTTGAAGCCGGAGCATCACCGCGGGGGATTGCTCGGCATGGGCGGCATCCAGGCGATGACCTCGCACACTTTCCGGACGAGCCCCACGCAGCGCGGCAAATACGTTCTCGAAGTGATCTTCGGCACGCCGCCGCCCCCGCCGCCCGCCAACGCCGGCGTGCTCAAGAACGACGACCCGAAGAAGAAGCTGCCGGTCACCTTTCGCGAACAACTGGCTCTTCACGCCACACAGCCGTCGTGTGCCGCGTGCCACAAAAAGATTGATCCCCTCGGCTTCGCGCTGGACAATTTCAATGCCATCGGCGAATGGCGAACGGGCACGCAAGCGGCGCCGCTGGACGTCAGCGGCGTCCTGCCGACGGGCGAGAAAGTGGATGGGTTCGCCGCCCTGAAGGTGGTACTATTGAAGCGCAAGGACGAGTTCGCCGTAAACATGATCGCCAAGGTGCTGGAGCTGGCCCTCGGCCGCGAACTCGATGGCCAGGATGAATGCACCGTCCGCGAAGTCCTCGCGGCGATGCAGAAGAATGAGTACAAGTTCTCCGTGCTCGTGACGGGGATCGTGAAAAGCGTACCGTTCCGGCAAAGGCGTGTGCTCCAGAAGTGAGATGCCATTAACCCCATCAAAAAAGGGGTGAGGCGATGACAGTAGTATTCATACTCCTGAATCTGTTTCCGGGGGCGTATGGAATTGCTGCTCCCGAACGGGCCCAGACGCCACGGCCTGTCGAGATTATACCGTTCCGTCAAATCGGCAATCTTCAGTATTCGCGACACCGGCCTGCCGAGGCAGCACCGTCCCATAAGGCAATACAGTTGCGGCTTCAAACGTTACGCGAGGCGATCCGCCAACGTGAGCCTCTCAAACGCCGCGGCGTTTATGAGGCTGAACTGGCGCTGTTGCGAGCGCGAGAGAAATACTACCAGAGCCAGCCCGAACGCCCTGAACCCCGTGAACCTGACTCTTATCCCCCGATACGGATGATGCGTTCATCGAAATAGCCTGTAATTCGAGAATCGGGAGCACTCCATGCGTCCTTGGAATACTGCCGTGAATTGGACCGCGCCGTTGACGCGGCGAGAGGCCCTGCGCGGCGCCGGCGCCGTGCTCGCGTTGCCCTTCCTGGAGTCGTGGGCAGCCCATCTGGCCAGGGCCCTCGATCTTCCCACGAGGTCGGCCAAACCGCCGCTGCGGATGGGCATCTTCACGGTCACCGGCGGCACTGTTCTTGAATCATGGAAGATGAAGGAGGCCGGCCCGCTCGCCAAGCTGCCCTCGATTCTCCGACCGCTGGACTTCGCCAAGAACGATTTGTTACTCGTCACGGGGCTGTCGCATGGCGGGCACTCCGAAAACCTCAATGGCCACGAGAACTGCGCCTACAAGCACCTCACCGCGGCGGCGAAGGTCGGCAAACAAGCCGGGCGTCGCTATGCGAGCGTCTCGGTCGACCAGGCCGCGGCCCGCGTCGCCGGGGCCGATGCCTTCTTACCCTCTCTGGAGTTCGGGCTTTCCAACCACGAGACGCAGTATTCGTATCGCTCGGTCGATGAGCCCGTGCCATACGAAGACGACCCGCGGCTTGTGTTCGACCGCATGTTCCGGGGCCGCAAGCCTGTGGTCCCAAACTGGCAGCGCCGCGCGGCCGCAACCGCCGGGCAAGCCGTTCGCGATTCGGCGCCGACCGACACGTACGAACGCAGCGTTGTCGATGCCGTGACCGAAGAAGCCAAGACGCTGCGCGGCAAGCTCGCCTCCGCAGACCGCCAGAAACTCGATCAGTACCTCGACTCGGTGCGATCGCTGGAATCGCGCGTCGAGAAACTGGAAGCCCGCCTCCACCTGGAAGCCGAGGATCTGAAACACCCCGGCCCGTCGAAGCTCATTTCGCCCGCACTCCCCGATCGCAAGACGCCAATTTACAAGTTAAAAGACCTTGTTTACCGCGACCCGGAGAAGCACGGCGAATACATCCGCATCATGTCCGACCTGTGGGTGCTGGCATTCCAA
>DATNBQ010000468.1:0-12443 GCA_035571955.1 Urbifossiella sp. | reverse complement strand
TGCTCGGGCGGATTGAATCGCGGGCCGCCGAAAAGCAAGAGAAGGGGACGCGGGAGACGGAGCCGCTGCGCAAACGGATCGAAGCGGACCCGACCGAGCCGACGCTTTACGTGCAACTGGCCAGCGTATTCCGCAAGTACGGTCAGGACGATCGTGCCCGCGCCGCCTTGCAGCAAGGTCTCGGTCCCACTGCAAATGCCTACCAGATTCAACTCGCCCTCATGGATCTCGATTTGATTCCGTTCCAGAAGAACCTGGAGCAGACCGAGGCCAAGCTTCGCACCTTGAAGGAGAAAGCCCGCCGCATCGAGGCCGACGAGGACATCGACGAAGATGAGGAGCCGCTTTCCGAGGAGGAATTGAAGAAGCGGCGGAGCAAGCTGCTCAAGGAGATCAATAACCGCGAGATCGCGATTTACCGGATGCGGGCCGATCGCTTCCCGAACGAGTTCCAGCACCGGCTGGAACTGGGCATCCGGTTGATCAAGGCCGACCTTTCCGATGAGGCGATTGCCGAGTTGCAGGCGGCCAAGCGCGACGAGAAGTTGAAGTGGAAGGCGGGAATGTATCTGGGAATCAGCTTCCAGAAGCGGAGCAACTGGCGGCTGGCGCAGCGGAACTTCGAGGAAGCGCTGGCGGCGGTGCCGGCTGGGGAAGAGGGCGGTCGGAAGGAACTGCTCTACCACCTGGCGACGGGCTCCGCGGAGAATGGCGACCTGCCCCGCGCCCTGGACCTGGGCCATGAACTCGCCAACATGGATTACGGATTCAAGAGCATCGGCAAGCTCATCGACGAGTGGACCGACCGCATGCAGAACGCGTGATTCTCCTTGCGTAGCCGCGACCCAGCGGGGAGCGCGAGCGGGTTGTATGCATCTTCTTCCGGCGCGGATTGTAGCCTTTCCCTCAAGTGGAAGGAGTTACAACGGCCGGCATCCTTTCCCGACGATTCTGGCGAACAAACTCTTCCAAGAATCGCCTTGTTTCCAGGCGTTTCCAAGCGATTCGGCAGAAATCGCGCGGATTCGTCGCCGCCCGGCACACAGGCTGCTTTTCCAAGTTCGTTCACCAACCAACCACTCACGGCACGGAGCGAGCCATGACCCCGAGTACCGCGTTTGCCCGGACCGCCAAAACTTCCTCGACGGCCCAGGCCGAGCAGATTCTCCGCGACGCGGCCTTCGTGCTGCGGTTGACCCGCCGGGTCAAGGATGAAATCCTTCGCGAGACGGCCGGCCTCAAACCGGTCGTGCAACTCGCCGAACGCCCATCGGCGGTTCTGGGCGTCTGAGCATTCGGCTATACTCGCGAGAGCCGGGAGCGTCGGCGACTGGAGTTCTTCTCCCGGCTTTGGTGGCACAGGCATTCCTGCCTGTGCCTTTTTCGCATGCACAGGCAGGAATGCCTGTGCCACCAAGAGAAGCACTCCCGGCTCCCTTTTCATTGGCATTTCGCGGCGACCTTTGCTAACTTACACAGGGTTGATCCCCGCCGGTTCCTGCCTGATCCCGCTTTCCGTTCGACTTCCCGCGCAGTTTCTGAGGCGTCCGATGACCGTGCGATGGCGTTTCTTCCCGTGGCTGGCCGCGCTGATCGCGCTCGGCGTTCCGATGCCCCGCAGCCAGGCCGCCGAGCCGTTCGAGCAAAAAGTCCTGCCCTTCCTCCAGAAATACTGCACTGGCTGCCACAACCCGAGGAAATCCAAGGGCGACCTCGACCTGACGCGGTTCACGTCGGCCGCGAAAGTGGCCGAGGGTTTCCGGCAATGGGAACACGTGCAGACCTTCCTGAAGAAGGAAGAGATGCCGCCGGCGAAGCATCCGAATCAACCGACGGCCGCCGAACGGGCTGACGCGCTGCAGGCGATTGCTGCCGTGTTGAAAAGCGAAGCGGTCAAGCGTGCCGGAGATCCCGGCGTCGTTCCGCCGCGGCGGCTCACCAATGCGGAGTACGACTATACCATCCGCGATCTGACCGGTGCGGTCATCCGGCCGGCCCAGGCATTTCCCGTCGATCCCGCGTCCGGAGAAGGGTTCAACAATACCGGCGAAGCGCTGACGATGTCGCCGGCCCTTTTCAAGAAGTATTTCGCGGCGGCGGAACAGGTCGCGGATCACGCCTTGCTCACCACAACCGGGCTGAAATTCGCCCCGCATGCCGCCGTCGCGTTTGCCGACCGGCAGAAGTTCTACGAACAAGCCATCATCCGCTTTTACGAAGCCCATGCCGTCGATTACGAGAAATATCTCACGGCGCTTTGGCTGTACCGACATCGCCAGGATGAGAAGAAAACCATCAGCGTGGAAGCGTGGGCCAAGGATGCCGGGTTGAGCCCGAAGTATGCTCGCTCTCTCTGGAATGCGTTCACTCTCGAAAGTTCGGATCAGCACCTGATGCGCTGGTTGCGGCAGCGCTGGGAAGCGTTCCCCGCGCCGAAGAATGCGGCGTCGCCAACCGCCGGGGAGGTGCAGGCCGCAGCCAGTTCGCTGGCCAGGGACATCCGCCAGCTGAGCCGCGAGCTTTGCCCCGTCGAGCCGCGGCTCATCATCCCGGACGCCGGCAACGGCCCGATCGAGCACCTCGACCGCCGGGCCAAGACTGCCGAGACCCGCGATACCTTCGACGCCAAGGCCGCCGCGAACAGCCGCTTTTCCTGCGAATTCCGCAACGTCGCCGACAAGCCAAGCTTCAAACTGTTCATCGAGGTGACCGATCTCACCGAGATGAAATCGGGCGGCCTCGTCACCATCGATGGGGCCTTTACCACCAATAGCGCGGTGATTGGCAACGTTCGGAAGTGGTCGCTGCGCAACATCGTCGCCCGCTATGCCCCGGATCAACTGGCGAAGCTAAACTTCGGCAAGCACCCGCGCGAAGGCAAGTTGCCCGACACAGCCTTCGCAATCGCCGCTCCGGCAATCGTCGAGCTCACCTTGCCGAGCACCGCGTTCCCGTTCAAGAACCGCGGCAGCCTGACGTTCACTGCCGAGTGCAAGCTCGAACATTCCGAATCCGGGGCCGTGTTCGTTCGCGTCTCGGAGCGCAAGACAGCGGCCCGCGACGACCGCGATTTCACCCGGCCGCTCGTCGATCCCAGCCACGCCGCCGCTTTCGCTGCCTCCGGCACGGCCTTCTGCAAGCTCTTCCCAAACCGCTTCGTTTACGTCGATCCCACCCGCGGCGTCTCCGCCGGCTTCCACTTGATTGAAGGCTTCTTTCGCGACGACCGCCCGCTTTACCGCAACGTCCTCGGCGACTCCGAGAAGCAAGAACTCGACCGCCTCTGGACCGAACTGTACTTCGTCACCGGCATCTGGGAGAAGATGCTCCGCGGCTTCGTTTTCTTCGAACGCTCCGAGCGAAACTTCCTCAAACACCGCGACTTCGACTCGTTCAAGGAAGAAGACCCGGACCTGGTGAAGGATGAAACGCTGCTCCGCTTCAAGGAGGTTTACCTGAAGCGGGCGAATGTGAAGGCTACGGGCGCCGAGCTGGCGAAGCATCCGATCAGCGTCTTCTTCGACGATGTGCGGGCCGGTCTTCGCAATCAGGCCGAGACGCTCGCGCGCTGCCAATCGCTTTATCTCCGCGACCTGCTTGCCTTCGCGGAGAAGGCGTATCGCCGTCCACTCACTGAAGCGGAACGCCAAAAGCTCGAACGGTTTTACACGGCCGTTTGCCGCGACAAGTATCATGGCGTGGATGCGGCGGTGCGGGCTTCCCTCGTGCGCATCCTGGTGTCGCCGCACTTCTGTATGCACTTCGAAGCGGCCCCGGCGGGGAAGTCGGTGGCGCCGCTGTCGGACCTGGCACTTGCATCTCGCCTCAGCTACTTCATTTGGTCTGGCCCGCCGGATGGAGAACTGCTTGGCCTCGCCAAGGCCGGTAAACTCCGCGACGAAGCCGTGCTTCGCGGCCAGGTTCGGCGAATGCTCAAGGATCCGAAGGTCAGCCGGTTCGCACTGGAATTCTTCGGCCAGTGGCTCGGTTACCGCGATTTCCTCAAGCAGGAATCGGTGAACCGGCAGGTCTTCCCCGCGTTCGACGAGGCACTGAAAAACGCCATGTTCGAGGAACCGACGCGGCTGATCGCCGACATGATCCAGATCGATCGGCCGGTTACCGAGTTGCTCGACGGCGACGCGACCTTCGTGAACAAGCGGCTCGCCCAGCACTACGGCCTGCCGTTTACCGGCAAAGCGGACGAATGGCAGCGAGTCGAGGGCTTACGTGCCAAGGGGCGCGGCGGTATACTCGGCATGGCCGTGATCTTGACGAAGAACTCACAGCCGCAACGGACCAGCCCGGTGAAGCGCGGCTTCTGGGTCGTGCACAAGCTGCTGGGGGAACACATTCCGCCGCCGCCGCCAGATGTCGCCGTGCTCCCCGCCAAGGAAACGGAGACCAACGGCAAGACGATTCGCCAGTTGATGAGTTTGCATGTCGAAGACGCGAAGTGCGCCAGTTGCCATCAGCGTTTCGACTCGATCGGCCTGGCGATGGAAGGGTTCGACCCAATCGGGCGGCAGCGGCTCAAGGATCTGGCGGGCCGGCCGGTGGATAATGTCGTGGCGTTGCCGAACGGCAAGGAAACCCGCGGCATCCCCGAGTTCGGTGCTTATTTGGCCGCGAACCGGAACGCGGAGTTCGCTCACACGCTTTCCCACAAGTTCCTCGGTTACGCGCTCGGCCGGTCGCTGCAATTATCGGATCAGCCGCTGTTGGAGCGGATGGAGGCGGAGTTGAACCGCACCGGCAAGATGTCGACGATATTCGAGATGGCAGCATTGAGCCCGCAGTTCCGGAACCACCGAGCGAAAGATTAGCCGCGACCCGAAGGGGAGCGCGACCTGAACCATACCGGAGGCCCAACGATGTCGACACCAAAACTCACCCGCCGGACGCTGCTCAAAGGCGTCGGTGCAACCGTCGCGTTGCCATGGCTCGAATCGATGCCGGCGTATGCAGAAGCGCCGGCCAAGGGCGCCCCGCAGCGCTTCGCCTGCCTGTTCATCGGCGACGGCATCTCGCCGCCGCACTGGTGGGCCAGGGGCGACGGCGCCGCCATGGAACTCGGCGCGAGCCTCCAGCCGCTCGTTCCCTTCAAGGAAAAGCTGAACGTCATCCACGGGCTGTGGAATCGAGAAGGCGACGGCGGCCACGCCAAGTGCACCGGGAACATTCTCTCTGGGGCAGCCCTGCAGCGCGGCCGCACCATCAAGGGCGGCGTCAGCATGGATCAACTGCTCGCCAAACACTTCGATGAAGAAACCGCCCAGCCGAGCCTCGTCCTCGGCTGCGAGCAACCGGTCTCGGGCTTCCACGAAAGCCAGTATTCCATGGTCTACGCGTCGCACATCTCGTGGCGGAACGCCGATTCCCCCGTGCCGATCGAACTTTACCCGGCGCTCGCCTTCGACAGCCTGTTCGGCGGCAAGGCCGGCAAACTGCAAGGCAGCATCCTCGACGACGTGCTCGGCCAGGCCAAAGAGATCGGCGGCCAGGTCAGCGGGGCGGACCAGCGCAAGCTGGACGAATACCTGGCCAGCGTCCGCGAGACGGAAGAGCGCGTGCAGCGGCTGAACAAGCTGGCCAAGGAAGAAACGCCGGCCTCGTCGGGCCGCCTTCGCCCGCCGGCCGGCCAGCCCAGGGACTTCCGCGAGTACGCCAAGCTGATGTGCGACATCATCGCCCTGGCGTTCCAGGCCGACCGGTCGCGGGTCGCCACGCTGCTGATGTCGCGCGACCTCTCCGGCCAGGTCTATCCGTTCCTCGGCATCCGCGACGACCACCACAGCTATTCCCACTCCAACGAAGGAAAGGAATACCAGGCCATCGTGAAGTTCCACATCGAGCAGTACGCCTATCTCATCGACCGGCTCGCGAAGATGCCGGAGGGCGAACGCACGGTGCTCGACAACTCGTGCCTGATGTTCGTCTCGGAGCACTGGAACGCGCACAACGGCCATCACGTGCCGGTGGTGCTGGCGGGCGGGCTCGGCGGCACCTTGAAGACCGGCCGCTCGCTCGACTACATCAAGGCCGGAAACGACAAGCGGCGGCTCTGTAGCCTGTATCTCGCGCTCATGCACCGCATGGGGCTCAAGTCGATGAGCTTCGGCGACGCCAAGGAACAACTCGCGGGCATTTGATTCCATCGATTTCGTAAGCGGCCGCCGTTTGGCACGTCCGATGCATTATCACTCCCGGCGGGATAACTGTCTGTGAACCGAATGGGCGACGGTTCACGATGGGTATCCCGCCTTTTTCGTTTTTATGCTGGAAAATCCCTCCCATCGCACGATTTGCTCCCATTTCTCATCCCCATACGACGCTCTTGAACGATGCAGTGCGCACCGGCCTTCCCGACGCGGCGAAGCACGATGCACATTCGGAAACCGAACCCGCAGCTGACAGGAACTCACTTGTACAGATATTGTTCAAACGGGTCGTTTCCGAATCACCTGTTCGCCTTCATGAGTTCTTCGATAATCGCATCGGCGACGCATTTTCCGCGGCGCGTCAAGCGGATGCACTGACCGTCATCGCTCAACAAGCCAAGACCTATTAACTTCGCGAGCGGAGCTCCCACCAGGTCATCGAGGCTCAAACCGGTTTGTAATTCAAAGCGATCGCGATCGATGCCGTCGGCGCGGCGAAGCTGCGTACCGATGGTTTCGAAGGCGCGGTCGCACAGGCCCAACTGTTCGCTCTGGAAGACTGGCGACTCCCCGGCCAGCATCCGGCGGACGTACAGTTTCGTATCGCGGACGTTCAACTCGCGGACGCCGTGCACGTAGCGGGCGGCCCCGACGCCGAAACCAAAATAGGCTTCGTTCGCCCAGTAGCGTTCGTTGTGGCGGCAGCGCTGGCCGGGCCGGGCAAAGTTTGAGATCTCGTAGTGCTCGAAGCCGGCCGCGGCCAACCGGTCCATGACGAATTCGTACATCGCCAGTTCGCTCTCTTCGGGAACCGCCTTTACGGCCCCGCCCTGACGCTCCTTCCAGAGCGGCGTTCCCTTCTCGTACGTGAGTCCGTACGTGGAAATGTGATTTGGTTCGAAGGCCAGGGCCGCCTCGAGGTCGGCGCTCCAAGTGGCGAGAGTCGAGCCGGGGGCCGCGAAGATCAGGTCGAGGGACAATGCAGGAATGCGTTTGCGAACGGCATCGATGGCCGCGGGAATGTGGTCTGGCGAATGCCGCCGATCGAGGGCGGAAAGTAAATCGGGTTGAAACGACTGCACGCCGATGCTGACGCGAGTGACGCCAAACTCCGCAAGATGAGCGACTTTCTCCGCATCCAGGCTTTCGGGCGTCGATTCGATCGAATACTCGGGGGTTCCCGCGAGCGGCAGCCAGCGGGCGATCGATTCCAGCAAGCGGCGCAGCTGTTTCGCGTTCAGGTGAGTGGGCGTGCCGCCGCCGATGAACAACGTTTCGACGCTCCGCGGCGCGCCGAGCGCCGTTAGTTCCATCCCGAGGGCGTCGAGGTAAAGCTCGATGAGGTCGTCTTGGCCGGCCGCGACGGCGAAGTCGCAGTAGCCGCAATGGTGGGCGCAAAAAGGGACGTGGATGTATGCGGTCCGCGGTTCCAACCAGGGCGGCGTCATGATTTCATGATACCGCCGATTAGCCGCGACCCAACGGGGAGCGCGGTTTCACAATCATGGAATCACGAACGACAGGCCGGTGATGACGAGCCCCTCGGCCACGCCGCCGGAGACCGTCAACCCTTGCGGGTAGAAGTAATACGGCACCCGGCTGCCCGGCAGGCACTTGCCCGCGTTCGTATCCCAGAAGCCGACCACCGCCCCGGAAACCAGGCTGCTCGGGAATAGCAGCATGTTCTTGTAGAACGACGCCACCGACACCAGCGGCTGCATGGGGCCTAGATCCCAGCCATAGCGTTCGGCATTCTTCTCTTCGAAGTGCAGGCGGTTGTGGATCACGAAACCGGGCTCGAAGACGCCTTGCCCCGGCGGCAGGGTCGCCGTCTTGGCGATGTACTGCGTGCCCGGCGGCACGGTCGGTTCCACCGGCGGGATCGGATACTGTTCGCGCAGCGACTTCGGCGTCAAGTTCTTATTCTGCGCATCCTTCGCCACCCGCTCGTAAATCAATTCATGCAGGCGAGCATCGTCCGGCATTTGGAAGATGAATCCGCGCGGTTGCAGCTGTGTGGCTTCCTTGGGCGGTGGAGTGAAGTTCGACTCGGGAGCCGATGGCAAAGGGGCGATCCGCGGGGGAATCGGCAACCCGGTGGCGTTCGGCAAGGACGGTAAAGGCGGCGGGGTAAATGGCTGCCGGGGCGCGGTTTCGATGGGCGCGTCGGCGCCGATGGGCCGCCACTGCGCTCGCGCCGGCGCCGCTTGCGTCTTGGGAATTATCAGGCCGCGCGGCGGCGCCACATCCGGGACGCCCGGGAGCAATGGCGGCGCCGCGTTCGATGTCATCGCCAGCGCGCCGGGATCGACCATTCCATCAGGCACGAGCGCGTCGGCCGGCTTGTGGAAGTACATGACCTTGCCGCTCGCGCCGGGCGCCATGCGCGGCCCCGCCGTCGGCCGGCGATTCGCGGGAACGGGGGCCGTCGGCGCCGCCGGTTGAACCGGATTCAGGCTCCCCGGCAGCGGCTGGAATGCCTGCGCCTGAATAACGCCGCTATTTGGGAGAACCGTGGGATCGTAAGCCGGCCCGACCGGACCGGGAGCGGGTATGGAAGGATACGGCGTGGCGAAGGTGGCGACGGGTCGCGAAGGCGGGCGAACCCCCGCCCCATAGGTTTGCTGCGCGACTGCCGGGGAAGCGGCCAGCGCTGCCGCCGCCACGCTAAAGGCCATCCGTGGCCGAAGCATCCACCATGCTGTAGTTGGGCGACTCCTGCGTAATAGCGATGTCATGCGGATGGCTCTCTTGCACACTCGCCGCGGTCACCTGGATGAACCGCGTCTTGGTTCGGAGTTCGTCGAGGGTTCGACAACCGCAGTAACCCATGCCGGCCCGCAATCCCCCGACCATTTGGTAGACGTACGGGGCAAGCTGGCCCTTGTACGGTACGCGCCCCTCGACCCCTTCGGGCACCAGTTTGCCGTTCGCCCGCCCCGGAGGGCCCTGGTGATAGCGATCCGCGGAACCGGCCATCATGGCCCCGAGCGATCCCATGCCGCGGTAGGCCTTGAACGTCCGCCCGCGATAGAGGATCGTTTGCCCCGGGCTCTCGGCGAGCCCCGCGAAGAGCCCCCCGATCATGACCGCGTACGCCCCGCCCGCCAGTGCCTTGGTAATGTCGCCGCTATAGCGAATGCCCCCGTCGGCGATCAAGGGGATTCCGGTTCCGGCTAGCCCTTTTGCCGCATTGGCGATCGCGGACATCTGCGGCACGCCCACGCCGGAAACGATCCGCGTCGTGCAGATGCTTCCCGGCCCGATGCCGACCTTCACGGCATCCACCCCGGCGTCGGCCAAATCCCGCGCACCTTCCGCCGTCGCCACATTCCCCGCGATCACCTCGATCCGGTGCCGCTTCTTCACTTCCCGCACGGTCTCCAGCACGTTGCGGCTATGCCCGTGGGCCGAATCGACCACCAGCACATCGACCCCGGCCTCGATCAGCGAGGCTGCCCGCTCCAGGTCGTGCACGCCGATCGCCGCCCCCACTTTCAACCGGCCACGGGCATCTTTACACGCGTGCGGAAACTTCTGAGTCTTATCGATGTCCTTGATCGTGATTAATCCCTTCAGTCTGAATTCATCGTCTACCAGGAGCAGTTTCTCCACCTTATTTTTGGTGAGGAGTTGCTCGGCGGCCTCGAGCGTGGTGTTCTCCGGGGCCGTCACGAGGTTCTCGGCGGTCATCACTTCGGCGATCTTCTGCGAATTGTCGGCGAGGAATTTCAGGTCGCGGCGAGTAAGGATTCCCTTGAGGCGGCCGTTCACCGTGATCGGCACGCCGCTGACGTGATGGTCTTCCATGATCTGCCGGGCGTGGCCGACCGTCTCGTCCGGCGGCAGCGTGATCGGATCGGTGATGATGCCGTTCTCGCTGCGCTTCACCTTGTCCACTTCGCGGGTCTGCTGGGCGATGGTGAGGTTCTTGTGAATGATGCCGATGCCGCCTTCCTGGGCCAGCGCGATGGCCAGCTCGCTTTCGGTGACGGTATCCATCGGACTGGAGACGATCGGAATGTTGATGCGGACGTTGCGGGTGAGTTGGGTCCGGACATCGACGTCGCGGGGGACGACGTCGCTGTAGCCGGGTTCGAGCAATACGTCGTCGAAGGTGATTCCGGGGTAAGCGATGCGATCGTGCACGGCGCGGCCTCCTGCTATACTGAGAAGTGCTTGGATTTGGGATTATAGGAACTGGGCCGCGCGAGAAGGCGCGAAATGCCATCAGAATATCGCTTAGAGGCTATTTCATAACTGCTCGGTGGGTATGTGGAAGGCGCCTTGAAGGTCGATCGGTTCTCATCGACAGCGCTTCGGTGCGGGCTGTAAAAGGGGGCGCACACAGGACCGATCCAACCGACCGTGCCAAAACGGGTTGCAAACTCGCGACTTATTGGATTCACTCGTTCGGCCACAGAGGGCGTTAGAGGTGTTGAGCCAAGGCTCCAGGCGGCGCAGCGACCGTTTGATGATCGCTGTCTTTGCTTCGCTCGGGTTGGCCAGCGCGGCTCTCTTGCTGCTGGTCAACTGCGAAGGGTCGGATGCACTTGTGACGACCTATGTGTCAGCACCGCCGCCACATTCGAAACTGGAAGCCACCCTGACCGTCACATTCCTTGGCCGGGTCGTATCCATGCGAAGTGCCGCCGATGCCCACGAGTTCGACTCGGAAGCGACAGCGTGGCAATTTGGGGTTCCCATCGTGGTGCTGGTTGTCGGGGGGCTGGCTGGCGGACTTATCGGCTCCCTGTTATCGCGGTGGGTCGGTCGTGCCCATGCGCGCTAGTCATGGGAGGATAACTATGCGGAACGATCCGATTGTCGCGGAGGTTCATCGAATTCGAAAGGAACTCGCGGCCCGGTTTAATTTCGATACTCATGCCACGTTCGCCGACACGCGGGATCGACAAGCGTCGCTCGGCAGGCGACTCGTATCGCTCGTCGATCCCGCCAAATCAACGGTTGAGGCGGATCATGTACGCCCTTCCGGTTCGGCAGCGACTCCTTCTGCTAATGAGGCCCCAGCGGCTTAACCATCTCTGCTGTGGCATCACACCTCATAGCCATCGGGGTGGCTACGGTGCCAATTCCAGGCGGTTTCCACGATGGGGCGTAGTTCGCCATAGCGCGGTTGCCAGCCGAGTTCGCGGCGAATCTTGTCGGCGTTGGCGACCAGTTCCGCGGGGTCGCCGACGCGGCGCGGGCCTTCCTTCACCGGCACTTTCAGCCCGCTCACTTCCTCCACCGTGCGAATCACCTCGCGCACGCTGAACCCCCGTCCTACGCCGACGTTGAACTTCAACTGCGTGCCCGGTTCGAGCTTCTCCAACGCCAGGATGTGGGCCTCGGCCAGGTCGTCGACATGGATGTAATCGCGGATGCAGGTGCCGTCCGGCGTCGGGTAATCGGTGCCGAAGATATCGAGCCGCGGCCGCTTGCCCAGCGCCGCCTGAAATGCGAGTGGGATCAGATGCGTTTCGGGGTTGTGGTCTTCACCGATGGTTCCATCCGGGCTAGCGCCGGAGGCGTTGAAGTACCGCAGAGCGCAGTAGCCAAACGAATAGGCCGCGGCATAGTCGGCAAGGGCCCGCTCGAAGGCGAGCTTCGTGTTGCCGTAGGGGTTGATCGGCAGTTGCTTCTCGGATTCGTCGATCGGTACTTTGGTCGGGTTGCCGTAGGTGGCGCAGGTGCTGGAGAAGACGAACTTGCCAATGCCGTTCGTTCGACATGCTTCGAGCAAGGCGAGGGAATTGAGGAAGTTGTTGGTGTAATACTTAGCGGGGTCGGTGACCGATTCGCCGACGTAGGCGAAGGCGGCGAAGTGGACGACGGCTTCGATGCGCCGTTCGGCCAGCAGGCGATCGACGAGGGCGGCATCGTTCAAGTCGCCGACGATTAGGCAATCCGCCCTTACGGCTTGGCGATGGCCGTAAGAGAGATTGTCGAGCACGATGACCTCGTGCCCGCGCGCGAGCAGTGCCCGCACTGTGTGGCTGCCGATATACCCGGCCCCGCCGGTCACCAGAATGTTCATAGGATGTTTTCGAACTAAAAAAGGGATTACGGATTCGGCTCGATGAGGAGAGCTCGGAAGCCGGCCCTTCCGTTATAGGTGCAATTCTGGGCTAAATCGCATTTTTCGGATAGGGTAGCAGCTGGAGGCAGCTGCAAATCCTTTTTCCTGGTTCATGGAAGAACCGATGTCCCTCATCGCCATTGATATGGATGTCCCGGCCGGGATTCGCGTCGACGAGTACGAACGCATCGACGATGGCC
>DATNBQ010000467.1:0-18210 GCA_035571955.1 Urbifossiella sp. | reverse complement strand
CCATCCTCGAGTGGCTGATGAAACCCGCCTGTTAGCTCCCTTGCAATTCGCCAGCGAGGAACATCGAACCGGTGGCACACAACAGATCATCATAGGCCATGGCGGCGCGGGCCGCGGCCCAGGCGTCCTTGCTTGCTGCGTATGTCCGGCACTGCCTCGTTCCATCGATTTGTCGCAGCGTGTCGGCCAACTTCTCCGGCGGCGTCGCCCGCGGGTTCGTTCCATACCTCGTCATGTGGAATGAATCGAAGTAAGTCGCCAGGGTGCGGATGATCTCGGGGTACTGTTTGTCGGACGAAACCGCGAAGGCGACGGCCTTGCGGCCGACATCGGGGAAGGATTCGGCGAGCGTCTGCACCAGGGCTTCCGCCGATGGAACGTTGTGGGCCGTGTCGAGGATGACTAGCGGCCGCCGCGAGCGGACCTCGATGCGCGCCGGCCAACGAACTGAGGCGAGCCCATCGCGAATCGCCGCCGAGGGCACCGGGATGTGGGCATCGCGAAGCCGCTCGATGGCGGCAATCGCACAGGCCGCGTTCTCGCGCTGGTGAGCGCCTAGCAATCCGACAGCGATCTCCGGCGGCGGCAGGAAATCCTTCGCGTCCCACAAGGGAGCGGCGAATTCGCGCGCGACTCGGGCGACTACGTCGCGCGGGCCGCTTTGCGTTACGCCGCTGACCACCGGGACGCCGCGCTTGATGATTCCCGCCTTTTCATATGCGATCGCTTCGAGCGTGTTGCCCAGTTGCGCCATGTGATCGAAGCCGACGTTAGTAATGATCGACACCAGCGGCGTACAAACGTTGGTGCTGTCGAAGCGGCCGCCGAGGCCGACTTCGATGATCGCCAGATCGCATTTCTTTTGGGCGAAGTGCAAGAAGCCCAGAGCGGTGCCGATTTCAAAGAAAGTCGGCGGCGGCATTCCCGCTGCCGCGGCCGCGACTTCCGCCATGCACTCGGCCAGTTCTTCGTGCGAGATCGACGAACCGTCGACCTGGATGCGCTCCTCGACGTGCGTTAAGTGCGGCGACGTGAACAGGCCGACGCGATGGCCCGCTTTTTGAAGAATGGCGGCCAGCATTGCCGCGGTGGAACCTTTGCCCTTGGTGCCCGTGATGTGGACGATGCGGAGGCGGCGATGGGGGTCGCCGAGCCGGTGGAGCAGGGCTTGCATCCGTTCGAGCTTGAGGTCGTCCGGCCCGGCCGCCCGCACCTCGAAGTTGATCCGCCCATACCAATAGGCCAGGGCTTCGTCGTAGGTCATTCCGTTAGAAGTAAAAGACCGCATCGGAAAGGAAAGTGCACGCGACCGAATGGGATTAGCCGCGAGGCGGAGCCGAGCGCTAGAAATGGGATCAAACCTTCGCGCCCAGCGGCGTAGGGGCCGCGGCGGTTTGCTCCGCAGTCGCGGCCGGCGCTGGGGCCGGGGCGAACACCGCCTGGACCAGCAGCAACCCCGCGCCGACCACCAGGCAGCAATCGGCGATGTTAAACACCGGCCACGACCAGTCGTCCCAATCCTTGTGGAAGACGTGGAGGAAATCGCGGACGCCGCCGAAGACAAGCCGGTCGTAGAAGTTGCCGAGGGTCCCGGCGAGGATGAGGCCAAGGGCGGCGCTGAGCCAGCGTTCGCGCGACGGTCCGCGCCGCGTTCCCCAGATCAGGATCGCGGCGGCGGCCACCAAACTGACGCCGGCGAAGAAGAGATTCGCCGAGCCTTTTTTCGAACCGCCGATGCCCCACAGCGCCCCGTGGTTGACGCGCGGCATCACCGGTGCGCTCCACGTCTGTAACCCGCTCGCCGCGCAATCGCAAGTTGGCGTATCGCGGTCGAACTGAGCAATGAGTTCGAACCACTCGGGCACGATCGTCGACGTGTTGCCGGTGCCGGTCGAATCGTGGAATTCGCCGCCGCGATACAACCAGCGGAAGACGCCGTACTTAGTCGTCTGGTCGAGGGTAAGGCCGATCAGGGCCAAGACGATGAGAAGCCAGCGGTACGAGCGGTCGGCCATGATCGCGTTGATCCAAAAGGCGGTGCGGGGCGACACCCAAACCCACGATAGGGCGATAGAACCAAGCCGTCAAGCAAAGGCGGCAACACCGCTATAGCGGTGGTTCTTGGGAACCTCAACCCGAAGTGCGCGATGGGGCGCCACAATTTGCAGCAAGGCTCTCTTGGGAGAAGAAATAGTTACTAACGGTTCTTGGGTGGCACCGGCTTCCAGCCGGTGCAAGTAAAGACACACTGGCTAGAAGCCGGTGCCACCCAGCGGCGTTTATTTCTCGTGTGAGCGTGGTTGGCCTTGCATTACGCGGCTTTCCGTACTTCGCGGGGGTCGCCTGCCAGAACGGCGTCCAAATAGCTGAACAATTCCTGCTCGAATCGTTCCTTGCGGAAGAGCACGGCTTGCCGGCGCGCGGCGCGCGGGTCGAAGCGATCGGCCTCGCGCTCGAAGCGCTCGATGGCCGCCATCAGCGATTCCGCGGTTTGCTCCTCAAAGAAGACACCGGTCGGGTCGTTGGCGGTTCCCAATGAGCGGACGGTTTCCATGGCGCCGCCGCGGCCGAAGGCG
Organism: Urbifossiella sp.; assembly: GCA_035571955.1. Taxonomy (GTDB): domain Bacteria; phylum Planctomycetota; class Planctomycetia; order Gemmatales; family Gemmataceae; genus Urbifossiella. The sequence goes on along the minus strand of DATNBQ010000467.1, from coordinate 15,634 downwards.
ATCACCGGGCAGCCGCACGCCTGCGCTTCCAAGGGAACGATGCCGAAATCCTCCTCTCCCGGGAACAAGAGCGCCTTCGCCCGCCGGAGGTGATCGCGGATTGCTTCGTCCGATTGCCAACCGAGGAACTGAACCCCGGGCCCGGCTGTCGCCTGCAGTTTCTTCGCCTCTTGCCCCGAGCCGATGACGACGAGCTTCTTGTCGAGCCGCGTGCACGATTCCACAGCCAGATCGAACCGCTTGTACGGGGCAAGAGCAGAGACCACCAGGTAGAACTCCTCGCGCTGGACCGGCGCGGGCGTGTAAAACTCCGTATCCACGGGCGGGTAAATCACCCGGCTATCGCGGTCGTAGCAGTCGCGAATCCGCTGCTGCACGGTGCGGCTAATGGCAATGAAATGCGTGACGCGATCCGCCGTGCGGCGATCCCAGTCGCGGATCCGTGCGAGCAAGCAATCGATCGCCGCCGCCTTGAATCGTCCCAGGATTCCCGTTCTGCGAAAGTACGATCCCTTCATGTGCCAGGCATAGCGCATGGGCGTGAAGCAATAGCAGACATGAGGGACGCCTTTGGGTGGCCGAGCCGACTTGGCGATGCAGTGGCTGAGGCTGACGACGAGGTCGGCATCGCGGACTTTCCACCCCGACGCGAACGGCATCAGCGGCAAAAGGTAGCGATAGTAACGGGCGACGCCGGGGAGGCGGTTCAAGAAACTCGGCTGGATGTCTAGGCGTTCGATGGCCGGGGCGACGCTGCCGCGCCTGTGCAAGAGCGTGAGTAAGCGGGCTTGCGGCCAGCGGCGCGCCAGCGGCTCGAGGCACTTCTCGCCGCCGCGCATCCCGGTCAACCAGTCGTGGACGAGCGTTACCCGCGTGGCATCCATGCCGCGTTCCCAAGGAAGAATGAAGGCAGCAAGGTAGCAGATGAGCGGTTGTCAATAAAGGCGGGTTGGCGTCACGACAGGAGCATTTCGAGGTCTTCGCGCTTCAGGTCGGCGATGACGCGGTTGTTGCCGCCGAGGATGGCATCGGCCAGTTCCCGCTTGCTTTCCTGCAAGGCCAGCACCTTTTCCTCGACCGTGCCGCGGGCGATCAACCGGTAAGCGAATACCGGCTTGGTCTGGCCGATGCGGTGCGTGCGGTCGATGGCCTGGGCCTCCACGGCCGGGTTCCACCACGGGTCGAGCAGGAACACGTACTCCGCCGCGGTGAGATTCAAGCCGACGCCACCGGCCTTCAGGCTCACCAGGAACAGCTTGCACTCCGGGTCGGTCTGGAAGCGTTCGACGCGTTCCTGCCGATCGCGGGTGCGGCCGTCCAAGTATTCGAATGGTATGCCTTCCTCCTTGAGCCGAGGGCGCAGGATGTCCAGGAACGAGGTGAACTGCGAGAAGACGAGGGCCTTGTGCCCCTCCTCGAGCAGTTCCCGGAGTTGCGGCATCAGAACATCCAACTTGGCGCAAGCCTCGGCCTTGCGCTTCTTGTCGATGAGGCCCGGATGGCAGGCCGCCTGGCGCAATCGCAGCAGGGCTTCGAGCACTTGAATTTTCGAACGACCGAGGCCCACGGACTCGACGCGCGACAGCAGCGATTGCCGATAGTGGTCGCGGAGTTCGTCGTAGAGCTTCCGCTGGTGCGGTTCGAGATCGCAATAAATGGTCTGCTCGGTTTTGGCGGGCAGGTCCTTGGCGACCTCGCTCTTGGTGCGGCGGAGAATGAAGGGTCGCAGGGCCTTGGCGAGGATTTCGCGTGTCTCGGGGTCGGGGTTGCGTCCGAACGCCGCTTCGCCGCCCACCGCGGTGCGGCCGAGCATTCCGGGGTTGAGGAAATCGAAGAGCGTCCAGAGTTCGCCGAGATGGTTCTCGATCGGGGTGCCGCTGAGGGCGAGCCGGTAATCCGCCTGCACGAGCCGCACCGCCTTGGCCGTCTCGGTGTCGGCGTTCTTGGCGGCTTGCGATTCGTCCAGCACGCAGGTATCGAAGCGGAATTCGGCGAAGGTCGCGGCGTCGTTGCGAAGCGTGCCGTACGTCGTCAGGACAATGTCGTGTTCCTTGAAGCCGGCGCCGCTGCGGTCGCGGTTCGTCCCCGTATGGTCGAGGACTTTGAGTTTCGGGGCGAAGCGGGCCGCTTCCTGCTTCCAGTTGAAGACGAGCGAGCGGGGGACGACGACGAGGGCAGGCCCGCCGCGCTTGCCGGCGAGCAGGGCCAGCACCTCCACGGTCTTGCCGAGCCCCATGTCGTCCGCGAGGCAGCCGCCGAAGCCGAACTTGCGCAAGAACCGCAGCCAGCCGAGCCCTTCCTTCTGGTAAGCGCGGAGTTCGCCGACGAACCCCTTGGGCGGTTCCGGCGTGTCGATGCCTTCGAACTTCACGAGTTCGCCGCGGGCCTTGGCGAACTGCTTGTCGAACTCAATTTCGGGACGAGACGCCAAGAGGGCATCGAGCACGCCGACCTGGGCGCGTTCGAAGCGAATTTGGTCGCCCTCGACTTTGCCCATCCGGGCGATCAGGCCGTACTTCTTGAGCCAGTCCTCGGGGAGCATGCCGATGCTGCCGTCGTCGAGCACGACGTTGTTTTCGCCGCGGCGCAGGGCGGCGAGGAGTCGCGGCATCGACACCGGTTGGCCGTCGAAGTCCGCTCGGGCGTTCAAGTCGAACCAGTCCTGGCCGCTTTTCACCTCGAGTTCGAAGTGGCCGGCCTGGCGGTACAGCTTCCCCTCCGCTTCCACCAGCCACCCCTCGGCGGCCAGGTCGCGGACGACCTTGGCCAGTTTGGTTGGGGGAAGCTGGAGCCGCTCTTCGCCTTCCTGCCATTGCGTCTGGAACCCGAGGGTGCGGAGCCTGGCGGCGGCCGCGGATTCGAACTCGCGATCGCGGAGCAGGAATTGCCGGGTCGCCGGGCGAAGGAGGCCGCGACCCGGATGGCTGGCTTGAACCGTCAATCCGTCGTACTGGAACGACAGCTTGCCTTCGAGGACCGGGCCGCCGTAATAGTGCCCGCGCTGCGCGGTCTTCACCGCCAGGACCGGCTTCGGCGCCGCCGCGATCTCCTCGCAAGCCATTTCCTCCGGCAGCTTCAGCGGCGGCAACTCCGGCATCTGGAGCAACTTTTCCAGGAACTCGTTCGATTGCTTCAGGGGAACCGGGATCGATCCGACCGACCGCAGAACGGGAGCCCAGGCGAACGCTTCCGTTTGAAGGAGCCGCCCGAAGCGGCCATCCCAGAAGACGGCGCCGGGGACGATGAGATCGACTTTGGAAAGCCCCATCGCCGTTTCGCCCCGGCGCAGGTTCCCGCCGAGCACCCAGCTATTACCGCTACTGCTCTTGTCGAGGGCAATGTTCAATTCCCACGGCGGATCGAGGTCGGCAACGACGGGCTCCAGTTCGCCCTTGGGTTGACGGCGGAGCGCGACGCGGCCGCTCCGCGCCAGCAGGGGCAGCAATGTTTCGAGAATCGGTCCCTCGAGGCGATAGCGGAAAACCTCGCGCGCGGAATAGCGGTAGGGATCGTAACCGTAGTTGTCGAGGCGGTCGGCGCCGCCGAGGATCGCGACGATTTGCGCATCGATCGGCTCGACGAGGTGCTGGATGATCTCCGTCGTGATCGACTGGGTCTTGGGCTTGCTCCAGTCGCCGTCCTTCTTGCGTTCCTGGACCGAGGCTTCGAGCAGCAACTTCCCCGCGTTCGCACTGCCCGACACATCCACGGCGTAGAACAGCCGCCGATCGATGGACCGGCGCGGGCCGTAGGAACTCGTCGGTCGGGCCGGAGTCATGGCCTTGCTGAGGCGATCCAGTTGCACTTTCCAGCCGGTGTCGGTCTTTGGCGAGGCGGTGTGCCGAGTCGTCGTCGAAGCATTATTTCGCTGCCGGTGGGAATACTCCCAATCCTCGAAGTTCGGGTCCGTGTCATCCCCATCATAGTCATCGTCTTCGTTTTCACCGCCGTTAATGATGAGTTCGAGGGGCACCCGTGCGTTCGCGCCGAAACCGCGCGGTTCGGCGGCCAGTAGCGTCGCCCAGATGTGCTTGCAGGGTGCTTGTTCACGCTCCACGTACGGGCAACTGCAAAATGCATCCACGACCTGGCGTTCGATTACGATGTCGACTTTGTAGAGTTCGGAGCCCTGGACGCTGGCCGCTACCTCCCGCTCGGAGAGATTTTTGATTTTGACGGCGCCGGACCGATAATAGGTGTTGCCGCGGGCGCGAGTGGTGAGATCGACCTGGGACGCGAGCAGGTGGGTAATGGCCATGCGAACAGCTTAAGAAACGGGCCGGCGAGAAAAAAGCTCACTTTCACTCGAGCACAGGAATCCGATGCGATCCTCCGCCATCGTTCTCAGCTGCATTTTCGCTGCCATTAGCTACGGCATCGGCCACGATCAGATCACGGCCCGCGTCTGCGTCGAATACTTTACCATCGGCCATCCGCCGATCTTCGCCACGGCCGACCCGACGCTGCTCGGATTGGGTTGGGGCATCATCGCCACCTGGTGGGTGGGGTTGATCCTCGGCTTGGGGCTGGCAATAGCCGCTCGCGGAGGTTCCCGGCCGCCCCGATCCGTGACATCGCTTATCGGCCCCGTGGCCGAGTTGCTTGCCATCACGGCCATCGCCGCCCTGGCCATGGGAATTCTCGGCTACGCACTGGCGCAGCTCGGCCTCATCGAGCTCGTGAATCCCCTGGCCAGCGACGTTCCCCAGCGGAAACACGCGGCATTCCTCGCCGACCTGTGGGCGCACAGTGCCAGCTATTTCGTCGGTGGCGTCGGCGGAATCGTCGTGATGATCCGCGTGTGGCGGTCGCGACGCGTGGACAAACTGCTGTAACATAGCCGCATGACAGTTCCCGTGCTCGCGGCCGAGAAACTCCACAAGCGATTCGGCCCGATTCGCGCCCTCGATGGCGTGTCGCTGACCGTGAACGAAGGGGAAATGTTCGGGCTCCTGGGGCCAAATGGCGCCGGGAAAACGACGCTCATCTCGATCCTGTGCGGCCTGGCTTCGGTCGATGCCGGAGAAGTTCGCCTCTTCGGCCAGCCGTTCCACCGCACCGACTGCGATCTCCGCCGCCTCATCGGCATCGGCACCCAAGAGCTATCCATTTACCCCGACCTGAGCGGCCGCGAGAACCTCCGCTTCTTCGGCAAGCTATACGGCATCCGCGGCCCGGCTCTCGAACGCCGCGTCGAGGAACTGCTCGCTTCCGTGGGGCTCACCGACCGCGGCGACGATCGCGCCGGCACTTTTTCCGGCGGCATGAAGCGGCGCCTCAATCTCGCCGCCGCCATCGTCCATAAGCCGCGCCTTCTCTTTCTCGACGAACCGACGACCGGCGTCGACCCGCAATCGCGCAATCACATCTTCGAACACGTCAAGAAATTGAACGCGGGCGGCGTCACCGTGGTCTATACCAGCCATTACATGGAGGAAGTGCAGGAACTCTGTTCGCGGATTGCCATTTTGGAAAGCGGCCGGATGCTGGCGTGCGATACGCTGCCGGAGCTACTGAAGCTGCAGGATGCGACCCTTCGCATTGACGTGGCCAATCCGCCTGCGGAATTCGCGGCGAAGCTCGGGACAATTCCCGGCGTCAAGCGCGTCGCCGTCGCCGATGGCTTTACCTTAACCGTGACCGATGCCGCGCCCGTGTTGGTGCATGTGGCGCAACTCTGTGCGCGCCTCGGCGTTGAGTGGCAAACGGTTTCACTGCGCGAACCGACCCTCGAGCGAGTCTTCTTGCAACTGACCGGCCGCGACCTGCGCGATTGATGCATTTCCGATGGTGCACTCGTTTGGTGGCACAGGCATTCTTGCCTGTGCAGGTGCCTCGCACAGGCAGGAATGCCTGTGCCACCAAGATCGAACTGACGCACTCTGGCATTTCCTTGACAGGGAACGCGGCGGCTCTTACCGTGGGCATAAATCGAAACAACATGGAGCATTCAATGAATCGTCGCGTTTTTCTCGCTGCCGCGGCCGCCGCGGCGGCTTCCCGCGTTGCCGCCAAGGAACCTCAGACTGTGAACGCCGCCAGCACCATCCCCATCGTCGACACCCATCAGCATCTCTGGGATCTCACCAAGTTTAAACTGGCGTGGTTCGACCCGGACACTCCGGACGGCAAGGTGCTCGGCCACAGCTTCACGTCCAAGGAATACGCGGCGGCCACCGCCGGGCTCAACGTCGTCAAGTCCGTCTACATGGAAGTGGACGTGGTGCCCGAACAGCAGCAGCAAGAGGCCGATTTCATTGTCGAACTCTGCAAGAGTGGCAAAACGCCGACCTGTGCCGCGGTCGTCTCCGGTCGGCCCAATTCGGACGGCTTCGCCAAGTACGCCCGGCAATTCAAGGACAGCAAATACGTGAAGGGAATTCGCCAGGTGCTGCATGTGAAAGGGGCGACGCCCGAATACTTCCTCGATCGCAAATTCGTCAAGGGGATTCAGTTGCTCGGCGAACTCGGCCTGAGCTTCGATCTGTGCGTGCGGCCGGAGGAACTGCCCGATCACATCAAGCTCGTTGAGCAGTGCCCTGGCACGCGCTTCATTCTGGACCATTGCGGCAACGGCAAGATCACGCACAAACCGGCCGAACGCGAGCAGTGGAAGAAGGACATGGCGGCGATCGGCAAGAAGAAGAACGTGGTCGGCAAGATGAGCGGGTTCATCGCCTCGGCGCCGGGCCGCGGCAAGTGGACCCTCGACGACCTCGCCCCGGTCATCAATCACACGCTGGAATCGTTCGGCCCGGACCGCGTGATGTTCGGCGGCGACTGGCCTGTTTGCCTGCTGGGCGTCGAAAAGTATGCCGACTGGGCCGGCGCCTTGATGATGGTGGTGAAGGACCGCAGCGACGAGCAGCAGAAGAAGCTGTTCCACGACAACGCGGTGAAGTTTTACCGCCTCTGACATTCCCCGATTTGCCGCGACCCGATTCGGAGCGTAACGCGTCTGACCGTTGGGTCGCGGGTTCGCGATACCTGCTCTGGCACGACTATTGCTCATGGGGAGTTTATCCTCACATGATGCTTCCCCGGACTCGGCATCGGCCGGTTCGCCCTCTGGTGGAGTGACTCGCTGCCTGGGACCCACGCAATGTCGAAGTTGTTGATTGTCGATCCGGACATCCGTCAGTGCGAATCCCTTCGCCGCTTGCTCACTGCGTCCGATATTGAAGTGTCGACGGCCTTTACGGCTGCTGATGCCGGTCGCAAACTTGCCGAATCGCCCGATGTCGTCGTTGTCGATCTGGAGCTTCCGGACGGCTCCGGTCTGGAGCTCTTTGACCGCATCCGTGCGGCCGATCCCCATCTACCGGTTATTCTCACCGCTGCTCATGGAACCACCGATACGGCCATTGAGGCCATGAAACACGGTGCGTTTGAATATCTCCGCAAGCCGCTCGACGGCGAGCGGACGGGCCGCATTCTGGAGCGGGCATTCGAAGCGGCTCACTCGCGGCTCGATGCCATTGCTGGCGAATCGGGGCCGGGGCACATCGTCGGCCAAACACCTGCCATTCACGAGATGTGCAAGCAGATCGGCCGCGTCGCCGCCCTCGACGTTCCCGTGCTGATCGTCGGCGAAAGCGGCTCCGGCAAGGGTGTTGTCGCCCGGGCGATCCACCAGCATTCGCCGCGGAGCGGCAAGCCATTCGTCGCCGTCAACTGTTCGGCCGCCTCGGAATCGCTCATCGAAAGCGAGCTTTTTGGCCGCGAAGCCGGCGACGAACCCGGCGCCATCGGCCGCTTCGAACAATGCCACGACGGCACGCTCCTGGTCGATGAGATCGGCGATTTACCGGCCACGGCGCAGGCACGACTGCTGCGAATGCTCAAGGAACAGCGATTCGAGCGCGTCGGCGGCAGTCGGGCCATCGCCACGAAAGTGCGGCTCATCGTCGCCAGCAACTTCCCACCGGAACAACTGATCGCCACCGGGCGGTTGCGCGCCGATCTCTATTACCGCATCAAGGAAGCGACAATCCGCGTGCCGCCATTGCGGGAACACAAGGACGATATCGCCGAACTGGCCCGGTTTTTTCTGACGGAAGTGGCCCGATCCACGGGGTGCGGCGTCCGCGACTTCAGCCCCGAGGCGCTGGCCATTTTGCAAGGGTATTCGTGGCCGGGGAACGTCCGCGAACTCCGCAGCACGATCAAGGAATCGGTGCTGCGAACGTCCGGACATGCCATTCTGCCGGAGTCGCTGCCGCCGAGCCTTGTTGAAGCGTCGGCCACACCCCGCTCGGGCGGCCTCGACATCCATCAGATCCTGGAAACGATGCTCGAAAGCGGCGAACGGAATCTCTTTTCCAAGGTCATGGAACCGGTGGAACGGATGCTGATCGCGCGAGTGCTTCGCCATACGCACGGCCACCAGAGCCACGCCAGCGAACTGCTGGGCATCGACCGAAAAACCCTTCGCTACAAACTCCGGGACATGGGGATTGTCCTCGATCGGGTGGTCACGGACCGCGCCAACGGCAATGGGAACGGTTCTGGCGTTCATGAGCTCAAAAACGGTTCCTTAATTCCATCAATGGGTAATAACTACCCACACTGAGCATTTTGGGCTCACTCTGTTTTCTCAGAAACCAGGTTTCTCAGCGGCTTCGGCAGATTTTGCTACAGATCGTCGACTTTTTTGGGAAAATGCAGCGGCCTCATAGTTGCTGTAGTTTCCGTTATCTCGCGGTTCTTTGAACGAAACTCAGCGTGTCGCCCTTTCCAAAGGGGTCGGGCATGATCGTCCATAACTCGCGGAATCCGCTCGCATTGAGGCAAACCATGGAATCGCTACAGCGCGGCGCCCGGTGGATCGCCATCCCAATCGTGGTGGTCGGCGTGGCCGTCGGCGTCTGGTACATTGCCAGCCGGAGCAAGGCCTCCACGGCCGCGGAACCGGCCGCCAACAGCAGCCGCGAGAGCCATGCGGACGCATCCGCGGTGACCGTCGAAGTCGTGCACCCTGAGACCGGCGGCATCTCCCGCGCTTGCGAGCAACCCGGCACCGTCGAACCGTTCGAATCCGCCGACCTCTACGCCAAGGTTTCAGGTTACCTGGTGGAGCAAAGCATCGAGGTGGACGGCAAGATGGTTCCCGTGGACATCGGCACGCCGGTGAAGGCCGGCCAGGTGCTCGCCAAGATCGCCGTTCCGGAGTATCAGAAGGAAGTGCTGCGCGACGAGGCCAAGCTCCGCGATGCCAAGGCCAAGGTGCGGCAGATGGAAGCGCACAAGCGGGGGGCCATTGCCGAGTTCCGCGCCGCCGACGCCTCCATAAAACTGGCCAAGGCCCAGGTCAAGGCGAAGACCGCCTACCGTCAGTACCGCGAGAAGCAACTCACGCGCGTGAAGGCTCTGGTGGCCGAGAAGGCCCTCGACGCCAAACTCGAAGACGAACAAGAAGATTTCTACCAGTCGGCGCTCGAGAACGAAAATGCCGCCCAGGAGCAAGTGAATACCTCGACTGAAAAGGCGGCGGCGGCCAAAGAAAAGATCGCCCAGGCCCAGGCCGACATCGACGAGGCCACGGCCGACGTGGGCGTCGCCGAAGCCATCCTCGACCATTCCCGCGTTCTTCTCGAGTACACCAGCATCACGTCGCCCTACGACGGCGTGGTCACCAAGCGCAACTTCTTCCCCGGCAAACACGGCCGCACCAGCGTCGAGGGACGGTTCGGCGACTTCATCAAGTCCGCCGAGCACGGCGGCATCGTTCCTCTGTTCACGGTGGAACGAATCGACGTGATGCGCGTCGTTGTGCAGGTTCCGGATCGCGACGTGCCATACATCACCACCAACTCGAAGGCCGTGGTCGAGATCGACGCCCTTCCCGGCGAGAGGTTCGGGGCCGATGGCAATCTCACCGTCTCGCGCTTCGCCAAGTCCGAAGACAAGACGACCCGCACCATGAAGACCGAGATCGACGTCGACAACAAGGACGGCAAGCTGACGAGCGGCATGTACGGCAAGGTGACGATTAACCTGACGTCGGGCGCGAAGGGGGCCATCCGCATTCCTTCGGTCGCCCTGGTCGGCAAGGCCGGCAACGGCAAGGGCGACGTTCACGTCGTCCGCAACGGCAAGGTGGAAGTGGCCCACGTGACCTACGACACGGATAACGGCGTCCACGCCGAAGTCCTCAGCGGCCTGAAAACCACGGATCAGGTGATCGTGCGGTCGTCCGTCCCGGTCGAGGCCGGCATGAACGTGACGGTGCTCAGTGCCGGCCACTGATCCTTCTTGGTGGCGCAGGGCATTCTTGCCTGTGCCATAACCTTGCACAGGCAACAATGCCTGTGCCACCGAAGATTTACAGCAATGATTTTTCGGTAGCGCCGGCGCAGCGAATGCAGCAACAATGCTTGCCGCCCAGGGAGATGATTCCCCAAATTCTTCTCTCTCTCTGTTTCTCCTCAGTGTCTCTGTGCCTCTGTGGTTAGTTTAAACTCACTACCCCCGCGGCTCCATGAACGGCTTGATTCGCTTCTCCCTTCGCAATCCCCGGGCCATCACGGTGCTGATGCTCACGATCGTGCTTGCCGGCGTCGTGGTGGTCGGCTTGGTCCCGAGTTACGAGTCGAAGAAGGGTTTCACACTTTTTGGGGGCCGGGTCAAGGTTCCCGTCAAGTTGTCGAAGCCGCTCATCCCCAGCGACATTCTCCCCGTTTACAAGAGCCCGGCCGTTCAAGTCTTGACGTTCTACAACGGCATGCCGGCGACCAGCATCGAGGCCGACATCACGAGCCGCATGGAACGATGGACGGGGCAGGCTGCCGGCACCCGGCTCCAGGAATCGCGCTCGATCATCGGCGCCAGCATCATCCGCAACTATTACTACGACGACATCGAACTGGCCTCGGCCCTCACGCAGGTGAACTCGCTGGCAACGGCGTGCATTCCCGGCTTGCCGCCCGGCACCCTACCCCCGGTCATTCTTCCCTTCGACCCGACCTCGACCGCGCCGGCTTGCCTCATCGCACTCAACAGCAAGACGCAATCCGAAGCCAAGCTTTACGACTGCGGCCGCTACGAGGTCCGCATGATGATCATGGCATCGCGCGGCTCGAACGCCCCGGTCGTTTACGGCGGCAAGATGCGAACGATCCTCGCCTACATGGATCGCGAGAAGATGCAGGCCCGCGGCCTGTCGCCGATCGACGTGATGGACGCTCTCGACAAAAACAACGTCTTCCTTCCCGCCGGCGACGCCAAGTTCGGCTGGCAAGATTACGCTCTCGATTCCAACTCCATGTACGAACTCGTCCAGCGGATGGGCGACATTCCGCTGAAGACAACCTCGGATGGCGTCGTCTACCTTCGCGACGTGGCGACTCCAAAAGACTCGGCGTTGATCCAAACCAATGTCGTCCGCGTCGACGGCCGCCGCCAGGTCTACATCCCCGTCTTTCGTCAACAAGGGGCCAGCACTCTGAGCGTCGTCGACAACCTCCGCGATGGCCTGGCCGACATGAAGGCCCGCCTGACCACCCCGGACGTCGACCTGAAAATGGTCATGGATCAATCCGTTTACGTGCGGAGTTCCATCGACTCGCTGAAGATGGAAGGCATCCTCGGGGCCTTTCTCTGCTCGACGGTGATTCTAATCTTCCTGGGCGAATGGCGAATGACGGCGATCGCCGTTATGACGATTCCCGTGGCGGTGCTCGGCGCCATCGCTTGCCTGTATGAAATGGGGCAGACGATCAACGTGATGACGCTGGCGGGGCTGGCACTCGCCATCGGGCCTCTTGTCGATAGCGCGATCATCTGCCTGGAGAACACGCACCGGCACCTGGGGCTCGGGGCCCGGCCGAAGGAAGCCGCGTTCCTCGGCGCGAGCGAAGTGGCCATGCCGGAACTCATCGCCAGCTTGTGCACGCTGCTCGTGCTGTTGCCGCTGGCCATGATGCCCGGCCTCGGGGCCTTCCTTTTCCGCCCCATGTTCCTGGCGGTTTCCTTCGCCATGTGCATCGCCTACGTACTGTCGCGAACGTTCGTGCCGGCCCGCTGTGCCGCCTGGCTTCGCGGCCACCGCCCCGTTCCCGTCGAGGCCCACGCCTTCGATTACCAGCACCGCAACGAACACGAGCACCGCCCGCTCAGGGCCAGTCTGGTCGGCCGCGTTTTCGAGAAGTGGGAATCGATGATCGACGCCGGCATCGCGGCCTACACACGCCTGCTGGCCCAGGTGCTCAAGGTGCGGCTCCTCGTCATCGCCGGCGCCTTTGCCATCCTTGCTCTCGTCATCGTGGTGTTCGGCCTGAACCTCCGCCAGGAGTTCTTCCCCGAGGTCGATGCCGGCGCCTTCGAAATGTTCGTCCGCACCAAGTCCGGCACCCGCATCGAAGTCACCGAAGGATACATCGAGGCCGTCGAAACCTACATGCGGAAGAAGTTGGGCGACGAGCTGGAAACGGTGATCAGCGAGATCGGTTTGACGGCCGACTGGTCGGCGGCGTTCACGCCCAATGCCGGCCCGATGGATGCCGTCATGAAAGTGCAATTGAAGCACGATCGCGAGCGCTCGGCCCAGGAAGCGGTGGACATCCTACGCCGCGGCTTCGTCAGCGACCCCGAATTCCAGAAGGCGCTCAACGACGTCTACGACCGGCGCATGTACCATCCGAAGACCAAGGAAGAGAAGCTCACGCCGGACACGCCGCCATTCCTCCACGAGAACCTGGAGTTCTCTTTCGACGCCGGCGGCATGATCCGTTCGGCCATGAACGAAGGCCGCTCCACGCCGATCAACGTCCGCATCACAACTAAGAAACTCGACAAGGCCCGCAAGGTGGCCGACCGCATCCTCGCCGAGGTGAAGAACGTCGATGGCGTGGTCGATGCCCGCGTTCTCCAGCGCCTCGACTACCCGCAGTACGTCATCGAGGTCGACCAATCCAAGGCCTCGTCGCTGCAACTTACTCAGACGGACGTGATGCAGAACATCATCGCCGCCTTCAATAGCTCGGTGCAGTTCAACAAGCACAACTTCTGGATCGATCCGAAGAGCCACAACCAGTACTTCGTCGGCGTGCAGTATCCGGAAGGGGACATCAAGGACATGAACAGCTTGATGAATATTCCGATCACGAGCCACAACCAGAAGAAGTCGATTCCGCTGCGGAATGTGGCGACGGTGACGAAAAAAGAAGTGCCGGCCGAGGTGCTGCACACCAACCTGCAGCCGACGATGGACTTGACGATGGGCGTGCACGGCCGCGACCTGGGTCATGTGGCGGCGGACGTGCAAAAGATCGTGGCCCGCTATGGGGCCGAACGCGACGACGGCGGTTGGACACCGTACGACACCGAGCAGGAAATCGTCGTCAACGGCAAAACGGTCGCCAACCCCAACTTTGGCAAGCCGATGGAAGGGGCGCGGATCGTCGTCACCGGCGAATACCAGAAGATGAAGGAGACCTTCACTTTCCAGGCAAAGGGTATGTTCTTCGCCGTCGTGCTCATCTACTTCCTGATGGTCGCGCTGTTCAAGTCGTACATCACGCCGCTGGTCGTTCTGTCGGCCGTTCCCATCGGCGTCACGGGCGTCATCCTCATGCTCTTCTTCACCGGCACGGCCCTTAACATTCAGTCACTGCTCGGCGTGATCTTCATGGTCGGCATCGTGGTCTCGAACACGGTACTGTTGACGGACTTCGCGGAGAATCTGAGGAAGGACGAGAAGCTGACGCCGATGGAGGCGATCCGCCGGGCCGCCGCCATTCGCGTCCGCCCGGTCGTGATGACGGCCCTGGCGACGTTCTTCGCCTTGATTCCGATGGCCCTCGGCCTGGAACGCGGCAGCGAGGCGAACGTGCCGCTCGGCCGGGCCGTGCTCGGCGGTCTGCTCGCCGGCCTCTGTACGACGCTGCTCGTGGTGCCGTGCGTCTATTCGCTGTTGGTGCCGAACCGCTTCGAGAAGCCGGATGAACCGCTGCCCGGCGAACAGAACTACGTGCCGCACCACTCGAAGATACACCCGACCGAGGCCGACGCCGCCACCGGCGACGTCCACCCGGTATAACGATTCTGTTCGTCCGAGCCGCGAGCGTTAGCGAGCGGTCGTGGAATAACCGCTCCCTGACGGTCGCGGCTCCGTTGGTCGTTCTTCGGAGCCGCGAGCGTCAGGGAGCGGTCATGGAACAACCGCTTCCCGACGGTCGCGGCTCCGTTTCATAGCATTGGAACCATCATGGAACGACGGGAATTCGTGGGCGCTTCGATCGCCACGCTGTGCACGGCCGGATCGGGGCTCGCCGCGCCCGCGGACCAACAGCGCGACATCTACGAATTGCGGACCTACATCCTGAAGCCGGACAAGCAACCGCTGCTCGATGAGTATCTCTCGAAGGCACTGCTACCGGCGCTCAAGCGCATGGGAATTGGTCCGGTCGGCGCGTTCACGGAGCCGCCGGAGAAGGACGTGCTTCGCCTCACCGTGCTAATGGTTCACAAGAACGCCGACGAGGTCGTGGGGTTGTCGGCCCGTTTGGCGGCGGATGAGGAATATCGCAAGGCAGCCGCGGCTTACCTGACTGCGCGGCCGGACGATCCCGTCTATCTGCGAATCGAGAGTTCGCTTTTGGCGGCGATCGGCGGCATGCCTAAACTCGACAAGCCGGACGCGACCAAGCCGCGCCTCTTGAACCTGCGCGTGTACGAAAGCCACAGCGAACGGGCGGCTACCAAGAAGGTCGAGATGTTCGAGAAGGGGGAACTGGCGATCTTCCGCCGCGTCGGCCTGACGCCGGTCTTTTTCGCCTCGGCCCTGGTCGGTGCGGCCATGCCGAACCTCACTTACATGCTCGTATTCCCGAACGATGACGGCCGCAAGAAGGCGTGGGACATGTTCCGCGGCGACGACGCCTGGCTCAAGCTGAAAGCGATCCCGGAGTATGCCGACAAGGAAATCGTGTCGAAGATCACCAATCGGATTCTCACGCCGACTGCCTATTCGGAGATTTGAGGCATCGGTTGGCCGCGCGCTTTCAAGAAGTGGTTTGCATTCCTTCGTCGAACGCACCAAACAACTCCGCCAGAGGCAGCGAAAAACCCGGCAGCACCGTGCCCCCTTCCAGCAGGGCCGGTTCGATCAATCGCGTGGCGGTGTCGGTCTCGGTGAAAACCTCCACGCTCCGCTTGCGGGGATCGATAATCCAAACGAGCCGGCAACCGGAAGAGAAGTATTCGCCGCGCTTCAAGTCCAGTTCCGCCACTGTGTTGCTCGGGCTGACAATCTCGACGCACAGATCGGGGCACCAGTCGCCGACCTGGCCGCCGCCTTGCTTTCGCGATCGCGCCGTGAACGACACGTCCGGCTCGCGGATATTCCCTTGCAGCATGCGATACATGCCGTCCGGGGCCGTGGTGATGCCGAGTTTGTTGATGCGGACGTACGGCCCAATGTACTGGAGCACCAAGCTGGCCAGGAAGGATTCGGGAACACCCATTGCCTTCTCCACCAGTATGCCGTTGACGAGTTCGCATGGCCGTTGCGTGTTGGTTGCGAAGATGGCGTCGGCCTCGGTGGCGGTGCCGGGGGCGGGGTGCGCGCGAACGCGATGAGCTGGAATATCGCCGAGTTCGTGCAGCAACTCGGCAATCGTCTTCCGCACGGGCG
>DATNBQ010000466.1:0-7709 GCA_035571955.1 Urbifossiella sp. | reverse complement strand
TGGCACACGTTCCGACGAGTCGCGATTGCCGAGCCGTTGTTCAAGGCTTACTGCACCCGTTACGGTCGGAAGCTGCGAACGGGCATCTATGTGCACTGGGTGGAGGGGAAGGGCGAGATCGTTCTCGGCGACGACGTTTTTATCGATGGCAAGTGCTCGATTGGGTTCGCCGCCCGATTCTCGGAGCGACCATTCCTGCACATCGGCGACCACACGAAAATCGCTCACGATTGTTCGATGTCGATCGGCAAGGGAATCCGCATCGGTCGCTACTGCCTCGTCGCTTCCAATGTTTGCATGTTCGACTCGGGCGGGCATGCCACCGATCCCGAATTGCGGATGAAGGGTTTGCCGCCCGCCGATGAGCAAGTCCGGCCCATCACACTCGAGGACAACGTCTGGATTGGCCGTCACGCCCTCATTTTCCCAGGCGTGACAATCGGCGAGGGGAGCATCGTCTGCGCTGGCGCAGTCGTGATGGCAGACGTGCCGCCCTATACGGTCGTAGCGGGTAATCCGGCGAAGAAGCTTTTGCCGGGGATGCGGAATCCGAAGACATCGACCGCGGTTGCAACGCCGGTGACCCTGCCCTTACCCGAGGAGCCCGCTGTCCGGCCGGGCATTCACGTTCTCTGCGCCAACGGAACGGGAAGGTAAGTCAATGCTAGTGGAACCCTTTCAGCACGAATTCGAGCGGGTGCAATCCCAGATTGCCGATGGACCCATTCTGCCCACGACCAACCTGGAGGAGGTTCGCGCCCATCTCGCCAGCCGCTATCAGTTTCAGAACGAACTTCCGCTCGAAGAAGTTGTCCATGACGCCGAGCGGATGCTCTTAAGCTGGCAGGTTCAGGTCACTCACCCGCGTTATCTCGGCCTGTTCAACCCAGCCGTGACGCTGCCTTCCGTGGCCGCCGAGACGCTCGTGGCCATGTACAATCCTCAGTTGGCCAACTGGCGGACATCGCCCGCCGGCAATGAAATCGAGAGGCATACGCTCGGTTGGCTCGCGGGTAAGTTTGGCCTGCCCGAAAACTGCTTCGCTAGCTTCACGAGCGGGGGCACGGAGGCCAATCTCTCCGCGGTGACCGTGGCGCTGAGCCATGCATTTCCGGAGTACGGCGAACGTGGGCTCCGCAGTTTGCCGGCGCCGCCGTCGCTTTATCTCACGGACGAAGCGCATCACGGCTTCAACAAGATCGCACATATGACCGGGATTGGCCGCCGGGCGGTTCGCCTGGTAAAGACCGATCGCCGGTTGAAGCTCGACGTCGATGACCTGCGCCGCCAGGTCCGTCAGGATCGCGAGGAGGGTTGGGCGCCGTTCCTGGTCGTCGGCACGGCAGGGACGACGGCGGCGGGGGTCATCGATCCGCTTCGGGAAATCGCCCAGGTCTGCCGCGACGAGGGCTTGTGGTTTCACGCCGATGCCGCGTGGGGCGGGGCGGCCATCCTTGCCCCCACGCTTAAAGACCATCTCGCCGGCATCGAGCACGCCGACTCGATCACCTGCGACGCGCACAAATGGCTCTCGGTGCCGATGGGCTGCGGTATGTTCTTCTGCCGCCACCGCGACAGCGTGGCCCGCGCCTTTCACGCCGACGTGACGTACATGTCCGGGAAGCAAGCCGGGCCGGTCTTCGATCCACTTACCCACTCGGCGCAGTGGTCGCGGCGATTCATCGGGCTCAAGCTGTTCATGGCCTTGGCCAATCTGGGCGAATCCGGATACGCGAGGATGATCGAGCACCAGGCGCGCATGGGCAATGTCCTACGGCGAGCCCTCCTGGAATCCGGCTGGCGAATCGCCAACGAGACGCCGTTCCCGCTCGTTTGCTTCACGCGCGATCGGCTCGACCCTGCGACTTTCGTGGCCGCGATGCATCAAAAGCAGATCGCCTGGATTTCCGAGGCTCGCATCGATGGCTCCCCGGTGCTCCGCGCTTGCGTCACCAATTACCGCACCACCGAAGCCGACATCCGCCAGATTGTGGATGAAATGACGCAATTGTTCCAGCAGGGGATGGAGCCGCAATGAAGCGCGAAACGATCGCCCTGCATACCGGTTACGAGCCCGACGCCGAGGCGCGTTCGGTCGCGGTGCCCATTTATCAGACCGTGGCCTACGCATTCGATAGCGCCGAGCATGCCGCTGCTCTCTTCAACCTGGAAGCCGAGGGCTATCGCTACACGCGAATCGCCAATCCGACGACAGCGGTGCTCGAGCGGCGGATGGCCGCGCTCGAAGGCGGATTGGAGGCGATGTGCGTGGCGACCGGTCAGGCGGCCGTGAATTACGCGCTGCTCAACCTCGCCAGCCTGGGCACGAACATCGTCTCGCCGCCGCAGCTTTATGGCACGACGCACACGCTGTTCGCGCACATTCTGCCGAGCCAGGGCGTGTCTGTGCGCTTCGCGGAATCCGACCATCCCGAGGCGATCGAGCGGCTCATCGACGCCGACACCCGGGCGATCTACTGCGAAAGCGTCGGCAACCCCGCCGGCAACATCTGCGATATCGAGGGACTGGCCAAGGTGGCGCACCGGCACGGCATCCCGCTCGTCGTCGATAACACGGTCGCCACGCCGATGCTGCTCCGGCCGATCGAATACGGCGCCGACATCGTCATGCACTCGCTGACGAAGTTCATGGGCGGCCACGGCACGACACTCGGCGGCGTCGTTATCGATAGCGGCAACTTCCCCTGGGCGCGGCACCCGGACCGCTTCCCGATGTTCTGCGAGCCCGATCGCTCCTATCACGGCCTGGTTTACACGGAGCGTTTCGGCCGGGCGGCGTACATCGCTCGCTGCCGCAGCCGCTATCTGCGGACGTCCGGCGCGGTGCTCGCCCCGCTAAGCGCCTTCCTGTTGTTGCAAGGCGTCGAAACGGCGGCGCTACGGGTCGAACGCCACGTCGAGAACGGCCGCAAAGTGGCCGAATACCTTCGCGGCGACCCGCGCGTCACCTGGGTCAACTACGCCGGCTTCCACGACAGCCCGTACTACGAACTGGCTCGGAAATACCTGCAGGGCCAAGGCTGCTCGCTGATGATGGTGGGCGTGAAGGGAGGCTACGGAGCCGCCATCCGCTTCTACGACGCGCTCAAGCTCATCAGCCGTCTCGTGAATCTCGGCGACGCCAAGTCGCTCGCCTGTCACCCGGCCTCGACCACCCATCGGCAGATGTCGTCCGCGGAGCAGCAGAAGGCCGGCGTTCTGCCGGAGATGATTCGCCTGAGCATTGGCATCGAACATATTGACGACATTGTGGCCGACCTCGATCAGGCTTTGAACGCAGCCATGTAAACGCCCCCGCGGTTCGCCGCGGCGCCCAACAAAGAGCGTGCCATGCCAGTCATTTTGAATGCGACGTATCCCGGTCCCGAGCGTCGCTCCGGGCTCAATTGGCCGCGCGTGCATCGGGGTTCATTTCAAAAAGCGCGCGGCCCGTCTCTGCACATTGGCCTGGTGAACAACATGGGCGATGCGGCCATGGGCGCCACCGAGAGTCAGTTCTTGACGCTGCTCGAGGCCGCGGCCGGCGACTTGCTGGTTTACGTCACCCTTTACGCGCTGCCCGAGGTGGAGCGGAAGCCTTTGGGCCAGCGCCGCGTGGCGAGCTTCTATTCGAGCATCGAGGAACTTTGGGAGCAACCGCCCGAGCAGACCCCCGATGGCTTGATCGTCACCGGCCGCGAGCCGCTTCGCTCCGACTTGCGCGAAGAGGCTTACTGGCCTAGCTTCCTGAGGCTCATCGATTGGACGCAAGAGCACGCCCGGTCGGCCGTGTGGTCGTGCCTGGCGGCGCATGCGGCCGTGTTGGCGCTCGACGGCATCGAGCGCGTGCGAAGCCGGCACAAGCACTTCGGGATTCTCGAATGCGAGCAGGCCGCTCCGCACCCACTGCTTGCCGGCGCCTCGGCCAACCTCCGCATCCCCCACTCGCGCTGGAACGGTCTCCCTGCAAATCAGCTAATCGAAAAAGGCTACCGCGTACTCACGCGCACCGGCGATGGCGGCGTCGATACCTTCGTGAAGCAGGAGGAAGGCTTGTTCGTATTCTTCCAGGGCCATCCCGAGTACGAATCGGAGACGCTTCTCGGCGAATACCGGCGCGATGTCGGCCGCTATCTCAAGGGCGAAATGGAAAACTACCCGCTGTTGCCCCAGAACTATTTCGATGAGGCAACGGAGACGTCCTTGCGCGAAATTGAAGACAAGGCACGGGCAGCCCGAGATGAGAAACTACTCGGCGAAGTTCATGCCGTGCTCGGCGGCGTCCGGATTCAAAACACGTGGCGATGCGTGGGGACGCTGATGTACCGCAACTGGCTCAAGCACCTCAGCATGCAAAAGAAACAAAGCGACCAACTTTGCGTGGCATGATCCACGGCCTGTTCGGCGCATGGATTATCCCCAACGCTCGCATTTCACCATCCCGCTATGCCTCCTCCTTGGCATGGCGAATGCATCACTTCCTTTCCAGCGCCCTCTTATTGGAGCATCCTTCATGCCCGAAGTGAGGCGGCCATGTTTCATTCTTTCTTCCGGTCGATTGCCATCGTTACTTCAATCCTGGCGGTGTTGTCCGTGTTGCCGATGTGCGGCATCGTGACGGCACAGCCGCGGGCGCGGTTCCAACTGGTTCCGTTCCACCCGCGCGGCCAACTGCGGCCTAACTTCGCCTTCCAGTCAAACCCCGGCGTGTTCCCACAGAACTTCCAAAACGGCGGCGGCCTCGGCATGCAAGGGAACTTCGGGGGAGGATTCGGGGGCATCCAGGGCGGATTCGGAGGAATCGGTGGGTTTCCAGGCGGCTTCGGCGGAGGAATCGGCGGCATCAGCGGATTCTCGGGCGGCTTCGGCGGCTTTTCCGGAGGGATCGGCGGGTTCGGAGGCGGCGGTCTGCCGGGCCTTGGCATCGCGGGCGGGCAGCTCGGATTCAGCGGAAACATGAACCGGTCTTTCAATCTGTCGGTCTCGAGCAATGCCATGTCGTTCAGTGGCACGCCATTCAACGGAATGAGTTCGATCATGCCCAGCATGATGCCGATGGGCGCCGGCTTCTCGGGAATGGGAATCGCCGGAGTCCAGACGTTTCCGCAAGTGATGGGCGGTTACCTGGGCAATAGCGGCTCCGGGTTGGCCGGCGGTCTCGGCATTGCCGGCGGCGGGTTAGGTATCGGCGGCGGTTTTGCCGGTGGCGGCTTGGGATTCCCGGGCGGAGGCCTCGGCTTTGGCGGCGGCTTCCCAGGGGGTGGGTTCGGGCTTGGCGGCGGGCTCGGAGGCGGCCTGGGCGGCGGGCTCGGAGGAGGGCTGGGCGGCGTCGGCTTCAACGGCCTCGGCTTCAACGGCGGAGGCCTCGGCTTCAACGGCGGAGGCTTCGGATTCGGCGGGCTCGGCGGCTTCGGCGGCGGCAAGATCGGCTTCGGCGGACAATATGGAATCTGAGCCTCATTCCCTCTTCAGGAACTCGATCACGTCCTGCTCCACCTTGGAGACGACGTCGCGGATGACCTTGGCGCTGCCGAGCGCCTTGCGATCGGCGTCGGCATTGGGGTCGAGATCCTTGATAAGGTCGGTCAATTTGGTGGGGAAGCCGCCGAGGATGACGAGCAGGCGGCGGAAGGCGTGACGGTCGCCGGCCTTCGTGCACACCGCCACGGCTTGCCGCAAGGGGGCGAGGCTGTCGTTCAAGTCGTTGATGGTAGCGACTGCCGGCCACGTTTTTAGCAGGTATTCGCGAGCCTTGGCGTGCTCCGGGCTCTTCGGCTTCCACTCCGCTTCGAGCTTCTCTTTACGGCTCTTGATGCTCGGATCGTTGGGCGCCAGCGTGGCCAGCTGATCGAGGGCCGTGAGCGCTTCTTCCACATCGCCGCCGGCCAGGAGCAGGTTGATGCGGGCGTTCAGCGTTTGCGCCTGCAAATCCGAGCCGACCGTGGTGGCATCGCCTTCCTTGCCGACCACCGCTTCCAGTTCCTTGAGTGTGCCAGTCAGTCGGGAGTTGTCGGTGCGCAGCGCCGCGAGTTGCCGTTCGATGGCGGCGAACAGTTTATCCGCGCCGGGCACCTTGATGTCCTGCTTCTTTAATTCTTGCAGTTCCTCGGTGAGCACTTTGTCCGAAGCGTCGGCGGCCTCGAAGGCGGCCCGGGCGCGATCGCGGGCATCCTTGTTCTTTCGGACCTTGATCAATTTGCCGATGGATTCGAACGCCCCGAACTGAGCGATGCGCGCATCGGAGGCGCGCGTGGAAAGCGCGATGGCCGAGCGCTCGTAAACGGCCCGTGCCTCGGCTTCCGGATTCAACTCGAATCGCAGCGTAATCGGTTCCGGCCCAAGCACCGGAACCGGGAAGTGCTCGGCCTTCGTCTTGCCGAGTGCGACCGTGATGCAGGCAATGTTGGCTAGTTCCCGCGGCGACCGATACAACCCATCGCGGAAATCGAGGTAGTCCTTTGGGTCTTCCTTGGTGGTGAATCCGGTCTCGGCGGCGCGGACATTGGCGATCGGGGCCGAGGCGGCTGCGCCGTCGGCGCCGCTGATGAGCCGCACCGCGATCGCCGATTTCATCGTGTTCAGCTTCATGCAGCGATAGCCCAGCACGCCCGCCCCGCCGGGGAGCGTCGCCTTGTAGTTCGGCGAACGGATCACGGCGCAGTGGGCCGAGCCGTCGGCGGCGACCGTCTGCACCTTCAGCAACGTAAAGGAATGCACGGCCGGGGTGAGGGCGGGGGGCGGTTCGGAGCCGGGCGGCGGGGCGATGATCTTGCCCGTGGCGGTGCGGGCCGGCGGCGGCGCAGCGCGGTTCGCCGCCCGGCTGATCCGCGACAAGGCGAAGACGTCGCCCGCTTTCACCAGGCGGTCGATCGGGCCGAGTTTGCTGCCCCGGAAGTGGACGGTGACCTCGGTGGCATTGGCGGCGGCCGGGTCGAGCGTGCCAGTGAGCCCGAAGTCGCGATCGATCATGAGGCCGGCGATGCGGCCGACCAGCTCCGCCGAGCGCGTGGATTGCTTGCGTACCACGGGCGAAGCGAGGCCGGTGAAGCCGTCATGCTGACGCGATTCGAGGCGGTATTGACCATCGCGCATGGCGACGTGGAGGAAGTGCGTTTTCACTCCGGTGAGATCGCGGGCGCCGTCGAGCGCCGCGAACCCCTTGCCCGCGAATTCCTGAACAACCGCGTCCGCCTTGCCGGCAAGGGCATCGTCCAGGTCGATGACTTCAACGGCGCCGAGCGGCCCGATGGAGGGTTGCAGGGCGGCAACCAGATCGCGGCTGAGTTTCGCGCGGAATGAAGCGGTCAAAAGAGGATGCGGTTCGGTCTTGACGACGACTCGCCACAGGCACGGCCCGGACGGCTCCGCATCGAGACGCGGCTGAGCCAAGCCCGGCGAAACGGCAATAAGAAGGAACGCGGCAGCCAATCCGAATCGCGGCGCCATGGCAATCCTGTGCGGAAGTGAGGACTCTGTACTGGCATCATACCGCGCTGGCCGGTACGGCATAGCCATTCTTGCCGTGCGTAATGCCTCGCCGCCAGGCATTGCGATTGCGCCACGTTTAACGGACATGCCTGTCGCACCGGCGAATGGGTTCGAATGATCGGGCCGCCGCCGCATTCCCTTCCCGGCAATTCGGCTACCGGCCTTTTCCCTCCGATAATAGTTTACCGACCCAGTCGCTGACTCGGAGCCCTGGCATGACG
>DATNBQ010000465.1:0-6320 GCA_035571955.1 Urbifossiella sp. | reverse complement strand
CGCGTGGGTGGCGGACCATGACCTCGCGCGTCTGGATCGTGCCCGTCAATTACAATGGGCTGGCCGATACTCGCAAGTGCCTGCAATCGCTGGCGGAACTGAGCGTGCCGGCTTCCGTCGTCGTCGTCGATAACGCCTCGGCGGACGACCCCACGCCAACGCTCAAGCAGGAATTCCCCGGTGTGCATGTCGTTCGCAATCCGGTGAATGGCGGCTGGTCCGGTGGGAACAATGCCGGCATCCGTTTCGCCTTGGACCGCGGCGTCGACTTCGTCATTCTCCTGAACAACGACACCACGGTGCATCCGGCTCTAGTCGCGCGATTGCTTGCCGCCGCCGCGGCCAATCCGCGGTTCGGCATCATCGGCCCGGTCATTCGCTACATGGACGAACCCGATACCGTCATGACCGACGGCACACTGTTCAACAGGCCGGGCTATCCTGGCTTCTTCCAGCGGCAGCCGGTTCCCGAACGCGCCGCCGATCCGCCGGCGGTCGAAGAAACCGACATCGTCAATGGCTGCTGCATGTTGGTGCGCGCGGAGATCTTTTCGCAAATCGGCTTCATCGACGATCGCTTCTTTCTCATCCACGAGGAAGCGGATTTCTGTCTGCGGGCCAGGGAAGCCGGCTGGCAGTGCGGCATCCTTGCCGAGGGGTTGATCTGGCATAAAGGATCGAGTGCGTTCAAGCGCTCGGGGCAGCGCTGGCAGCGCTACTACGATACCCGCAATCTCGGTTTGCTACTGAGCAAGCATCGGTCGCGATTGCCGGCTAGAAGAAGCGGTTGGCGATCGCGACTGCTTTATTGGCGGTATGCGTATCACCGCTATTGCCACGAGCGCGAGGACGGCCAGGCGGATGCGGCGACGGCGGTGTTGGAAGGACTGGCAGACGCCATTGCCCGGCGATTCGGGGCGTATCAAGTGCGATCGCGGTGGCTGAAGCCAATCTTGCGCCTGCTGTTCGAAGCGGCGCGACGGTTGAAGCCGCCGCGGCATAAGCAACCGATCGACGTGCGGAAAGACCTGTGGCGAGGCCCCGCATGAAGCGCCTCTTGTTCGTGAAGGAATCGCAGAGTTGGCCGCGCGGCAGCGGCCATGACGTTCACGGCTACCACATGATGCAGGCCTTGGCGGCCCGCGGCAACGATATCGCCCTGGCCACGATCGTTCCTCCCACGTCGCAGGCACTCGACGGCTTGACGCTCACCGGCGTCTTTGCCCTGGCCGACGGCGAACTCTTCACGGAATCGATCTGGTCCAAATGGCAGCGCCGCTTCACGAACTACTTCGGCGTGGAAGAGAAGTGGGCGGTGGCATTGAAGTCCATTCTTGCCCTTAACAAATACGACGCGGTGATCGTGGTGGCCCGACATCTGTTGCCGCTCTTGGCCGTTGTTCAAAACGCCGAGCGCATCTGGTACCCGGCGGACGATCCGGCCTGGCATCATCTGAGCCGATTGAAACTCTCACGTCGAACGTGGGGCGAGGCTCGGCAAGCGGCCGTCAATGCTCTCTACGAACGGGCGTTCCGCAACTGCGTCGATCGCGTCTGGGTGGTTTCACCCGCGGATCGCCGGGCGATGCGATGGGTCGGCGGCTACCGCAATGTGGACTTGATTCCAAACGGGGTCGATGCGGATCATTTCCAACCGCAAGCGATGGAAACGATTCCCGAAAGCTGCGTCTTCTGGGGGCGGCTCGATTTCGGCCCGAACGTGGATGCCTTGAAGTGGTTCTTGAGGCGCACTTGGCCGGCGATTCGGGCGGCGCGGCCATTGGCCACTTTTCACCTGTTCGGCTTCAATCCGACGGAAGAAGTGCGATCGTTGGCCCAGGCGCCCGGCGTTTCGCTCCATCCCGATTTGCCCGATCTCCGCGAGGAAGTGCTCCGCCGGCTAGTCGTCGTGCTGCCTTTCACGAGCGGCGGCGGGATCAAGAACAAGCTGCTGGAGGCGGCGGCCCTCGGAATGCCGATCGTCTGCACGCCCAGGGCGCTCAGCGGCACGCTCGGGAATCCGCCGATGCGAGTGGCGAAGCGGCCGGGGGATTGGCTCGCGGCACTCGGTGAGTTCTGGGATAACCCGAAGGCCCGAGCCGGGGGGGGCGCCGCAGCCCGGCGATGGGTTATCGACAATCACACCTGGACCGCCGCCGCTTCGAAAGCCGCCCTCGGTTGAACACTATCGAACCGCTTCGGCAAAGCGTCCCAACGATGTCATCGTTTCGGATTCGAGTTGCTTCGATTCGCGATGCAGGCGCGGAATGTACAGGTCGCGCCACGAATAGTACATGGCGGCGATGGCCAGGCACGCGACGTCGCAAACGATGATGTGCATCATGGAGTTCTCCCTCGGCGTCAACGATGTGTACGAGTCTGCCACGAGGGGGAACGTAGCGACTGAACGATAGGCCAGAACGGATTCGGGTCAAACGAATGAACGCGATTGCAGGTTCTCCCGATAGGCCGGCTGTCGGATTTTCAGGCAGGCGATCAGAAATGCTTCCCCTTTTCGCGGCTGGCGCTGCGCTTGCGCCGGGCGTTGTCGGCGGCGTTCCGCTGCAAGGCGCCCAGAGCCCGCTGAATCTCGCCGAGGATGCCGCGACACTCCTGGTAAACCGCGTTGCCCTGGGCGAACAGCACTTGCCGCTCCTTTTGCAAATGCTCCAGTTGCTCGCGAACGCTTTGGGCGGAGATCGCCCGATCGCGCGGCTCGCCGTCGTTCTTGAAAACATCCTCGAGTTTCTTGCGCTCCGGCTGCGCCAACGCCCAGGTCGCCCGATGGACGAATTCGCGCACCTTGGGCAGCGCGTGGTGAACGCGCGTCTTGGACTTGTTCCACTGCACTACGTCGGATTGCAGGGCGTTCAGTTTCTCTTCCACCGACATGGATCGTTTGAATGCGGTTTCCATCTCGGCGCGGAGGCCGTCCATGCCGAGGCGTGAGGAATCGATGCTCGCCTCCAGGCCGAGGATGGTTTTCCACATCACCTCGAGCGCTTGCCACTGTTGCAGGGATGCTTCTTGCTCACCGGGAACTTCAGGCCGAGGCAACTTCATGCGAACGTGGATGGTGAGATACTTCGCACCCGGCGGCAAGCTCGAAAGATGCTCGATCAGGTCGATATCGGTTCCGGAGGCATCGCCGACCTGCCACGATTCGACTTCGTCGCTGGCGACCGCCGCCGCAGTCAGAAGATTCTCGCACGTCAATCGCCGGCGCTGTTCGGCATCTTGGAAATGATCGCAGCGGATGCGGAAGATCAGCGTCGTCTGTTCGCCTTCGTTCTCGAACCACGCGTCGGCCAGTTCCTCGCCCTGGAACTTTAGAAACGCCCGCTCGTCCGGAACGTCATCGGCAGCGCTCACCCCGCACCTCCCCTTCATCGTTTTTGATTGTACTCGCCGCAGAGTTGACGCCGGGCATCGGGCTGGGTTTCAATGCATCCGATTGCCGCTCTTGTTTTTCCCCTTGCAACGCCGCGGGCATTGCTCATCATGAGTTTCGGTAGATTTCACCGATTCCGGAGCCGATCGATGCACTCGCTTTCCCGCCGTTCGTTCCTGGCTGCTTCAGCGGCCCTGCTTGCCCCCTCCGCCGCGAGCGCCGCGCCGCTGGCGAAGTTCAAGCTCGGGCTCGTCACTTACAATGTTCCCGCGACCTGGGATTTGCCGACGATTCTCAAAGTGTGTCAGGAAGTCGGCATCGCCGCGGTGGAATGCCGCACCACCCACAAGCACGGCGTTGAGCCGAAGCTGACTGCGGGCGAACGCCAGGACGTGAAGAAGCGGTTCGCCGATTCCGGCGTGGTGTTCTGGGGATGCGGCAGTACCTGCGAATTCCACGCCGCCGACCCGGCCATCGTTCGCAAGAACATCGAGACGTGCAAGCAGTTCGTCGGCCTCGTTCACGACATCGGCGGCAAGGGGGTCAAAGTACGGCCCAATGGCGTGCCCAAGGGGGCCGACCCGCAAAAGACCTTCGAACAGATCGGCAAAGCGCTCGTCGAATGCGGCGACGCGGCCAAGGATGCCGGCCTCGAGATTTGGGTCGAGGTGCACGGCGCCGTCACGGCCGTGCCGAAGAACATCCGGGCCATCATGGATGCTTGCCGCCATCCATCCGTCGGCCTGACGTGGAACTCGAACGCCACCGATCTCGATGGCAAGAAGTCGCTCGAACCGGCCTTCGAGCTGCTCAAACCGTTCATCCGCTCTTGCCACATCAACGACCTGGGCAACGACAAAAAGGGAACTTACCCGTACCGCGATTTGTTCGCGCGGTTCAAGGCAATGGACTACGACCGCTACACGTTGTGCGAAGTCGGCAAGTCGTACGACGTGGCCGAGGGCACCAAGTTCCTCAAGGAATACAAGAGGCATTGGGATGAGTTGGTCGCCTCAGCTTAGCCGCGAGGCGGAGCCGGGCGCGACTTGGTTAGCCGCGAGGCGGAGCCGAGCGCGCGGCCTTCAGCGCTTGAGCGCCCATTCGAAGAAATCGCAAAGGCGGGCGTTCGATTCGTCCGTCGGGTCGTGGGCGGGGCGGGTCGTCATGCCGACGCGGCGGTCGTAGCCGAGCAACTTGTTCACTGCCACGGCGTGATTCAAAGCCTTCCACCGCTCGGCCTTGTCCTCGGAACCGCCGGAGACGAACAACGGCCGCGGCGCCATCAGGGCATGTAATTCATGCAAATCGCGGCCCTCGGCCATCATTTTTTTGTAAGGCCCGGTGCGCGGATTTTTCTCCGAAGGAATGCCCGCTTTCCGTTGCACCTTGAGCGCCGGATCGAAGCCGAGATACCACGGTTCCCAGTAGTTGACGTTGCCGCGCTTCTCGTCGAAGACGATGCCGGGATCGGACGTGGCGGCGCAGGCGAACTTTTCGTACAGAGCCCCCGCGAACATCGACCACTTACCGCCGTACGAATGGCCGACCACGCCGATCCGCTTCGCATCCACGTAAGGCAAGTTGGCCAGCGCCGAGTGGCAGTTCGCCGCCTCGTAAGCGTGGAACGAGAGCGGCTGGATGCGGCACTTTTCGACAGTGGGGTAGAAGGTGCTGGGATTGCCGCCGAGTGAAAGGGCGACGAAACCGCGCTTGGCGAGCTGCAGGGCGAAATCGCGGCGCGGCGACTTGCCCAGCCCGACCCCCGTCTTCGCCTCGTAAAAGACCACGACCACCGCCGGGAACGGCCCTTTGCCATCGGGAACGAGCAGGTAAGCGTCATCGACGATGCGGCCCGGCGCAGTCTCCACTTTGATTGCGTATTGCGTGATTCCTTCGCGGCGTTCCTTCGTGCCGAGTTCGAACTTCGGCTTGGCGATGAGTGCCGGCCATTCGCCGAGTTCTCGATTCCAGTAGTTGAGAATCTCGGTGCGCCGCTTGGACCAGTCCGCGGCCGTGCGCACCGGCGAACCGTCGTCGAACTTCAGCGGCGTGCGATAAGAGCCGAGATCGCCGGCGAGCGCGGCCGGAGGCTGGAAATATGGCACGAGCGATGCCGGAAGGTCGTCCGCTCGCGCGGCCGAAGCGAATGCAACCGTCAAAAGGCCGACGATGCTCGCACGCATGGACTGCTCCGCGATATGTGGTTTGAGGCAGGTGGGGTCCATTGTATATCAACGGCATGGCAACGATGAACAACGAAACTGGCCAGATCTTCCACCGCACGGCGCGCGTAGTCGAACACGTTCCGCTGGCCGAGCGCACCTATCGCGTTCGCTTACAATGCCCCGAGATCGCGGCCGCCATTCGCCCCGGCCAGTTCGTCATGCTCCGCCTGACCGGCTCGAGCGACCCGCTCTTGGGCCGGCCATTCGCCCTCTACGACACGGTGCTCGACGCCGCCGGACAAGCGATCGGCATCGATGTCGTTTACCTCGTCGTGGGGAAGATGACGGGGAAGCTGGCCGGCGTTGCCGCGGGTAGTTCGCTGGAAACGTGGGGACCGCTTGGGAAGCCGTTCCTGGATGTCGGTTCGCCGGAAGAAGTGGTGCTGGTGGCCGGCGGCATTGGGCAAACGCCGTTCCTGGCTTATGCCCGGGAATTGCTCGGCAGCCGCAGCTTTGGCGGCGATCCGGCGCGGCAGCGCACCAATCGCGTTTCACTCTTTTACGGAGTTCGTTCGGCCAGCCTCGCGGCCGGCGTCGCCGATTTTCAGGCAGCCGGCGTGGACGTGCATCTCGCCAGCGACGACGGTAGCGTGGGAACGAAGGGGTTCGTCACGCAACTGCTGGAGTCGCACGGCAAGACGGGGCCGCTCGTCGGGTGCGGGCCGGAGCCGATGCTGCACGCGCTCACCCGGCTAGCGGCCAAG
>DATNBQ010000464.1:0-6270 GCA_035571955.1 Urbifossiella sp. | reverse complement strand
TGCGGCCGAAAACCGGCCTTTGGGTGGGTCGCTTGCATGACGATGCTCCTTCCGGGAATCGAGCCGCAATAAGCGTAACATTCCCGCAAGAATGGTCAACCGATTGCGGGGAGGATGAGCCTCGTTAGCGTTACCCACAATTGGGAGACGCACCCCCCGTACACTTATCGCAACTCTGGTCGTGTCTCAATTCGGGCTTGGTTGGCACAGGCATTCTCGCCTGTGCGAAGTTTTGCACAGGCAAGAATGCCTGTGCCACCAAATCAAGACACTTCTCGCAGCTGAGGTCGGCTTGATTCGCTTCCGCAAGGTGGCTAAGGAGAGGCAGCGTTCACCCCGCCGCATGTTGCCCAGGGGAGCCTCCCATGCTCGCTCGTATAGGCCTGGCGATAATTTGATGAGGCCGTCAAGTGGCAAGGCTACGTCGCGAAGCAATTCCCGGATTACGCGAAACGCCGCGACGGCGTCGCAGTGCGGCTCAAGCTTTACCGCGAACGCAAACCGGCCCTGTGGGTGAAATAGGGCCCTTGGTGCTCCTCTCGGTATTCGCTTCAATGACCCTTTCGCTCGGGCGCGAGGGACGGCGATGCTTCCGCGAGTGGTAATTGTCGGCGGCGGGTTCGGCGGGATGCTGGCCGCCAAGGGGCTCCGCACCGCCCCCTGCGATGTCACGATCATCGATCGCCGCAACTTCCACCTCTTCCAACCGCTCTTGTATCAAGTCGCCACCGGGGCGCTGTCGCCGGCCAACATCGCGTCGCCGCTGCGGTCGATCCTTCGCAATCAGAAGAACACCCGCGTACTGCTCGGCGAAGTCGAAGGATTCGACATCCCCGGCAAGTCGCTTAGCCTCAATGACGGTTCGCGGATTCCGTTCGACGCATTGATTATTGCCACCGGCTCGACGCATACGTACTTCGGCCACGACGATTGGGCCGTGTTCGCACCGGGGCTCAAGACGATCGAGGACGCGACGGAGATTCGCCGCCGCGTTCTCTCGGCGTTTGAACGGGCCGAACGCGAGGCCGACCCCGACAAGCGCCGCCACTTGCTCACCTTCGTGGTGGTCGGCGGCGGTCCGACCGGGGTGGAACTCGCCGGCTCCATCAGCGAACTCGCCCACCACACTCTGCGCCGCGACTTCCGCGCCATCGATCCGGACCGGGCCCGCATCGTCCTCGTCGAGGGGCAGAACCGCGTTCTCAGCGGCTTCCACGAATCGCTCTCCGCCAAGGCGAAAAAAGTTCTCGAGGGAATGCAGGTGGAGGTGCGGCTCGATTGCCACGTGACGGATGTCGGCCCCGAACACGTGGTCGTCAAGGCGGATTCGGGTCAGGCCGCCCCGCAGCGAATCGAGACGCAAACGATCATCTGGGCCGCGGGCGTGAAGGCGTCCGGCCTCGGCAAGTTGCTCGCCGAGGCGCTCGGCGGCATCGAAACTGACCGGGCCGGCCGCGTCTTCGTCAATCCCGATTGCTCGGTCGGTTCGCACCGCGACATCTTCGTCGTCGGCGACCTGGCGCACTTCCCGACGGCGGACGGCAAGCTACTGCCGGGGCTGGCGCCGGTCGCCATGCAGCAAGGGCAATACGTGGCGGGACTGATTTCGCGGCGCCTCAAGGGAGAGACCGCCGAACCGCCGCCGTTCAAGTACCTGGACAAGGGAAGCATGGCAACGATTGGCCGGGCCAAGGCCGTGGCGGAAACCGCCGGCATCCGCCTCAGCGGCCTGCTCGCCTGGCTGGCCTGGCTGTTCATTCACATCCTGTACCTGGCCCGTTTCGAGAATCGCGTGCTGGTGCTGTGGCAGTGGTTCTTCAACTATTGCACGCGCGGCCGCGCCGCCCGCTTGATTACCGGCGAAATGGCCCAGCGCCCGGCCGACCCCAATCGCACCGTCCCCGCTGGCGAAACCGTCGTGAAGAAGTAATCGTTCGCAGTAGCTCAAATCGTACGCCGCAACTTTTTTTGAAGTAGTCAGATGAGCGAGGACTGGTTGGAGGGGCATCGGCGCGTGTTCGAGTTGTGGCATTTGTTTCGGGGCGGCGGTTGCACGCGGAAGCAACTGGATGAACGCATGGCACCGCTGACGCTGGGCCTGCTGGAGGCATTGGGTGCGGGTCGCCGCAGCCGCGACCGCAAGCTCGCGCGTTTCTGCACGCGCTTGAGCGGCGACTTCATTCATCTGCGGACGTTCGTGGATCATGACGGCGTGGAACCGACGAACAATCATGCGGAACGCGTGCTGCGGCGGGCGGTGTTGTGGCGGCGGCGTTCGTTTAGTAGTGCGTCGTCAACTCGATGACCCCGCGGTTGGACGACGGGGATTTCTTCGATGAATTGAATCTGCGGCCGACAATCGGCGACGGGGCCGCCGCAGTGGGGGCCGGACGTCGAGGGGAACGGAGATGCGTTCGTCGATGCGGGCGGGGACGGAGCGATTGACGCCGCGATCCGAGGGATGTACCAAACCCCTCACCCGCAATCTCGCTACCGCGAGATTGTGGCCTCTCCCCAACGGGGAGAGGCGTGGGGCTGGTTGGGTCGATGTTATTACCTTGATTAATGCCAGTAGCCGTCTCCCAACGGCCTCCCTCGATCGAATTCACCTAAAATGCGCGCATGTCCTTCGAGAACCTCGTCAGCAGTCTGAGCACATCCGCCCTGTGGACGGTCGCAGCGGGGACCGCGGGATTGGGACTCGTGGCCGGGGCCGTCGGTTCGTTCGCCGTGCTGCGCCGGCAAAGCCTCCAGGGCGATGTGGTGTCGCATGCGGCCTTGCCGGGTCTTGGGGCGGCTTTCCTGCTGGGTGCTCGCGAGCCGATCTACCTGATTCTCGGCGGTGCCGTGGCCGGATGGCTGGCGATGCTGGCGGTCGGGGCGGTGCGGCGCCGGTCGCGGGTGCCGTTCGACGCCGCTCTCGGCGGCGCGCTCGCCGTCTTCTTCGGCCTCGGCCTCGTCCTCATGACCTACATTCAGCGGAATGTCCCCGGGGCCGCCGCCCATCCGCTCGAACGCTACCTGTTCGGCCAGGCCGCCTGGCTCATGGATGCCGATCTCAAAGTCATCGGCATCCTCGGCGCAGCGGCGCTCGTCTTGCTCGCGGCCTTCTGGAAGGAATTTAAGCTGCTCGCGTTCGATCCGGATTATGCCGCCAGCCTCGGTTTCCCGACCCGCCGCCTGAACCTGCTGCTGACCACGCTCACCGTCATGGCCGTGGTGATTGGGCTCAAGGCCGTCGGCGTCGTGCTGATGACGGCGCTCCTGATCGCGCCAGCGGCGGCGGCCCGGCAATGGACCAACCGACTTGGCGGCGTCGTGTTGTTGGCGGGGATCTTTGGAGCGGCCGCGGGAGTCGGCGGCACGGTCGCCAGCCACCTGGCCGGCCGCGGCGTGCCGACCGGGCCCACGATCGTCCTGGCCGCGACGCTCTTGACGGTGCTATCGCTGCTGTTCGGCCGGGCGCGGGGTTTGGTCCGGTTGGCCGGCGCGCCCTCCCCTTCGGGTCGCGGCTAATCTCGACTTATCGGAATCCGCGCCAACACCGTTGTGCCGCGGTCCGGTTCCGATTCGATTTCCATCGAACCGCCGACCAGTGCCAGCCGCTCGCTCATGCCGACCAGGCCGAGACGCTTCCCATTGGAATGGCCGTTGATGCCGATGCCGTCGTCCTCGATGATCGCAATCGCGCACCCTTCGGATAGTTCCACCACGACCGCGACCTTCCTGGCCTTGGCGTGCCGCGAGACGTTGGTCAGCCCTTCCTGCACGACGCGGTAGAGGGTCGATTCGATCTCCGAGGGCAGCTTGCGGGCATCCAGGCCGGCCGCGAAGAACTCGGTCGCGATGGCCGTTTGCTTGGACCAGTCCCGAATCATCTGCCGCAGGGCCGGTTCGAAGCCGATGTCGTCGAGGGCCAGCGGGCGAACGCGGGTCGCCAGGTCGTGCATGTCCTTGGTGAGTTCGTCGATGAGGCCGTGCACGGAATGGAGTTGGGCGACGGCTTCGGCGGGAACGCCGCGGGCGGATTCCGCCGCGTGGATGCCGAGCGCGATCGCCGTCAGCTTTTGACCGACGGTATCGTGGAGGTCGCGGGCCAGGCGGCGCCGCTCCTCTTCCTCGATCGTCGTCAGGAGGCGGAGCGCTTCCCGGCGCCCGGAATCGATCCGGTTCAAGAGCGTCATATCGCGGAAGAGCCAGAGCAGGCGGCGGCCATACGGGTAGAAGCGTTCTTCGTCGTGGACCCGCACGATGACGTGGCACTCGCGCGGCTCCTGCTTGCCATGCGCCAGCTGCGCGTCGAACGAATCGCCGGCGATATCCTGGTGCAACAGCCAGATCGATTCGTAGAAGCGGGCGCGATACCCCTCTGCGGCGAAGAGCGGCAGTGGCTTGCGGAGGATGAACTCCTGGCGGCAGCGGAATAGCGTCGCGGCGGCGTGGTTGACCGTCAGAACGATCCCGGCCCCGTCGGTGACGATCTGCGTGTCGAGCGTGAAATCGAACGCTGGGGGATGCAGGAACTCCGAGACGCTGTCGCTGTGCGCCTTCGCCGCGTCGTCGGTCGTGATCGCGCCGTCAGTCATGGATGGCGGCCAGGTTATCGTCGGCCTTCAGCAATTTGAGGATCTGCTCGGCGTATTGTTCGGCCTGTTCGGCCTGTTCGAGGAATCGGCCGACGGCCTTGGCGTTGCCGAGTTTGGATTCTCGTTCGGCGAGTTGCCGGCCGAGGACCGATTTTTCGCGGAAGGTGCGGATCGCGACCCACAGGGCCGCTTCGAGTGCCTCCGTCTGGTCGGAGAGCAAACGGCCCCCTTCAAAAGTATGGCCGACGTGGCAGCGGAACCGCAAGAGCTTTTCGTCGCCGATTTGCCACAAAGCCCCGCTGCACTCCGGGCAGGTAAAGACGGAAACGTCGCCGTTGCGCTTGTCGTGGATTTGTTCGCTCATGGCCTGCTCGACCGCGCGATTGAAGTCGGGCAATGCGTTTTCAGCGGGAGAGCCGTTGACGGATTCGTTAACGAGTTGGATGAGGCGTGGGGCGATTTGATCGACGGTGAGCACGAGGTCGGCGCCGGCCACGTTGACGGCGGTTTGCGGCATGGAGGCGAAGACGGCTTCGCGCGGATCTTGCACGATGCCGACGCCTCTGGCGGCGCGGATGGCCATGAGCCCGGCAGCGCCGTCGTTGAGCGCGCCGGTGAGGATGACGCCGATGGCGCGGGTCCCGTAGCAGCGGGCCGCCGATCGGAACAAGGGATCGATCGCCGGCCGCGCGTGGTTCTCCCGGGCATCCCGATTCAGATGAAGTTCGTTCCCCGGCAACAGCAACAAATGCTGATCCGGCGGTGCAACGTAAATCTGCCCGGGCTGGAAGCGTTCGAGATCGCGGGCATGTACGGCCAGGAGCGGCCCCGAGCGGCTTAAAATCTCGGGTAGGTAGCTGCGCGTGCCGGGCGGAATGTGGCAAACAATGAAAAGAGTCGCGGGCAAGCCCGGTGGGAGATGGCGAACGATGGATGTGAGCGAATCGACGCCTCCGGTGGATGCGCCAATGACGATGATGTCGCGTTTTGGCATTCGGCATCCCCTTAGGGTCGGGAGCGTGCAAATCCGCTGCCAAGGCTGCGAGCCGGCTCGCGGGGTCATTCTTCTTCGCTCATCGCCTCAATCTTCTTCCAGATAGCTTCAGGCACGGGCATGACGGAGAGCCGCGAAATGCGGACGAGCTCCCAGCTCGCGAAAGCCGGGTCGGCCTTGATCGCCGCCAGCGGCACCGGATGCTTCAGCTCTTTCAGCGGCTTCATCGCCACGGCCACCTGCTTGCCCGCGGGGTCGCCCGGGTCCGCCGTCGGATCCGAACTCACTTGCATGATGCCGACGATCGCTTTCTCCTTGCCGGTGTGATAGAAGAAAACCCGATCCCCTTTTTTCACGCTGCGCAGATGCTTTTGCGCGACGGCGTTGGCCACGCCGTCCCAGTTCGTCGAGCCGTCGCGGTGCAAGTCCGACCAGCTGTAGCAGCTCGGTTCCTGCTTGAAAAGCCACAGGGCCATCGGTTCTCCTTTTTGCGATAAATCACAGTGAAAGAGCGCGCCGCGAGCTGCGATGCCCACGCTTCTAGGCTCGCCGCGCATTCTTCACATTTCTCAAAATCTTACCATGTTGCGCCGGCGGAGTTTACGAACGTGGCGATCCTCGAGCCGCCGTTTTCTGCTTTACATTCCTTCGGCTCGGGTACAATACGCCCCAGACTTCGGCGCGGCCTCG
>DATNBQ010000463.1:0-12033 GCA_035571955.1 Urbifossiella sp. | reverse complement strand
GATGCTCCGCTTCGACCTCGACAACGAGACGGAAACCGTCCGCAACTATCGGGAGCGGGTCAAGCAGTGCGAGGCGCTGGGCGAATTCGCGATGGCCGAGCACATCCGCGAAATCCTGATGGACGAACAGGAGCACCAGATCGACCTGGCCACGGCCCTGGGAATCGGCGTCCCGGAGTCGGGGAAGAAGTAAAGGAGGTGTGCGATGATCCGCAAATTGAAATCGGGCCAGTATCGCCTCTACTCGCGCAAGACGGACCCGCGAAGCGGCAAGCGCCGCAATCTGGGAACCTTCGACAGCCGCTCTGCCGCCGAACAGCACGAACGCGACGTCCAGTTCTTCAAGCACCGGCATTGAGCCGGCGATTCGTCAGGAGCCCGATTCGCCAGGAGGAGACGATCATGGCCAATTCATCCAAGGAAACCAACAAGGACGCCAGCCCGAACAAGGAAGCGAGTCCGGCCAGGGACTCCAAGCAACAGGAATCGCGCCATCCCGAGCAATCCAATTCCAACGAGCGTTCGCTCGCGCCATACCGCAACCGGGAACCGATGGCCCGCGTCCGCGATGAATTCGATCGCATGCTCGATCGATTCACCCGGGGATGGCTCGGCATTCCCGCTTCGGCGTGGGAGAGCCACTGGGGCGTGGACGTTCGCGAGGACGATAACTCGGTGACGGTCCTGGCGGAGGCGCCGGGATTCGAGCCGAGCGAGTTCGACATCCAGCTGCGCGGGGAACAACTCGTGATGCGGGCGACGCATCAGTCCGACGGCGGCGACAAGGATAATCGCGAGTGGCGGCGCAGCGAGTTCTATCAAACGATCCCGCTGACGAGCGGCCTCGAAACCGACAAGATCAAGGCCAACTACCGCAACGGCGTGCTCACGGTGACCGTACCCAAAAGCGAGTCGCACAAGCCGAAACGCATCGCCGTGGAAGGGTGATTGAAGCTTGGCTTGGCCGCGACGCACTCCGCTCCGCGGATTCCGCGTCGCGGCTAAAACTTTAGTTGCCTCGAAGGGCACTTGCGGCGCGGCGCTGGGCTGCCGTTGCCGCTGGCCGATTCCCCGCTTCCAGTTCGCGGATTGCTGCGCGCATGACTCGTTCGCCATCGTAAACTGCTCTTCCGGTGATTCCCTCCACCGGCGTCTTTCCTTTCCCTTCGGCGGCCTTGAGCAACTGAAGATGAGCTTCGGCCCGCGCCTGCGCCGATTCCATCGGCGACCCCGCTGCCAGCTTCTTCGCGGCATCGCTTAAACGAATTCCCGCCTGGCGAACAAGTGC
Source organism: Urbifossiella sp. (assembly GCA_035571955.1). Taxonomy (GTDB): domain Bacteria; phylum Planctomycetota; class Planctomycetia; order Gemmatales; family Gemmataceae; genus Urbifossiella. The sequence goes on along the minus strand of DATNBQ010000463.1, from coordinate 10,745 downwards.
AGCGCTTTCGCCCAGTGGCTTCGCTTCCCGCTCGTCCGCGTCGCGTTTCGCCTCGTCGAGGCGGCGGGCCAAAGCGCCCGCTTCCTTCGATAAATTCGCGAGCCGAGCAAATTGCCTGGCGGCAGCCGCCCCCGTGTCCGCGTCGGGTTTGCCCAGCCGCAGAAGTTCCGCGGGAAGGGCGTTGCAGCGCTCGCGCACTTCGCGCTCCGATCGGGCCAGTTCGCGGAGCAGTGCCGCATGAACCTCGGAAGGCAGGATGTTTTCGGCTGGGTGCGCTGCGGGTTTGCTTGCGAGTTCGGCCCGATTCAAGGTTGCGGCCAGTTGTTCCAAAGCCTCCGCGAGATGCTTGTGATCGCTGCCGTGTCGATCGGGTTCGGGCCGCGCTTGCAACTTCGCATAAAGGTCGAGGATGTTCCGCCGGGCCCGTTGCCCGTCCCCGCCCACGCGGGTATGCAGCAATTCCTCCGCCTCGCGGCCGAGTTCGTTGGCGACCTTGCGCGAGGCCGCCAAGTTCATCGGCCGCCCGGCGAGTTGCTTCGCGAAGCAGACGCCTTGCTGCCGATTCGCCGCCAATCGCTGAAGGCGGTCGCGAGCGCTCTCCCGATCGTTGACCCGATCGGCCAAAAGCAGCAAGGCATCGGCGGCGGCGAATAGCCGCAGCACCGTCGTCTCGCGGTCGCTGCCGAGCCGCAAGCCGGCCGCCGCCGCTTGAACGCTTTCCAGCCCCTCCTTGTACAAGCCGGTTGCTTCGGATACCTCGCGTGGTAACACCATCGCGAGCTCGCCCGCAACTTCCGTCTCAAGCGCTAGAACCGCTTCGCGCTGCGGTGCAGGTATCTTGTCCTCGGTCGCGACGACGAGAAGCGATCGCGCGATCGCCCGCTGCTTCCGGGCCAGTTCATCGAGGCGTTCGTCCACCGGCGGTTGGCGATCGAGCGCGTGCCGAAGGCGATCGAGTTCGCGCTTCGACCAGGCGAGCGACGCTGCGGCATCCCGGGGGATTCCCTCATCCAGATCGGCAGCGGCAGCCCGCGCGGCCCGAAGCAGGCGCTTTTGACGCGATGCGAGGCCGGGAAGATCGACGCCGGCCAGGCGTTCCGCCAGCTTCGCTTGCCGCCCTTGTAGCGAAGCTAATTTCGCCTTCGCGGTCTGAAAGAGTGCCGCCGATGGCAGCGGCTTGTCGAGCGTGCGCAAGATGGGTTCGGCGGCCGCGACGATGGCGTCTTGTTCGCGATGCAGCGAGTCGATTTCAGGCCGGCTCCGGGCAAGGCGATCCGCGGCCGTTGGCGTCTTGTCTTCAATGAGCGCAAGCGCCGCGGCGGCCGATTTCATGGCTTCGTCGCCACTCACGCCGTCACCGGCCAGTTCCTTCGCGGCGTCCATTAACGATGCCAACATGTTCGCTCGCCGCTCCGCGGATGGCCGATCGGAAGGGAATGTCAGCCCCTCGGCAACTCGCAAGAGCGCTTGTTGCTCGGCGGCGAACGCGGCGCGGCGCTCTGCGGGGAGCTTTTCGAAGGGAACCGATTTCACGGCCCGAGCGAACCGGATGCGGAGGTCGTCCTGCCATTTGGCGAGTTGGCGGGCGGCTTGTTTGGCGTCGCCGCGTTCGTCGGCCAGGCGGCCGAATTCATCAGCCTGGCGATCGAGTGCCTCCGCGAGCCGCTCCAGTTCGGTCAGCGCTTCGAGCATGCGATCCTGGCGCAGCAACGCCGCTGCGTGGACGAACTCCTCCGCCGCGGGGAGCGGCATCCCGGACAAGCGAAGCGGCGTTGCCAGTGCGGCGAACGTGTCGCTGGCACGTTGGGCAAAGCGCAACTGCGCCGCCGCCAGATCCGTAAGCAGCGATTCGCGCAGCGCGGCATGCGAACGACCGATGGCTCCGTCAAGTTCGCGCAGGTCGTCGGCGATTGCCCGCACTTCAGCGGCCCATTCCGCGGCTCGGCGGTCGATCGCGGCCTGCCGCGCGCGCCGCAACGGTTCGCTCTCCGCAACGAGATTCCTCAGCCGCTCGAGGAGTTGCTTCTGAAGTTTAAGGACTTGCTCCGGCGGCGCGGGCGAGACTGCCAACGCCTCTTGATCGGCGGCCAGCGCCGCGATTCGCCGCGCGTCGAGGCGCTCCTGCGCCAACCGCGCATTGCGAGTCATCAGTTCCTTGAGACGCGATCCGGCATCCCGCAATCGCGCTGCCGCGAGTTCCAACTGGGCGGCGCGCTCCGCGGCGTCATCGGTGGCGGCCACGCGCAAGGCATCGTCCGCCTCGGCGAACGGTCCGGCGGCAATCGCGCGCAACTGGAACGCCAGCGGACGCAACTCCACCGTGAGCGCGATTTCCTTCGCGGCAGCTTCGATGCGCGATTGCGACTTGCGCATCCGCTCGCGAATCGCATTGATGCGGTAACCGTGATCGAGCGGCAGCGGCGACCGGCCGGCCGTATCCTGACGCAGTTGCTGCACCGAGAACAATGCATCCGCGGATTCCCGCGCTAATTCGTCGAAGCGTACTCGCAGCGAATCGCGGAGGCCGAAAATTTCCTGCGGATCGTAAGGCGGCGCATCGCTGGCGACCTGCAACTCGGCCCACCCATTCGCCGGATAGAGCGTTTCCTGAGGGCCAACCATCCCGTCGATCGAGCGATTATCGCGAACGCGAAGGCGGTAGCGAACAACGGTCTCGTCGCTGACCTTGTTGCGGAGATCGAGCGTGACAGCGCCGGTCGCACGCTGAGTTCCGGCGCCGGTGAGCGGCAGGGGAATCCGTTCCGGCGCTGCGTTCGCGCCGAGCGCGTACTCCAATTCGGCCTCGGCCACACCGAGGTCGTCCACGACCGCCACGGCAACGGTCAGCTTGTGATCGGGGCGAACGCGGCATGATTTCGGCGCGATGCCGGCGATCCGTTCGAAGCGCGGCGGCGCGTCGCGGCGCGCCCGTACGCTGATGGCCGACTCCGTTCGCAACTTCCGCGGGCCGCTCTCATTGACGAGTATTAAACGGAGCGTGCCGCTCGCCTGCAGAGTCATGGCGGCGTCGGCGGAGCGGCGGTCGTCGGCCATTCGAATGGGAATTGCTTCGGCCAATTCGGTCGTTGATGCACCGTCCGCGCGCCATTCGAGAAAGGCCGATTCCGCCGGGCGATTGAATTCCAGGTGGAAGTTCGCGCGCGACCATTGCCACGCTTCCACGTCGACAAAGCCGGCCTGCCGCGCCGTCGGCAATTGCGAGTATGCGGGCGGAATCACTTCAACCCTTGCCGCAGGCGTTAATTCCACGGCGTCGGCGATGCGGATCGAGTGCCAGTCGCTGGCGACGCTTCCCGCTTCGATCCGGTAGTCGAAATCGGCATCGGCGGCGGATCGGGTCGCGTGGTAAATTCCCGCGGCGTCGCCGCGCATGGGAAGGCGGCTCTCCGTGCCATCGCTGTCGCGGATCGCCAGCATCACCGAATCGGGAAGTGAACCTATGCCTGGCCGCGTGCGAAGGTAAGCCACGAGGGTGACGGGATCACCGCGGTGAACGACGGCGTCGCCGGAAGTCACGACGATGTCGTAATTCGCAGGGGCGGTGGTTCGCAGCCAGGGAAGCGTCGCGCGGCGGAGTCGGTCGCCGGCGCCCGGCATGCCCGCGGCCAAGATCGCGCACGCCGCCGCCGCCAGCGCGAACCCCGCCGTGCGGGCCAGTGACCCGATCGGGGCTTCACCGTCGTAGTGCCAGGTCTGCCAGAGAAGGTTGCGGGCGAGAAAGACGGCGATGCCGAGGCCAATGAGTTCGAGCACGCACCGCGCCGCCAGGGATAATTCGAGGGCCGAGTCGAGACCGACGAGCGCCGCCGCGATGGCCAGGAGGGCCACGACGAATCGGCAAGTGCCATCCACGAATCGCCGCCGGCGCATGCGGTTGGCCCGGATGCGAGTGCGTTCGTCGTTGACGGGAAGCGGCGCCGCGGCCATGTATAGACTATACCCGCGGGCGAACGAGCCCGGCAACCAGCACGAGCCCGACGGCATGGATCCGGACGATTTCAATTCGATGCAACTGGCCTGGGGCCGCCTGCTGGAACGCTATCGCGTCGCTGCCGCCGAGGCCATGCCCGTCTTCCGCGTGCTCGCGCAGGCCTATCAATCGGTGGGACGCTATTATCACACGCTCGAACACCTGGAAGAAATGCTCCGGGTTGCCGGCCGCTTGATGGCAATCACCGACGATCCGCGCGCCTTGCAACTGGCGATCTGGTTCCACGACGCTGTGTACGACCCGCGCGGTACGGACAACGAAGCCCGCAGCGCCGACCTGGCCGTTTCACTCCTCGGCCCGATCGGCGTCCCCCGTTCGGATTTGGATATTGTTGCGCGGCTGATCCACGCGACGGCCCACATCGCGTATCCGCAACCGCCCGTCGATCGCGAAACCGCGATCCTGCTCGATGCCGACTTAGCCATCCTCGGTTCGCCGCCCGAGCGCTACGATCGTTATGCCGCGGACATTCGCAAGGAGTATGCCTGGGTTCCGGAGAACGACTACCGCAAGGCGCGGGCGAAAGTGCTGGAACATTTCCTGGGACGGCCGCGGCTCTTTTGGAGCGATTCGCTGCACGCCGATTGCGACGGTTTGGCCCGCAGGAATCTGCAACGCGAACTGGCGACGATGTGAGAGGGGCCCGGAACGAGGTAAGTCATCTTTTTTCGAGTTAGCTCCCAAACGCACCCGAAGGCTGCGTTAACCCGGCGTCCCGCTTTTTCGTGAACCGATCGACGGTCGCTTTTCGCATTATGGTTCTCTCCTGATTTCACGGGGATTCGTCATGACCGATGCGACGCTTTTCGCCACCGCCCACGAGAAGTTGGATTCGGCGGAGCGTTCGGCATTTTTGGCGGAGGTATGCGGGCGCCGCCGCCCATCCTGAAGGCTCTGCGCGAGAACATCGAGGCGCCGCCCAAGGAGTTCACCGGCATCATCGTGGCCAAGGGTTCGGTTCGTTTCTTCCGCACGGACTTACCGGTCTGGGCGAAAGGCGCCGCTGGTGGGGACGAAAAGCTCCTCATCGGAATTGCCGCGGCGTCTGGTCGATCGTATTGATCGTGGTTGCTCGCGAATTAACCAGGCGGCACTGCGGGCGCGGACATTTCGCCAGTCCTGAATCAAGATCAACGCGGCAATGACCACCGAGAGCAGTGTCGCGAGCGGCACCGCGGTTCGCACGGGAATGTAGAAGCAGAGCAGCGGCACCGAGACGAGCGCTTCGCCAAACCCGAAAGTGGACCGCACCGGCGTCGCGATGAAGACGATGCCAATCACTGCCAGAAGCGTGGAATCCATCAGGAACATCCGAAACGACGCAGCGAATACGGCGTCGGGTCGAGGTGCGGCTTGCCGCCCAGCATCTCGGCGACCAGCTTTCCCGTCGCCGGGGCCATCGACAGACCGAGCATGTTGTGCCCGGCGGCGATCCACACATTCGGCAGCGCCGGGCTGCGGTCGATAATCGGCAAGCCGTCGAACGTCATTGGCCGCCATCCCCACCATTCTTCTTGCACCGGTTCGGCCAGCGGGTCGCAGAGATACAACTTCGCCGCGTCGGTGAGAATCGATAGCCGGGAGCGGTTCATGCTGGCGTCGTAACCGGCGAATTCCATCGTCGAGCCGAGCCGGTAGCCGCTCGCGAACGGCGTGACGGCAACGCGATGCTCCTCGAAGATGAGCGGATGCATCGGGCAGAGGGCCGGCCGCGGCATCGTCAAGGAATAACCTTTGCCCGGTTGGATCGGCACGCGGCAGCCGAGTTCGCGGTTCAAGAGCGGAGTCCACGCTCCCGTGGCGAGAACGAATTGATCCGCGGCAAGCTCGCCATCAATCAATCGCACCGCCGCGGCCCGGTCGCTCTTCCGCACGAATCCCAAGGCTTCGCAGCGCTCGCGGATATCGACGCCGAGGCCGAGCAGCACGCGGCGAAGTTCGCTCATGAGCCGGTCGGGCCGTAAATGCGCGTCGCCCTCGTAATGGTAGCCGCCGGCATTGCCCGGCGCAAGAGCCGGTTCGAACGCCTCCAATGCCGCGCCGTCGAGTCGCCGGGCGCCCATGCCGAACTCGACGCGAAGCAACTCATCGGTACGGGCATAATGCTCGAAGGCTTTTTGCGAACGGAAGACGAAGAGCAGCCCCTTCGCTTCCCATTCGCAGTCCAGGTTCTCGCTTGAGATCAACTCGGCGAAGAGCGATCGGGACGAATTTAGAAGGGCCTGGATGCCGTGGCCGGCGGCGAGCATGTCGCGGCGATTGCACTTGCGGGCGAAGCCGAGGAACCAGCCGAGGTGGGCAAGGAGCGTCCGCGACCGCACCTTGAACGGGGAATTCCGCTGGAGCATCGTCTTGAACGTGGACCAGATCGCGCCGGGAGCGGCCAGCGGCAGGACGTGGCTGGGGCAGACGTAGCCGCAGTTGGCGTGCGAACATCCCTGGCCGAATTCGCCGCGATCGACGAGCGTCACGCGGTGGCCGGCGCGAGCGAGATAGTACGCGCTCGACGCTCCGATCACGCCGCCGCCAATCACAACTACCCGCTGGCTCATCGCCGCCTCACAGCCTGTCGTAAGCGGGACGGTCGATCAAGCCGGAGAGCACCTTGCCTTCGCCATCGCGGTCGGTGTTGAAGAGAATCGCCCAGTTCACGCCGTCGTGGCGGCGAACGAGAATCGTCGATGTGCCGCTGATGAGGCCGGTATGCCAGGTGTTGTGGCCATTCATGCCGGTGGGCCGGACGTTCCAGCCGCAGCCATAGAAGGCGGCGCGCGGCTTTCCCTTCGAGTCCGCGCCGGCCAGTCCCGGCGGCCGTTGCCACATGGCCGCGATGGATGAACGCGAGAGTATCGGGCAGGCGGCTGGGGTATCGAAGGCCGACGCGAACTTGACGAGATCGATGGGCGAGGCGATCCAGCCGCCGTGCGCTTCATACCCTTCGAAGTTCGCCGCGCCGTCCGGGAAGGGGACGACCGCACCGGCGTTCGGCGGATAGAGGCAGCGGCCGGTGGCTCGCTTGGCATCGTAATAACTCACCTCGCTCTTGGCGCGCAGACTCGGCAAGGCCCGCCCCAGGTGCATCCGCGTGATGCCGAGCGGCGTGAGAATCCGCTTGAGCACGAACTTTTCGTAAGGCTCGCCGCCGGCAGTTTCAATCGCGCGACCGAGCAGCAAGTAGCCGAGGTTCGAGTAGGAGTAGCGCTCGCCGGGGTCAAAGTCGAGCGGCCGGCCCATCATGTAGCGGATGATTTGCTGGGGCGAAACGGGCGGCTTCGTGCCGAGGGCTCGGGCAATCTGACGCGGAATGCCGATCGGGTCGCCGGATTTGTCGCGATCCCAGCCGCCGGTGTGGCGCAGGCACTGGTGAATCGTGATGGCTTGCCAGCGCGGGTCGAGCTTCTGGCCCGGCATTTCCAGCGGCTTCAGCGGCACGTACTTGATCACCGGGTCGTCGAGCTTCACCTTCTTGGCATCGACGAGGTGGAGGATCGCGGCGGCGGTGATCGGCTTGGAGATGCTGGCGATCCGGAAGAGGGCGTCGGCCGGCACCGGCAGCTTGTTCTCGATGTTGGCGAGGCCGTAACCTTTGGAGTGAACGATTTCCCCCTTGTGGGAAACGGCCACCGCGGCGCCGGGAACCTTGTGCTCGGCGAGGAAACCCTCCATGAACTTGTCGAAGACCTGGAATTTCGTCTCGGCCGCGCAGGCGTGGGAACCGACGAGGTAAGCCGACGCCGCCAGGCCAGTATGCTTAAGAAAAGCGCGTCGAGACGTTGTCACGATGTCGCTCCTTGTTGGAATCGATTCAACGAATCTCAACGACGGAAAAGTAAGTACGCATCGAGTGCGGAGGCGCCGTCACTTCGCGGGCGGCAATGGAATTGTGGGAAGGCTTGCGGGAAACTTCGAAGGCGAAGGTGCCTGTGGAAGCGGGCCGGGCACGGCCGGCGCAGACGGCAGCGGGACGTTCGACGCAGGCGGCGCCGATGCATTCGATCCATTCGATCTGCGGTCAGCTAGCCTCACGGGAGTCCAGGATTCCCAATTGGCAATTGCAGGCGGCAGAGTAAGCATCATCGGGGAATGCGCAGTGAGACGTTCCTGGGCCTTTCCCAATCGGCCCCGCAACAGGTCGATCTGCTTCATCGTGTCCGCGGATAGCCCCTCTTCCCCGGCCAAGGATTTGATCTCTTTGCGGATCAATTCGAGTTCGAGGCGAGTCAGTTCCTCGTCCAGCTTCCGAGCAGTATCCGCGAGCGGTTCCGTTTTTTCTGGCTGCTGCACTTCCTGGGGTGGCTCGAGATGGTACGCACAAAGCTCGTTCGCAAGCGCATCCAGGAAGCCGGCCCGAAAGAGTCTGAGGCTTATGTCCTCCGCCGCGCGGTGCCGATGCATCTTGTACGCGAAGTGGTGATCGTACCGCTTGATCTGGGGCGATGTTCCTTCGCTCAGATAAGCTATCGAGCACTCCAGATCACTCCCGCCATCATAGATCGTCTTTGCTGTATTCGGTTCGTACAGCCTGGCTCTGATGATGTTGAGGCAAATGAAGCAATTGGCTTCGAACGCTTTGGCGAGGTCCATTTGGTTGCAATTCGGATGCTTCGATCGATATTCGGCAAGTTCAGTCGATGAGACGATCTTCACCTTTTCCGATGTCTTCCGAACCCTTCGAGAGAGAATCCTGATCATATTGTCATTCAGTTCTCGATCGGCGCCTGCAAGTTCGGTCGATAGACCATCGCGCTGAGCGCACCAGATCAGAACGGTGATCTCTTTGTCCGATCGATTTCCCGATGCATCCTTCGGATGGAGGGGATATTTCGCTGCTGGCGCCGGCTCGTCGATGAGAGCAATCGAGGGAGAAAGAATGCTGCCGCTCAACGCGGCAAGCAGATTCAGGGCAATCGGAAGCAATGTCATGACGACCCTCGGCGGGTTGGGAAACCGGCGCGGAGGTTACTCCCGCGGCGTATTTCGGTCAAGCTGGGTTCGCCTCGTGGCGAATTACTTGCTCGGCGAAGCGTTCCATTTCTTCCAGTTGCGGGCTGCATTGCAACAGCAGGAGGTTCACACCTGCGGCCTCGAACGCTTTGACCCGGTCGAGCACCTGCCCCGGCGAGCCGATCAAGCCCGACCGCAAGCCGCGGTTCGACACCGAGTAGTCTTCCAGCGAGACGCGCTGTTCGAGTTGCGTGCCGGCCAGCCATTGCTGGTAATTGTGGTAGCCGGCTTTCGATTGCTTTACGTCGGTAATGCGGGTCAGTTCCGCCTTCGCTTCGGCCTCGGTATTGCGCACGATCGAGTAGCCGGCCACGCCGTAAATCATCGGTTCCAGGCCGAACTTCTCCCGACGAACGCGCATGTCGGCGATCTTGTCGCGGATCCGTTCCGGCGGGTCGCCGTGCATCACGTAGGCATCGCAGCTTTTGGCGATCAGGTTCTTGGCGGCTTCGCTTTCGCCGCCGGCATAAATCACTGGCCGCGGTTGCGTCGCTGGCTTCGGCTGCAGCGCCGCATCGAGCACCCGGTAGAACTTCCCTTCAAACGTGAAATGATCTCGCTTCCACATATTGTCGACCACCTCGAGCCACTCGGCGGTGCGGGCGTAGCGGTCGTCGTGCTGTTCGAAGTGGACGCCGTACTTCGTGGCTTCGTCCTTCCACCAGGAGGAAACGACGTTGAGGGAAAGCCGACCGGGGCCGCCGATGCGGTCGATGTTGGCGGCTTGCTTGGCGAGCAGCGCGGGGTTGTGGAACGTCGGCCGAACCGCGACCATGTATTCGAGCCGCCCCGTGACGGCCATCAAGGCCGCCGCCGTGCTCCACGCATCCAGCGACGGCGCCTCTTCCCCTTTGATGTCGTTGAGGTTCAGTTCCGCGATGAGGGACAGGTCGAAGCCGATTTGTTCACTGCGCTGGGCGAGTTTCTTGCTGTACTCCCAGGTCGGGGCCATGTTCTCGTCGTCGACGTTGCGGAGCCAGCCGCCGAACACGGGCATCCAGTATCCGTAGCGCATGGGCTTTCCAACGCGGTGTCGAGAAGTCAGGCAAGTCCTCACGTTCCGTGCGGTGTCTCACCATTGAATGAGAGATGCAGATTGTGACCGAGTGCCCGGGCGATGCGGCACAACGTGGCCACTGTCGGATTGAACGATTGACCGGCTTCGAGCCGAGACAGAACGCCGACATCGACACCAGACTCCTCGGCAAGCTGCTGAATGCTCAATTTCTGGGCTTCTCGCTCGCGCCGAATTCCTGCAACCAGGGCGAGTACGTTAGCCGCGTCTTCACCCGACATGGTATCGGCCGGGACATCGCGAATCGGATTCTGGCGATGCATCTCTCGAATGCGCCGCTCCTCCGCCCTCTGCTCGGGTGTGCGAATTACGGGAATCTTGGTCGTTTCACTCATGAGTGGTACCGATCTCAGATCGGTTCAGGCACCTCGTATGCCGTGATCGGGCGCACGATGAGAGGATCGTGGAGATTCAGCACCTCGTAGACCACCATGATGTACCGGCCCGTATTCGTTGTCCCGAACACCACCGGCCGCCCCGTGGCTCCGCTCGTGTCGTGAGACGCAAAGGGATCGAGCAACACGGATTCCACTTCTTCCGGCATCAATCCATGCTCGGCGATGTGGGCCGTGTTGCCATCGGCGTCATCCGGATCATCCCAGTCTACGAGGGCGTCCTTCATCAATTATCGTGCATTTGGGTACGATGTTGCAA
>DATNBQ010000462.1:0-3880 GCA_035571955.1 Urbifossiella sp. | reverse complement strand
TGCGCGGCGGCGTCGAAAAAAGAAAAGCGGCCTCCAAATATTATTGCCGCGAAAGATCGAGGATTTCCGCAGTTGGATTCGGCCATTTACGGCCGGGGAATCGGTGGCGAGATTGGAGTCGTCGACAGGGTACGAGGACCTCGATGGGAGCGGGCTTGTGGTCCAACGGGCTCCGACCTCGGGGCGGATAAAAAAGTCTACCCACTTTCCAGCTGCTTACCCACCAATCCCCGTGGTGACCGTTTGCGCCTGGACAAATTGATCTGCCAACTCGCCGAAAAGGGCGGTCCGCCCTTCATCATTTTGGGCCCGTGGGGCGGCGCCTTCGAAAATCGGCAATTGCCCGGCAAACCAATTCGGATGAACTCCAGGTCCGTCTCGAATGGTGAAGCGGCAGACCCACGGGGGTGGGCACGTTCCGGCCCGGTATGGTTGTTGCACTCGTTTCGATGCGGTAACGAGCGTGTAAATCCATTTGACTGAGTGGGTCGGATCGTCACAATGAGTTCACGGCCCGTCGGGTGCAGCAAGATTCGCTGGGGGGTGGGGGATGCTTCTGGGTGGCACCGGCTTCCAGCCGGTGTGTCTTTACTTGCACCGGCTGGAAGCCGGTGCCACCCAAGAATCGTCGATGATTATTGCACTCCCCCAGAGATTATTGCTGCACCCGGCCCGTCCGCTCGGCGATGTTCCTCTTCCCCGCGAGGCTCTTTTCGGTTCAAATGCCGCCTCGACCCGCATCGCTCGGTTCGCTGAGCCCGTTCCAGAAAGGGAGTCGTATGAAAGCGCGATTGTGGCTGCTCGGTGTCGTCGCCGCGGCATTGTCGCTATTCCCCGCGGCGGTTCGGGCCGCCGACGAGCCCGACGCCAAGGGGGCCAACGGGCCCTACGTGGTGATCGTCGGGGCCGGCGACTTCCAGGATCAGGCCATCAAACCGCGGCCCACCGCCGACGCCGACGCCATCGCCCTCTACGACCTCCTCAGCGATAACAAATACCTCAACGTCAAGCCGGACCGCGTCAAGCTCTTCCTTTCCAAGGCGGACGAAAAGCGGCACGGCGAAGTCGCCAGCCACGACGCCATCGTCAAGGCGATCGGCGCCGCCACCGCCGCCACCGGCAAGGACGACCTGCTCATTCTCGCCTTCTTCGGCCGCGGCGCCACCGCCGGCGACAAGACCATCATGCTCATGCCCGAAACCGTCTTCAAGGACCGCGCCAAGACCTCACTCGTCTTCGGCAACGACCTCGAGGCCGCCTTCAAAAAGGTCAAGGGCCAAAAGGTCTTCATGGTGATGGACGTGATCTACAAGGGTTACGAGCCCGGCAAAGAGAAAGTCGCCGAGCCGACCTTGACCGACGTCGATGCCCTGCTTTTCGGCCCGGAAGACAAGCATGATTCGGTTCGTCCGCAGGATCGTTTGCTCCTCCTGAGTGGGTTCGTTTCCTCGGATTCCCTGGCCAAGGGCGAACACAGCCTGTTCGCCAGCACGCTGATCGATGCCCTGAAGGGCGCCGCGGACAAACCGCCTTACAACGAGGGCTACGAGCCGGACGGTTTGGTGACCGTTGCCGAGATGCTGAAGTATCTCGAGAAGGAGTATCCGAACCAGGCCCGGCAGATCGGCAAGACGGATAAGGAGAAGGAGGCAATAGCGGTGCCGATCGGCAGCCGCACCAGCCACTTCGCAATCACCAAGGATCCGGCCGAGACCGCAAGGGTGGAAAAGCGACTGGACGCCTTCGCGGCCCTGGTGAAATCCGGCGCGGTGAACGCCGACATCGGCAAGGAAGGAACCGCCTTCCTGACCCGCATGCCGAAGCTGAAAGCGCACCAGGAACTTCGCAAGGATTACGAGAAACTGGCCGATGGCAAGATGAAGGTCGATGCCTTCGTGGCGGCCCGGAACGAAATTCTCGCGAGCATGAAGTTGCCGGAGCAAGACGCCGACGCCTTCGCCCGCAAGGTGATCGAGGCCGCGGGAATCGTCTCCAGCGTCTACATCAAGCTCGTTCAGCCGAACGACCTGGCGGCGTCCGCGATCAAGGGGATGTACCGCCGCATCGAGGAACCGCTGCCGAAGGATCTCGAGGATTCCCTCAAGAACGTCAAGGATTTGAACGAATTGCAGCGGGTCGAGTTGCTTAAGGACGCTCGCCGCCGCCTCGGCAAACGCGAAGACCTCGAAGGCAACAAGGACGCCGACATCGCCATCCTCATGATGATGGCCGGGCTCAACGACCCGTACACCGTCTATTACGATAAGGAAACGGTGCGGAAGATGGCCAGCGCCCTCCGCGGCCGCTTCCCCGGCGTCGGCATCCAGATTCGCCGCGACGCCGTCCACGACGCTCTTCTCGTCGTCAGCCCCATCAAGGGAAGCCCGGCCTTCGAAGCCGGCATCCAGGCCGGCGACCTCATCGTCAAGGTGATCCGCAGCGTCGATAACGCCACCGGCGAACCGCTCCCCGACAACGTCCAGAAGGAATTCACCACCCGCGGCATGAAGACCGACGACGCCATCACGCTCATCACCGGCAAGCCGCTGACGCCGATCACCCTCGTCATCGAACGCGACAAGAAGGAACTCACCTTCAACATCAAGCGGAACTGGGTATCGGTGGAGACAGTACTCGGCGTGAAGCGGCTTCCCAACGCCGACTGGGATTTCTCGATCGATTCCGCGAATAAGCTGGGCTACATCCGCCTCACGCAGTTCACGCAAAGTACGGCGACCGATCTGAAGACCGCCATCCGCGATCTGAAGAAGAACGGCCTCAACGGCCTCGTGCTCGACCTCCGCGGCAACCCCGGCGGCTACCTCACCTCGGCCAAGAACATCTGCGAGATGTTCGTCGGCAAGGAGAAGCTGGTGACGGTTCGGCCGCGGCCGGGCGGCGGCGCCGGCGTGCCCCGCACCTACCGCGGCGAGGTGCCCGGCGACAAATCCTTCGACCTCGCCGTGCTCATCAACGGCCATAGCGCCAGCGCCAGCGAGATCGTCTCCGCCTGCCTCCAGGACCACGAACGCGCCACCATCATCGGCGTCCGCAGCTACGGCAAGGGAAGCGTCCAGGACGTGATTCCCTTCGACGAGACCGGCGGCGAAATCAAGCTCACCATCGCCCGCTACTATCCGCCCAGCGGCCGCAACATCGACAAGATCGCGGCCGAGCAGGATAAGAGCATCACCGATTGGGGCGTTCACCCGGATAAGGGCTTCGAGGTGAAGTTGACCCGCGAGGAGGAGAACGAACTCGAAACCCACATGCGGGATATCGAGATCATCCCAAGCCCCGGCGGCAAGAAGCTGGTGGTCGATGAAACGAAGGACAAGCAGTTGAAGGCGGCGCTCGACTTCCTGCGGAAGCAAACCGCCGCCAAGAGCAAGTGAGTTTAACCAGACGTTCCCCAGGCATTGCCCTGGGGAACGATGTCTCTTGATTCATCGACCCTGAAAGGGTCGAACAAAAACGCTCACGCCGCGAAGCGGACTTTGGAGGCCTCGGCGTAATTCGCGTCCGCCTCGATGCCGACCCAGTCGCGGCCCAATCGCTCCGCCACCGCCCCCGTCGTGTTGCTTCCCGAAAAGGGGTCGAACACCACATCGCTCGGATCGGTGAGGAAGCGGACGAAGAACTCGACGAGCAATTCCGGCATCGACGCGGGGTGCCGCGGAACATTGCGCTGGCGGCACATTTCGTGATAGCCGCTCTTGCTGGCGGTGTTGGCGATCGGCAGCACGGCCTGCGCTTCGCATTCAGCATCCGGCGGCACCAATACGTTTGGAGGTATCGCCCCGCCGTTGTCGGTTAAGAAGGAACTCGCGCCGATCGAATGCTCCGACGGCCGCTTACCGCCGGTGTACGTCCCGCGGCG
>DATNBQ010000461.1:0-8309 GCA_035571955.1 Urbifossiella sp. | reverse complement strand
GTCAGCTGCTCTACCAACTGAGCTAAAGGGGCTTCCCCTTGTTCTATTGATACCGGCCCCACTTCAAGGGGGACGGTCGGCTTTATCTCACCACAACCAGACAACAACCCCACTCGCCAGGTTCGCGATTCACGGTTACCGCGGGTTACAGCCTCGTTACACGCTTCCCGTGCTTTCCTCCCGCCTCTTCGGTTATCATGTCGGTGGAATGTGCCCCGATTGGGAGGACGCCAGATGTCTGCGAGAACGACTTCACTGGCTGTCACGCTCGGCCTGCTGGCGTTCGGTTCCCCAGCGTATGCTGCCGATGAAAAGAAAGAACTCACCGCCAAAGTGCAGACCGTTTTCAAGGCCCACTGCTACCGCTGCCACGGTCAGAATGGGGCCATCGAGGGCGGCGTGAACTACATTGCCGATCTCTCCAAGCTTGTATCGCGCAAGAAAGTGCTCCCCGGCAACGCCGATGGTTCGCGGCTCTACAAGCGCCTCGACGAAGGGACGATGCCGCCCCCGGACGAAAACCCGCGGCCTGGTCCGGCGGAGATTGCCATCGTCAAAAAGTGGATCGACGCCGGGGCGCCCGGCGCGGAAGTCGCCGCGGCCCGAACGCCTGTCTCTCCAAGCGACGTGCTGGAATCGATGCTCGCGGACCTGGAGAAAATCGATCGCCGGGCGCGGCGATTCCAGCGCTACTTCACTCTCAACCATCTTTACAATGCCGGCCTCTCCGACGAAGAACTGCAGACTTATCGCAACGCCATTTCCAAGCTCGCCAACAGTCTGTCGTGGAACCCGCGGATTCGCGTGCCGGTCGCCATTGACCCGATGAAGACCGTGCTGCGCATCGACCTGCGCTGGTATCAGTGGGATGCGGCGATCTGGAATCGCATGCTTCAGGAATATCCGTACGGCATCCTGGATGACACGATCGCGGCGCGGGCGGCGACGGTGAGCACGGCGACGAAGCTGCCGGCCATCCGCGGCGACTGGTTCGTCGGCGTCGCGTCGCGGGCCCCGCTTTACTACGACATCCTTCAAATCCCTTCGAACCTGGCGGACCTGGAACGGCAACTCCGCGTCGATGCCGTGCTCAACGTCCAGCAAGAACGCGTGATCCGCGTCGGCTTCAACGGTTCCGGCATCTCGCGCTTCAACCGAGTTCTTGAACGGCACGATTCGGCGCAAGGCATGTACTGGCGGACTTACGATTTCGACGAACCGCCGGCGAACTTGACCGAACGCGTGAACGGCAACCTGCTCCCGGATCGCCGCAATATCTTCGCCTTCCCGCTGGGGCCGAATCTCGTCGCGAATGCTTTCCAGCATGCCGGCGGCGAAGCGATCTTCGCCCTTCCCAACGGTTTGCACGGCTACATTCTCGCCAAGTCCGACAACACGCGGTTGGACAAGGGGCCGATCGCCATCGTCAAGGATCCGAAGCGCCCGGATAGCGCCGTCGAGGCCGGCGTCTCGTGCATGTCGTGCCACGTGTCCGGCATCATTCCCAAGTCGGATCAGATTCGCGATCACCTCGCGAAGAACCCGAAGGCATTCAACAAGCAGGACGCGGAACTGGTTCGGGCCCTTTATCCGGCCAAGGAGAAATCGCTGGAGGTCATGCAGGAGGACGCCAAGAAGTACGCCGAGACCGTGGCCAAGACCGGGGCCAAGGTCTCGAAGTTCGAGGCGGTCAGCACGATCACGTTGAAGTACGAAGCGGACATGGATTTGCCGCTAGCTGCCGCGGAAGTCGGCTTGTCGCCGGATGCCTTTCGGGCGCAGATCGATGCCTCCGAAACACTGCGGAAGCACGTCGGAGCATTGCGTTCCGCGGGAGGAAGCGTGAGTCGGCAAATCTGGGTGCAGGCGTTCGGCGACATCGTTCGCGAACTTCGCCTCGGTACGCTGTTTCAAGCGAATCTCAACGGCGCGTCGCTGCCGGACAACACGGGTGAACTCGATCCGCTGGAAGCGCGCGGCGGCGACGCCAACCAGATCGCCTTTACGGCGGAAGGAACGCGGGCCGTGGCGGCGTCCGGGGACCGCACACTGCGGCTCTATGATGTCGAGGGGCGCCGCGACCTCAAGCGCTTCGTCGGCCACACCGCCAGCGTCTGGGCCGTGGCCCTCTCGCGCGACGGCAAACGCGTCCTCTCGGGAAGCATGGACGGAACTGCCCGGCTGTGGGACGCGACGAGCGGAACGCAGTTGCAGAAGTTCGACGGGCACGACAGCCTAGTTTCGGCGGTCGCCTTTACACCGGACGGCAAATGGGCGATCAGCGGCGGGTTCGACGGCACGGTCGCCCTATGGAAGACGAGCACGGGCGAAGAGATTCGCCGTTGGGAAGGATCGGCCAAGTACATCACGGCCATTGCCGTCGATGCGGACGGGAAAACGGCGTTGATCGCCGCCGACCGGAATCTCTACGTCTGGGACTTATACAGCGGAGCGGTGTTGAAGAAGCTGACCGGGCACACCGTCACCGTCACTTGTGCGGCTTACATCGATAAGGATCGAGCGATCTCGGGAAGCGACGACGGCACCGTGCGGATGTGGAATCTGGCCGATGGCAAGACGGTCGGCATCCTGAAAGGGCACGCGGGGGCGGTTCGAAGTTTGGCGGTGAAGCCGGGCGGCCGCTGGGCCATCACGGGATCGTCCGACCGTACGCTGCGGCTCTGGGATTTGAATGCGAAGGCCGAAGCGGCGGTGTTCCGTAAGCACGGCGGCCCGGTGATCGCGGCGGCATTCCTGGCCAACGGCACCCAGACGCTCTCCGGCGACCGCGAACTCGGCGTCTTCCCGTGGAAGATTGACCGCTTCCTGACGGGCGCGGCCCTGAAGCCGCAACCGCCGGCGCCGCTGAAGCCGCCGGCCATGATACCCTTGGCAAAGCCGTGAATGGCGTCACGGCGCGAACATCTCGCGCAACACATTTAGAACCGCCGTGGCAGTCTTGGCATCGAGGCGGCCCAGTTTCTTGATTAAGCGTGCCTGATCGACCGCGCGAATCTGATCGAGCGCCACTTCTCCGTCTTTCGCTTTGAACCGGCAAGCGACTCGCGTGGGATAAGTTCGCGTTCGCGTCGTCATGGGCGCGACAATCGCCGTCCGCACGCTGTGATTCATTTCGTCCGGCGAAACGATCAGGCAGGGGCGCGTCTTGCGGATTTCCGAGCCGACGGTCGGATCGAGATTGATGAGGTGGACCTCGAAGCGATTCACCGCCATTCCCACTCCTCCCGATCCCATTGGGAAAGAGCGGGTTCATCGAGGAGTGCATCGTCGCCGTGCTGAGCCATCTGCCGGAACGCCTCGGCCCATCCTTCGCGCGGCGAGCGCGCGGGGCGAATCACCAGTGCGCCGCGCTCCGCAGTCAGGTCGACTTCGCCTTCCAACCCGACGGATTCGAGGAGGAGCTTCGGAATGCGAATGCCGCGCGAGTTTCCGATTTGCACGATTCGTATCTTCACGGTCGGCCTCCGCAGTAATTACATCGTATCTACCTTCCCGCAATTGGCAACCGCCTCACTCCGAGAACATTTCCCGCGCGCGGCGGCGGCCGGCCTCCGTCAGCTTCAACCAGTCGCGGTCGCGGAGCACCAAGCCGTGGCGCTCCGCCCTCCGAACGACCGCTGCCGTCTGTAGTGCCAGCCAGTGCAAGTGCCTGTGCAAGCCGTCGATCCGCGATTCGTCAGCCTCGGCCGGCGTTCCCTCGTGGTGCAATAAGTGGATGGTCAGCATGGTTTCGTGGAAGGTGCGGGTTTGCCGCCAGCGGCGGATCATCTGAGCGGCGAGGCCGCGCTGCGGCGCGAACATGAACGCAACCGCGAACAAGCAACCCAACACAGCCGCCACCGTGCCGGCAATGTTCGTGTTGATCCGGATGGCGAGGTGCGTCCCGCCCGCGGCGCCAACCGACCCGATGCCAGCGGCGAGCGCGATCAGAATTACCAGGCGATCCGTGACTAATAAGGCCGCCGCGGCCGGTAGCACGAAAAACCCGACGACGAGAACCGGGCCAACCACGTCGAACGACGCGACCGCGGTTAGCGAGACAATGGCCATCAGTCCATAGTGCATGAGGCCGGGACGGAAGCCCAGTGCCGCGGCAAGTTCCGGGTCAAATGTCGTCAGCTTTAATTCCTTGAAGAAGATGCCGAGCAACAGTGCATTCAAGGCGAGCACGCCGATCATGACCCAAAGCGGTTTGACTGGTACGCCGCCGATTTGCCAGCGGGCTTCGCGGGCATACTCGGGGTAACCCATGAGCACTCGGTCGACATCGAGGTGCGTGTCGCGCAGGTAGAGCGATGCCAGCAGAGCGCCAGCGGCGAAGAGCGCCGGGAATACGAGGCCGATAGCCGCATCTTCCTTGATGAGCCGCGTCCGCTGGAGGAGTTCGACGAGGGCCACTGTCAGAAGGCCGGTAATTGCGGCGCCGGCCAGGAGCCACGGCGAATCGGCATCGCGCTTGATGAGGTAGGCGACCACGATGCCGAAGAGCAACACGTGGCCGATGGCGTCGGAGACGAGCGCCATCCGGCGCAGCACGAGGAACGTTCCCGGCAAGGCACACGCCGCCGCGACCACCACCAGCACCAGCATCAATTCCGCCTGGAAGGTCATTGCGCTGATTTAGCCCGGCGACGCGGTGGATCAAGCGGCCGCGGCCCGGATCGCATGATTTCGCTATCTTCCCGATCTGCCGAATTTCCCGAGAAGTCGGGTTAAGTTGGCGAGCGCGGTTGCCGATAGAGAGGTCACAGTCCGTGCATTCGGCTCGCCGCGCGCGGGCTCCGCATCTCGGGAGATGGGCCATGCGGCTTCTGGCGATTATGAGTTGCGTCGCCGCGATTTCGGCCGGATGCGATACGATGCGTTGCGGTTCGCTGTGCGGTCCGAGTAGACCCAAGGTGCATACGACGGCTTGCCAACCGACCCCGGCGTTTATTCCCGGAACGCCGCCGATTCCGCCAGTCAAGCCACCGACACTTCAGCCGACGCATTTGCCGACCTTGCAGGAAGTGCGCGGTCCGGAGGCGACGGAACTCCGTGCCCAGCGGCCGGCGGTTGGAACGAATTCCAATGGGGATGTGCTCTTGATCCCGCGGCTGGTGTACGTGCCCTATTCGCCTTACTCGCCGACCGCTTCCTCGCGGCCGCCGGGGAATTCGCCGACGGGGGCCGCGTCGCCTTATGTGCAGGCCGGCGAGCGAATGACGGTGTTGCCGCCGGTTGGCGCGCCGGCCCTGTCCAACCGCGAGACGCTCGAAGAATGCCTGCAACAAATGAAGCTGTTGAACGCGCGGATCGCCGAGCTGGAGGCGCGGACCGCGGCGCATTCCGAGCCGGCCGCCCCGGCCATGCTGCCAATCCCGCCGACGCAGTGATTTACCCATCGATCGCCAAATCCGCTTCGCGGAAGTCGACCTCGCCGAGCCACCAGCCGCGGACTTCCGGTTCGCGCCGCCCTAGCCCGATGATGATGTGAACGAATGTTTCGCCCCAGCTATTCCGCGCGATGTCCGTTTGGCTCGGGATCGGCGGGCTGGCCGGGTGCGAATGATAAATCGCCAGCACTTCGGTTCCCGATTCCCGCATGGACCGCATCGCATCGAGCATATCGCGGGGATTGGTGAAGTATTCTTTCGGGCTGGCCAGGTCATTGCGAATGGGATAGTGATCTTCGATTCTCGCCTCGCCATCGGCGATCGTCCCAGCGAACAATCCAATGCATTCGTTCGGCAGCGCGGACCGCGCCTGCGCGATAGCCTCATTTAACAGATTTCGGGGGATTAGGATTCTCATTGTCATCGCAGAGGCTTCAGGAGTGCAGAAACATTAAAGCATAAAGATCACACAGCGCGGCCGAGCCGCAACCATGAATAGACGCTCCACGATCCGTCATCCAAGATGGTATTGCCACACACCATCAGGATCGAAATCGTGGAGCGTTTTCTTTAGCGGCACCAGAGCCGCATCGCGGGCGTGCTGTCGGGCTTCGACCGCGTGTTGTTTCGAGGAACGCTGATGTCCATTTGCCATGCCGACGGCATGGGTGTGTTCCTGGGAAGTCAACGCGTATTGTACAAGCATTACGAGGCGTTTGTGACGCGGCTTTCCGATCGCATCAAGGACCATGCCAAGGGCCTGGCCGGGACTCTGCAGCGGCCGCATCGGTACTGGAATCGACCGAAGAGTGCAAGGAGGACGTGGCCCGCGCGATCATGAGGAACGACGGTATCACGGAGGGATTGATCGGCGTCTTGACCTGCATCGAGCCCTGCCGCTCGTTCCAGTTGCGGAAGAACGCAAAGACGCGTCGGCTGGAACTGGCGTGGCGGGTGCTCGACCGGGCGAGCGTCGGGTGGTGGACGCTGGCCGCCCCTATCGGGGACTGCGGCCGCTGACTCCCGAGGAGTCGAAGGCGTTTGCGGTTTTGCTGAGGGGCGAATGGCGGATTCAAGGGTTCCGCAATGTCGATCTGCGGCGAGTGACCGATCGGGGCACGGAGGTCATGACCCCTGCGATTGCGATCGACGAACCTGGCGCTCGCGGCATAACCGTTCAAAGAAAAACAAGATGTTTCACCCGAGTAGTACAGAGACGCAGAGAAGCCAAAATCCCGATTCGGAATGCGGCCTTCTTCTCGGTGCTTCTCCGTGTGATCTTTGTGCCTTTGCGGTGAATCGACGCGGCCCTGAATTTCGCGCGTCGTGCGGTCCGCGTTCCGTATAGTGCTTATAGAGGCACCTCTTCACCTAGAACCCGGCGGTGACATGGACGAGTTGCACCACGAATGCGGTGTGGCGGCGCTCTACTACCTTCCCGGCCACAACGAAAAGTCCTCCGTGTGGACCGGCGACCCCGACGAAATCTCCCGGCATATGCCGCGGATGCTCCTCGACTTGCAGAACCGCGGCCAACTCGCCGCCGGCATGGCCACGTATAACCCCAATCGCGATCTGTTACTCGACACTTACAAGGAAGTCGGCACCGTTATCGAGGCGTTCCGGATCAATCATCCGTCGAAGTACGCCAGCATCATGGAGGAATACGCGGGGCGAGCGGCGATCGGCCACACCCGCTATGCCACCTGCGGGGCCACCAGCCGCCGCTACGCCCAGCCGTTCGAACGCCGCCACGGCTGCAAGTGGAAGTGGTTCGCCTTCGCCTTCAACGGCCAGCTCACCAACTTCGCCGAACTCCGCGATCAACTGCTTCAAAACCACGAGTACCACCTGCCGCGCGACAACGACACCGAAGTCATCATGCACTACATCGCCCACGAGATGCTCGGGGGCGATCGACCGAACTGGGTGGAACTGTTCGGCCGGCTCAGCCGCAAGTTCGACGGGGCCTACAACATCGTGTTCGTCAACGCGATGGGCGACATGGTGGTGCTCCGCGACCCGACCGGCTTGCGGCCGATGTGCTACGCCCAGGACGGCCCGGCGTTCGGCGCCGCCAGCGAGAGCGTCGCCCTGCAGAACATCGGTTTCAAGAAAATCCAGTCGCTGGAACCGGGGCACATGATCCTGATCCAGGACGGGCAATTGAGCATTCATCAGTTTGCCGAGCCGCGCCGCAAGAGCCACTGCTTCTTCGAATGGATTTACTTCGCCAACGTCGCGAGCACCCTGGATAACCGCAGCGTCTATGTGTCGCGGGCGAAGTTGGGGCAGGAACTGGCTCGGCAGGAACGGGCCCTGCAACGGGTGCCGTTCAGCATGGGCGACACGGTGGTCGTGCCGGTTCCGGATACGGGCAAGGCCGCCGCCGACGCGATGGCCTTCGAACTCGGCATCCCCTGCGTCGAGGGGCTAATTCGCAACCGCTACATCGGCCGCACCTTCATCGAAGGGGCCAACCGGAACGACAAGGCCCAGCTCAAGTTCACGCCGCTCCGCGAAGTGCTCGAAGGGAAGCGCGTGCTGCTGGTCGAGGATTCCATCGTTCGCAGCACCACGCTCAAGAGCCTGCTGCACCACTTGAAGGACCAGGGCGGGGCTTCGGAGATCCACGTTCGGGTGGCCTGTCCGCCGATCCTCGCGCCTTGTTTCTACGGCATCGACATGAGCCGGGTGAGCGAGCTTTTTGCCCCGAAGCGGATGGCCGGCAAAGTGCCGACCGTGGCCGAACAGGACGCGATGGCCAAGGAACTGGGGGCGACGAGTCTCTTTTACTTGCCGGTGGAGGCTGTGGCCCGGTGCATCGGTTTGCCGGAGGAGCAACTGTGCCGCGGCTGCATCACCGGCGAATACCCGACCAAGGCCGGCGAAGAGATGTATCAGTTGGCCCTG
>DATNBQ010000460.1:0-7253 GCA_035571955.1 Urbifossiella sp. | reverse complement strand
CATCAGGAAGAGGCCGCCGATGGCGACAGTGACCCACCAGAGCCGCGGGGCGGGTCGATCCTGCACCAAGCCGGCAACCTTGCCGGTCACCGTGGCGAGCGTGTGCTCGCCCGCAATGAGCGGCGCCGGCGTCGTCAGTGGCGTCAAGACCTCGGGCACTTCAAACTCCGATCGCTGAGGGATCCACGTCTTCAACAAAGCACAACATCCAGCCAACCAGCCCCCGCCTCTCCCCGTTGGGGAGAGGCCGCCATCTCGCGCCAGCGAGATGGCGGGTGTGAGGGGTCTTCTCAAGGAACTACAATCCCTCACCCGGTTTGCTCGCTGCGCTCGCAAACCACCCTCTCCCCAACGGGGAGAGGTCTGAAAGGTGGCTGGTTTGATGTTGTCCTCCCGGCATCGCAGGGTTCGGATTGCGGATTGCCGCCAGGTAAGTGGTGCGCGGCCGCGTGTTCAATTCGCCGAGCAGCGAATAATTGTGCGGCTCGCTCTTCCACTTCTGCACGACGCTGCCGCGTTCGTTCACGTCGCCGAAGCGGATTGCCTGCGACGGGCAGGCCTGCTGGCAAGCGGTTTGAATCGCCCCGTCGGCGATGGCGCTTCCGCTCACTTCGGAGGCAATCTCCGCGCCGCGAATCCGCTGCACGCAATACGTGCACTTCTCCATCACGCCGCGGCTGCGCACCGTCACCTCCGGGTTCCGCTGCGGTTTGAGCGCCTCGGTCGAGAAATCCGCGAAGGCGAGGAAGTTGAACCTTCGCACCTTGTATGGGCAGTTGTTCGAGCAATAGCGGGTGCCGACGCAGCGGTTATAAGTCATGTCGTTGAGGCCGTCGTGGCTGTGCACCGTCGCCCCCACTGGGCAGACGTATTCGCACGGCGCGTTCTCGCACTGCTGACACGGCACCGGCTGGAAGAGCTGCCGGCCGTCTTTGGCGTACCGATCGATGCGAATCCAGTGCATCTCGCGGCTGCGAATCACTTGATCCTTGCCGACGACCGGAATGTTGTTCTCGGCCTGGCAAGCGACGACGCACGCCGAGCAACCGGTGCACGTCGAGAGATCGATGGCCATCCCCCACTGGCGGCCGGTGTAGGACCACTCCGGATACATGGAGAGCGGGAAGAGTCGGCGTTCGCGCTGGGCGGCCGGCGGCGGCGTCGTTGAACCGACGGGAGGCAAGGCCGTCACCGCGGCCTTTTCCGCGGCCTTATCCAGTTCCGGCTTGATGAAGTGCGGATCGCGGGCGAACTCCGCCGCCGTCGTTTGCTGCACCGGATCGCGCCCTTCCATGGAGTGATGCGATTGCGTGCAGGCGAGCGTCATCCACTCGCCGGTCTTCGCGATTTCCACGCCCGTAAAGCCGGGCGCTGCCGTTCGCAAACGATAAGCATCGAAGCCGACGCCGGTGCCGACGGAACCCGCGCGGGTGCGGCCGTGACCGAGATGCACGGTGACGGCGCCGTCGGCATGCCCGGGAAGAATGAGCACTGGAGCCCGCACCGTGCGGCCGTTGGAGCGCAGTTCGACGACATCCGTTTCAATGCCCCCGTGATGGCCGCCGTGGTGATCGGGCCGCTGCGATAGGCCGAGTTGTGCGGCCGTGGCCGGGCTGACGATGGCCGCATTGTCCCACGTCAACTTGGTGACCGGCTTCGGCAACTCCTGGAGCCAGGCGTTGTTGGCGAAACGGCCGTCGAACAGCGTCGGATCGGCAAGAAACTGGATTTCGAATTGCGGCTCCGCTGGCGTCGCCGCTCCTTCTTTCCAGCCGGCCCAATGAACCTTCTTTTCCGGCAAAGCGGTGTCCGGAATCGTACCGCGCTGGACGGAATCGCGCCACCAGTCATCGAAACTTTCGTTATCGCCGTGCTGCCCGCGCCAATACTGCCGGACTGCCTCGCGATCGGAACGCTCCTCCACTTCGAATAGAGCCGTAAGCAATTCAATTGTGGAACGGCCGCCATAAAGCGGTTCGATGAGCGGCTGCTGAAGCACGACCGTGCCGTCGTGGCCGCGGACATCGCCCCAACTTTCCAGAAAGTGTTTCTCGGGAATGTGCCATTGGCAAGCGGCAGCCGTTTCGTCGCGGTAGAGCCCGAGGTGAACGCTGTGCGGAACCTTCGACAGGGCTTCGGCGAATGCGATGTCGGCCGGCGCGGTGTAGATCGGATTCGAATCCAGAATGAGCACGAGCGACACAGCGCTGGAAGCCAGTTCGTTGGCGAGGTCGCGAAGGGCGGCGTTGCCATCGACGGCTGATTCAAACCATTCCGTGAATCGAATCGTGGCGCCGACGTTGCCGAGCGCATGGTTCATGGCATGGCCCAGAGCGTGCAAGCTCGGCGGGTGGGAGTCGCCCACGAGAACCAGTGAATGCCCTTTCTGCTTTTTCAAGTCGGCCGCCAGCGGCGCGAGCCATGCCAGCGCTTCCTCGGTGAGCGTGCCGCGCTCCGCGGCGCCGGCAATTCCCAGTTCGGCCGCCAGCGCCCGCCCGAATGCTTCCACCGTCGACGGCTTTACCGCCAATCGATGATCGGCATTCGCGCCGGCGACGCTCAGCATCGATTCGACGACATAGAGCCGGTTCATGCGTTCGGGCGTAACGCCGCCCTGAGTGCGAACCCGGCGGCGATCCGCGAAATCGCGCTGAGCGCGGACCGACCCCGGCTGGCAAGCGAGGAAATCGCAATCGAGCGACAGCACCACATCCGCCTTCGAGAAATCGTGAACGGCATGAACCGGTTCGCCGAACGCCTGGCGGCTGCCTTCCCAGGCGGCATCGCGGCCGCACGGCTCGCAACAGATCCATCGCGCTTGGGGGAATCGGTCGAGCAGATCGCGGCGAAGCGTCGCCAGAGTCGGCGACGTCGATCGCCCCGACAGGATGCGAATGCCGGCGCCTTGCCGCTTCCGCTCTAGCTCGACAATCGCCCGGAGCGCGGCGCGAGCATCGGTCCACGATGCCGGGGCGCCGCGGTGGAGAATCTGCTTCGACCGATCCGGATCGTAGAGACCGAGGATCGCCGCCTGAGAGAAGAGATCGCTCGAACCGAGGCTACCGACGTGATCCGGATTGCCTTCGAGCTTGGTGGGGCGGCCTTCGCGGCTGGTGGCGAGCAAGCCGATGGCGGCGCCGTTCAGTTCCATCGCCGTGGCGAACGTGAGCGCCGCGCCCGGCGAAAGGCCCTCGGCATCGCGGACGTAAGGAACGATTTCGCCGTGGGACGCCGGCCGCGGCGAGCACCCCGCTGCACTCGCCAGTGCCGCCGAGGCGCCTGCGACCGCCAGGAAATGCCGCCGATCGAGCGATTCGCCCGCGTCGCGCGGGTTCGGATACACTGCATCGGCGTCGAGTGTCAACGCATTGTCACTCAATTCGGTCATCGCGTTTCCATCAGCGGTGGCAGGTGGAGCAACTGGTCAAAGCGCGGGAATCCTTGACGCGATATCGTTCGGCCAACTCTTTGCCCGGCGAGTCGGCGTCGGTGCGAGCCCAGGCGAGATTGAACACTTCGCCGCGCGGCCGCAAGTGCTCCGCCGGGTCGCGGTGGCACTCCAGGCACCACGCCATCGTCAGCGGCTTCTCTTGCCAGGTCAGCGGCATCCGATCGACCCGGCCGTGGCATTCCGCGCACCCCACGCCCTTGGCCACGTGGATGCTGTGGTTGAAGTAAACGAAGCCGGGCAAGCTGTGCACGCGCTGCCAGCGCAGCGGCGTACCGCTCTTCCAGCTCTCGCGCACCGGGGCCAGCGTTTCGGCTCCGACCCAGATTTGCTCGTGGCAATGCATGCACGTCTCGGTCGGTGGAATGCCGGCGAAGGCAGCGCTTTCCACGGTGGTGTGGCAGTAGCGGCAATCGATGCCGAGCTGCCCCACGTGATGGGCGTGGCTGAACGGGACGGTCTGCTCGGTCGGGGCGTGGGCGGCAGTCACGTACGATGAGCGGTAGAAGATGCCGATGGCGATGGCCGCCGCCGGCACGAGCAGCGCCCCGCCGACGATGGCGAAGCGCGCCAGAGGATCGAACCAGCGCGGAAAGATTTGCGTCATCGCACACAGTTCCAGGCTCCAGGTTCCCGGTTCCAGGTTGACTGTCTTCGACTTGGAACTTGGAACCTGGAAGCTGGAGCATCCTAAAAGGGCACGTGCGGTATCCACGAATCGGCGGCCAGCAAGAGGCCGGCGCCGGCGCCGCTGATGGCAAGTAGAAAACCGACCGCGGCGCGCATGCCGCCGCCGGTAATCCACGAAGAGAATCCAAGCACCGTGCCGCACAGGCCGAGCACGGCCCCGAAGGGAAACCACCAGCAGACCGCGAGACTGAACAGCCCGAACACGACGGCCGCTGTGGATAATTGTTCCGGAATGGGGGCGGTCGCATCAGTGTGCATCGCGGCTCAATCGACGGGCGAGCAAGCCCATCGGCCATCGTGCACTTTTTGGACCGTTGATAGCTGAGGCGTTCGGAGAAATGACAAACGAATGGATCAGGGCTTTCCCGACATGGACTTGCTTACCATCTCGGCGTCCGCGAAGACCCGCATCAGATTCTCGCCCAGGATCTTGTGAATCTGCTCCTTCGTGTATTTGCGATTCAGCAGTTCCTGGGTGAGCAGCGGATAGCACGAAACGTCGTCCATCTGGTGCGGCGTCTTGGTGATGCCGTCGAAATCCGAACCGAGGCCAACATGGTCGATGCCGGCCACTTTCACAATCCGGTCGATGTGATCGGCAATCGTTTGAATGGAACCCGCCGGGTAATCGTTCTCCTTGACCCACGCCTTGAGCGCTTCCTTGTACTGGGCGTCGTCCGGGTATTTCTTCTTGAACTCGCGCGCGACCTCGAACATCCGCCGCATGGCCCGCGCTCCTTCCGGGACGATAAATCCGGAATAGAAGTTGACCATGACGACGCCGTTATTCGCCTTGACCAGCTTCAGGACGTCGTCGGGGACATTGCGCAGATGGTCGGCGACGCCGCGGGCCGACGAGTGCGAGAAGATCACCGGCGCCTTGGTCACTTTCAGGGCCGCCTTCATGGTCTCCGGCGAGACGTGCGACAGGTCGACGAGCATGCCGAGCCGGTTCATTTCGAGGACCACCTGTTCGCCGAACGGCGACAGGCCGTGGGCCCTGGGGGCGTCGGTCGCGGAATCGGCCCAGTCGAGCGATTCCGAATGCGTGAGCGTCATGTAGCGGACGCCGAGGCGGTAATAGTCGCGGAGGACGCCGAGCGAGTTGTCGATGGAATGGCCGCCTTCCACGCCGATCAGCGATGCGATTTTGCCCGACTTGTGGATGCGGCGAATGTCCGCCGTTCCCGAGGCCATCTCGAACGCGTCCGGATAGCGGCGAACCATCTCGTGAATGACGTCGATCTGCTCGAGCGTCATGCGAACGGCAGTGCCTTTTTTGATGGTGTCGACAGGCACCCAGGCGGACCAGAACTGGGCGCCGACGTTGCCTTTCTTGAGGCGGGCGATGTCGGTGTGGAATTTGGGTTGGGGCCGCGTCAGGTCGATGTTGCGAAAGGTGGTGCCGTCCTTTTCGCGAAGGGCGTACGGCAGGTCGTTGTGGCCATCGATGAGGAGGGCGTCGCGGTGGATGGCGGCCGCCTCCTCGGTGAGCACGATGTCGCGCGGCCCCGGCTTATCCGCCGCAACCAGCGCCAGGGCAGCGACAACCAGGACGATACGTTTCATAAGGTCACCGCGCGAGGTGGCACATCGCTCCGCAAGGTCAGATTCTATTCGATTTCGCGACAACTCGCAGCCAAAGCCGCGGCGGCGATGGCGGCCGTCTCCACGCGCAAGATTCGCGGCCCGAGCGACACCCGCTGCCAACCTGCTGACACCGCCGCCATGATCTCGCCAGCCGTGAAGCCGCCTTCGGGACCGATCCCGATCGTGCAATCCATTCCAACGGAAGGCATCGCGGCGCCATCCGGATGAAGCACGATACGAGAGGCCGAGTCCGCGGCGCCGAGCGCGGTTTGCCACGGCGTGAGCGGGTCGATGGCCATGAGCACATTGCGGCCGCACTGCTTGCTCGCCTCGATTACGACGCGCTGGAGGTTTTCCAGGCGCGCTTCGCGGGGCTGCACAACCGTCCGCTCGGTACGGAGCGGAATGAATCGCGACACCCCGAGTTCCACGAGTTTCTCGACGAGAAACTCGCCGCGATCGCCCTTGGGCAAGGCCGCCGCAATTGTCAAGGCGTGCGGCCGCTCGCGATTCACCGCTTCGCCCGAAAGCACAGTAAGCACGACGTTCCTGCGGCCCGCGGCAACGATCTCGGCGGGATATTCGTTGCCGTCGCCGTTGAAGAGAACGACGCGATCGCCACGGCCGAACCGGCGAACCGTCGCGAGATGATGGGCTTCTTGTCCGGTGAGAATGAATTCCCCCGGCGTGAGCGGCTCGGGAGTGTAAAAGCGATCCGCCATGCAGATACTCAAGCTTCCACGCGGCAGGTTCTTCACCAACTTGGAACTCGGAACTCGGAACTCGGAACTCTCAGATGACCCATTGCCACGATTGCAGTTCCTGCAATCGAACCGCATCGGTCAGGTCGAACTTCAGCGGCGTCACGGTGATATAGCCTTCCTCCAGCGCCGTCACGTCGGTGTCGGGGTGAGGCGACGGGCAGACGAATTCCGGGCTCGTCCAGAAGTACATTCGGCCGTGCGGGTTCACGCGGCGGTGGTACTGCTCTGAATACGGCGTCACGTTTTGCGGCAGCACTTTCACCCCCTTAACGGGGCCGCGCTCGAGCACCGGGATGTTCACGTTGAACAGGCTGCCCTCGGCGGGGTTCTTCGCGAGTATCTGCTCGATGACGGCGCGGGCGTGGCGGGCTGCCGTGGGGAAGTCGCGAATCTTTTGGTCGTACTCCAGCGACACGGCGATGGCGGTGCGGCCGAAAAATGCACCTTCAATGGCGGCAGCCACCGTGCCCGAGTATAGCACGTTGATCCCCGCGTTCGAGCCGGCATTCAGCCCCGAAACGATCACGTCCGGCGGCTCGGGCAGCAGTTCCAGAAGAGCCAGCTTCACGCAATCGGCCGGCCGCCCTTCCACCGCCCAGCCGATCGGCGTCTGGCCGTCGTCTTCGAAGATCTCACTCACCAGTAGCGGATTGAGCAACGTGACGGAGTGGCCGGCGGCGCTTTGTTCCGTGGCCGGTGCGACGACGGTGACTGTGCCAAGTTGCTGCAACTCGCGGCGGAGTGCCCGCAGGCCGGGTGCG
>DATNBQ010000459.1:0-3774 GCA_035571955.1 Urbifossiella sp. | reverse complement strand
TCACGGTTTCATCGAGCGGCGTGAATTCGAGGCCTTTTGTGGCTCGCACTCGCAGTGGGACGCCGGCCGGCAAGGGAATTTCACACGATCCGTCGATCGGCCACCACGCTTCCCCATCGACGAGCGTGCCGCTGCCGACGGCTTCCCCGATCCCGGTGGGAAATCGTGCGAATCGGCCGAGCGGCGGGTAGACGCGGCCGGCGCCGTCGCTGATGCGCAACCGCACCGGCGTCGGTTTCCCCATCGAGGCATCGTTGATTCGGAGATGCACGATCAACATGAGTTCTGAACTAACCGCAAAGGTACAGAGAAAACACGACAACAAGGTGAACACCTGCCCTTTTGAACCAGGCCCCGAAAGGGGCAGTTCGCAACATTGTTGAGGGCGTGTTCACGCCGCGCTCGGCGGATGCGCCGATCAGCGCCAGCATGGCGCGGCGGATCGGTTCGGGGAGCGTCGGCCACGCGGCCGCGACGCGAGCCAGTTCGGGGTCGGTGATGCCCCCTTCGCCGTGCTGGTCACTACACCCGGCACTACACCCGTCGGCGGCATTCGGCGTAAGTTGCTGACGAGAAAAGACGTTGCAATCCGGTGCCAAGAGATTTTGGCTCTCTTTGTTCAGGTTCGAATCCTGACGGGGGTAACTCATACCTGGTTTCACCAGCCTTCATCCGCAGGAGGCGTGAAGGCCGGCGGTTCGCTCCTGAGGCGGCGGGCATAGCTCGAAATCTGCAGCCAGTAGACGATCGAATAGATCACCGCCAGTATCCACACGGCCAATACGCACGGCGACTCGCCGATCACGAACGGCACACCAAACGCCCACAGGCAGACCGCGGCCAGCCCCGACGTCTTGCCGTACGATTCCGACTTGCGGAACTGGCCGCGCGCCAGGAACTCGTTCCGTAGCGACTCGCCGACCCGCTCCACGGTCACGATCAACCAGATGCAATTGAAGAACGGAAAGATGTTGAGCCAGACCTGTCCCGGGTCCATGCGGCGATTCTCGGGATCGACGCGCTTCAGAACGCGATCCACCGAGGAAAGGAACGTAATGTAGGCGATGAACACGATGACGGACAGGACGCAGGCGAACCCGCCGAACTCGTCGAAGAAGTGGGTGATGAAAAAACTGCCCGTGCGAAACATTTCCCGCCTCGATCCGTGCGTGAAGGTTAACCGCGCGGCGGAGCCGAGCGCGGCTCACTTCGCCAGAAGTTGCCGGAGCACATACGGCAGGATGCCGCCGTGCTGGTAATAGAGGACTTCCTGCGGCGTATCGATGCGGCTGATCGCCTTGAACGAAATCGTCGTGCCGTCGGGGCTCACGACCGTCACGGCCAGTTCCCGCGCCGCCCCCGCGAAGTTCGCCTTCAAACCGTCCACCAACCCCGAGATCGAGTAAACCTCCTCGCCGGTTAATCCGAGCGATTGCGCGCTTTCCCCCGTCTTGAACTGGAGCGGCAACACGCCCATGCCAACCAGGTTGCTGCGGTGGATGCGCTCGTAGCTCTCGGCAATCACCGCCTTGGCGCCGAGCAAATTCGTCCCCTTCGCGGCCCAGTCGCGGCTCGAACCGGAACCGTATTCCTTACCGGCGATGATGACGAGCGGCGTCCCTTCCTGCTTGTACTGCATGGCGGCGTCGAAGATGGACGTGGTCTCGGTGTCGGGGAGGTGGCGGGTGTAGCCCCCTTCGACGCCGGGAACGAGGGCATTCTTGAGGCGGACGTTGGCGAAGGTGCCGCGCATCATGACGTCGTGGTTGCCGCGGCGGGCGCCGTACTGGTTGAAGTCCTTCGGCTCGACGCCGTGCTCGATCAGGAACTTGCCGGCGGGCGAATCTTTCTTGATCGACCCGGCCGGCGAAATGTGATCCGTGGTGATCGAGTCGCCGAGCAGGGCGAGCACGCGCGCCCCACTGATTTCTTGCACCGGCGGCGGCGCGATGGTCATCCCTTCGAAATACGGCGGGTTGGCGATGTACGTGCTCGACGGATCCCACTGGTAGAGGTCGCCGCCGGGAACGTTGAGCGACTTCCAGTTCGCGTCGCCTTCGAAGACCTGCCCGTAAATGCGGAGGAACGAATCTCGCTGGATGGAGGTTTCGATTGCTTGCCGCACTTCCTCCTGCGTCGGCCAGATGTCGCGGAGGAAGACGGGTTGGCCGTCGCGGCCGTTGCCGATGGCCTCGTTCTCCCAGTCGAAATCGATCTTGCCGGCCAGGGCATAAGCGACCACGAGCGGCGGCGAGGCCAGGTAATTGGCGCGCACCTCGGGATGCACGCGGCCTTCGAAGTTCCGGTTGCCGCTGAGCACGGCCGAAACGACGAGTCCGCGGGTCTGGATTTGCCGGGTGATGTTGTCGTGAAGCGGGCCGCTGTTGCCGATGCAAGTCGTACAGCCATAGCCGACCAGGTGGAAGCCGAGGTGCTCGAGATCGGGAAGCAAGTTGGCCGCCGTCAGGTAATCGGTGACGACCTTGGAGCCGGGGGCCAGGCTCGTCTTGACCCACGGCTTGGATGTGAGCCCCTTGGCGACGGCGTTCTTCGCGAGCACGCCGGCCGCCAGCATTACCGAGGGGTTCGAGGTATTCGTGCAACTGGTGATGGCGGCGATGACCACGGAACCGTGATCGAGCGTGCCGCTGGGGACGTCGACATCGGCGATCTTGGTCTTTTCGTCGAAGGCGGCAGCGGCCGGCGTCGGGCCCGCTGCGACCACGGACAAACTCGCCTTGGGCTTGGCCGCGGACATCAGCTTCGGCAGCACCTCGGCGAACGACTTCTTGACATCCCTCAGGGCCACTCGGTCCTGCGGCCGGCTGGGCCCCGCCAAACTCGGTTCCACCGTCGCCAGGTCGAGTTCCAGCGTGTCCGTGTAATTCGCCTCGGCGACGTTCTCGTCGTGAAACATCCCTTGTTCGCGGTAGTAAGCCTCGACCAGCGCGACGAGTTCCTCGGGGCGGCCGGTGCCGCGCAGATATTTCAAGGTCTCGGCATCGACCGGGAAGATGCCGCAGGTCGCCCCATATTCCGGCGACATGTTGGCGATCGTCGCCCGGTCCGCGAGCGGCAACTGCGCCAGTCCCGGGCCGTAGAACTCGACGAACTTGCCAACCACGCCCTTCTTGCGAAGCATCTGCGTGACGGTGAGAACAAGGTCGGTGGCGGTCGCGCCTTCTTTTAACTTGCCGTGCAGTTTGAAGCCGATGACCTGGGGGATGAGCATGGTGACGGGCTGGCCGAGCATGGCGGCCTCGGCCTCGATGCCGCCGACGCCCCAGCCGAGAATGCCCAGGCCGTTGATCATCGTGGTGTGCGAATCGGTGCCGACGAGCGTATCCGGATAAGCGGCGCCGCGCTCGTCCACGAACACGCAGCGGCCGAGGAATTCCAGATTCACCTGATGCACGATGCCGGTTTCCGGTGGGACCACTTTGAAGTTGCGGAAGGCGTTCTGGCCCCAGCGGAGGAACTGGTAGCGTTCCTGGTTGCGTTCGTATTCGAAGGCTGTGTTGTGGGCGAAGGCTTGGGCGTTGCCGTAATCGTCCACTTGCACCGAGTGATCGATGACGAGTTCGACGGGGACGAGCGGGTTGATTTTGGATGGGTCGCCGCCGAGGTTCTTCATGGCGTCGCGCATGGCGGCGAGATCGACGACGGCCGGGACGCCGGTGAAGTCCTGGAGCAGGACGCGGGCGGGCATGAAGGCGATCTCTTTTGTCGGCTGTTTCTTGGGGTCCCACTCGGCCAGCGCGAGGATGTCCTCGG
>DATNBQ010000458.1:0-11436 GCA_035571955.1 Urbifossiella sp. | reverse complement strand
ACTGGCGAACTTGGCGGCGAAGGAGGATACTGATTTCATGGCATCCGGGTGGTTTCAGGTGACTGTGTGGTAACAATCATTCTGGGGAACCGGATGCCTACTTTCTTCTTCTTGGGGCGGTGGGCAAAGCCCACGTTAAGTCTAGGGAATTCACTTCTTTTTGAGAATCACGGCCTCGCCGGGGGTACCGGTGTCGTGAATCAGTTCGTCATCGTCGAAGATCACTTGCACCGGGGGGCCGGCGCCGACGTTCAGTTTAAGCCCCTTGGTGCCGATCAAGCCGACGACGCTCCAGGTTCCACCGGTGGCCTTCGTGCCGACCTCGTGATTAAATCGGCCGCCTTCGAGATAGGTCACGATATGCCGGGTGCCGTCCGCGGCAGTCCCTTCCCAGGTGCCAATTAACTTCTTGGAAAGCGTCTCGGTCAACTCGCGAGCCTCCTGCGAACCGGGCGGCCCCCCGAGGAATGACGGGCTTGGCGGCGGCAGCGGCGGCTGGAACTGATTCGGTTGCTTCGGGAACTGGTTTTGCTTGGGGAACTGGTTCGGGTTCGGGAACTGATTCGGTTGCTTATTGAACTGATTCGGCTGCGGCCGGATCGTGACCTTCGGCGGCTGACCCATCGGCGGAATCACGCCGGCATTCGCCTGAGCTTCGATCACTTCCTTCCCATTCTCCTTCTCCTTCTGCTTCTTCATGATCAGCATGATGCCGAGCACGACCATGATGACGACGAGGATGCCGAGGACGATGAAGCGAAGCGGCGAGTTCTTGTAGCCGCGCTCGTTTTCGTCATCGTCGTCTTCATCGCGGCGATTCTTCTTTTTCTTCCGGGGGCGGTCGTCGTCGTCGTCGCGATTGCGGCGCGCCACGGCTTTCACCGGCTTCTTGGCCTTGGCCGGGACTTCCTCTTCGGGTTCCTCGACGGAGAAGCTGGTCTCGCATTTTGGGCACTCGACGGCTTCGCCGACGCTGAATCCGGCCGGCGACTTGAGCCCCGCCCCGCACTCGGGGCAAACGATCCGCAGCATCGCCATGGCTGGATTCCTCGGATGGGGAGAGGGCCACCGAGCATCATAACAGAGCCGGCGGCTTTTCCACATAAAATGTCGAGATCGCGCCGCACCCCACTGCCACTTGCTGGCGCGGCGGGCTTCATAAAATGACTTCCTACATCCGAGGAAATCATGCTCACCCTTGCCAAGTATTCTATCGGCGTCGGCGACCGCTTCGCGCACCAGGCCAAGCCACAGTTGCAAGCCTGCGCGCTGGCCGCGGAACAAGGCGTCGCAGTGATTCCCGTCTGGAACAAGTCGAACCGCGAGCACACGATCATCGGCTCGGAACCGGGGAGCGTGCGCGTCGCGGCCGAAGCCGCCGTTCGCGATCTCGGCTGGAAGAAACCTTACCACCTCGACGCCGACCACATTCGCCTGGAGACGGTCGATCGCTTTTTGCCGGCCTGCGATTTTTACACGATCGACGTGGCGGATTCGATTGGCCAGCCTGCGGAAGCGAGCGCCGTCAAGGCGTTCGCCGATCGCCGCGCCAGGCTGGACGCTTTCGCCATCGGCCGGGCGGATGTCGAGCGAATCGCCGGGAAGTATCTCAAGGCCGTGCAGGATGCCGGGGCCATTTATCGGAAGATCGCGGCGGCCAAGGGGGCCGACAACTTCATCACCGAAGTGTCGATGGACGAGACCGATTCGCCGCAGAGCCCGCCGGAGTTGCTATTGATCTTGGCCATGCTCGCGGACGAGAGGGTGCCGGTGCAGACCATCGCGCCGAAGTTCACCGGGCGGTTCAACAAGGGAGTCGATTACGTCGGCGACCTGCCGCAATTCGAAAAAGAGTTTCGCGAGGATTTGGAAGTCATCGCCGTGGCGATCCGCAAGTTCGGCTTGCCGGCCAGCTTGAAACTGAGCGTCCACTCCGGCAGCGACAAGTTCTCGCTCTACCCGGTCATGCGGAAGGCGATTCGCGAGCGCGATGCCGGGCTGCATTTGAAGACGGCCGGCACGACGTGGCTGGAGGAAGTGATTGGCCTCGCCGAGGCCGGCGGCGACGGTCTCGCCCTGGCCAAGGAGATTTACGCCAAGGCCCTGAAAAAGAAGGACGAACTGTGTGTGCCCTATGCGAGCGTGATCGACATCGATGCCGCGAAACTACCCGGCGAGGCCGCTGTAAATGCCTGGAGCGCGGAGCAGTTCGTGAACGCCCTGCGCCACGATCCCGCCAACCCGGCGTTCAACGCGTCCTTACGGCAACTGGTCCACGTCGGTTTCAAGGTCGCGGCCCAGATGGGCGACCGCTATTTGAGGATGCTCGAAGCGTGCGAACCGAGCATCAGCCGCAACGTGACCGGCAATCTATTCGACCGGCACTTGAAGCCCCTGTTTATAATGAAGTGATGACGAGTCCCTGATTAGCCGCGACGCGGAGTCTGCGGAGCGGAGCGCGGAGCAATCATGCCGCTATACGTTTACGAGATTGTTTTGCCCGATGGTTCCAGCGGGGACGAATTCGAGGAGTTGCAATCGATGAGCGAGCCGGCGCTCACGGTGCATCCGGAGACGGGGCAGCCGGTTCGCCGCGTCTTCGGCACGCCGAACGCCCCACGCGCGTGGACCGATTCCCAGGGCAAAGCGAAAACCAGCGACAAGAACCTCGCTGCCAAGGGGTTCACAAAGTACGTCAAGAGCGGCGACGGCACGTATGAAAAGACCGCCGGCAGCGGCCCGAAAAAGCTCAAACGCAAGTGATCGACATGGCGACTTCTTCGCTTCAAAACGCAACCTGGGAAAGGATGATCCGTGCCGTGGAGAAAGTCCGCCAACGCTGCGCCAGGGCCGTGAACGCCCTCGAAGCGAGCCGGGTTCCCTATGCCGTAATCGGCGGCAATGCCGTGGCCAACTGGGTCGCGAGCATCGATGAAGGAGCCGTTCGGAATACCCGCGATGTGGACATTCTGATTCGCCGGTCGGATTTCGAAGCCGCGAAGATCGCGATGGAAGCCGCTGGTTTCATGTTCGATCGCATTTACGGTGTCGATTTGTTCCTGGATGGCCCGGATGCGAAGGCGAGCGAAGGCGTGCATCTGCTTTATGCCGGCGAAAAGGTCAAGGACGATGATCTTCTTGCGTCTCCGGACGTCGTGGAATCCGAGCGCGGCGCCGCGTTCCAGGTGATCTCCCTCGAAGCGCTGGTCCGCATGAAGCTCGTCTCGTTCCGCCGCAAGGATCAGGTTCATTTGCAAGACATGACGCGCCTCGGGCTCATCGATTCGACCTGGCCGGACCGCTTTCCGCCGGCATTGGCGGATCGGCTCCGCGAAATCATCGCCGACCCCGACGGCTGACGCAGTTGTGATGCGGTTCTTGTCCGTATAATGCACATCTGTTCCCTCTCCGGCCTTCCAGCCGCGGTTCTGGAGCGAAGCATTTCGTCATGGATACGCAGACGATCGTGGTCCGCGGGGCGCGGGAGCACAACCTCCAGAGCGTCGATCTCGAGCTTCCTCGCAACAAGTTGATCGTCTTCACCGGCGTCAGCGGGTCGGGGAAGAGTTCGCTCGCCTTCGACACGATTTACGCCGAGGGGCAGCGCCGCTACGTCGAATCGCTGTCCAGTTATGCCCGGCAATTCCTCGGCCAGCTCGCCAAACCGGACGTCGATTACATCGGCGGCCTGTCGCCGGCCGTCAGCATTCAGCAGAAAACCGCCGGCCGCAACCCGCGCTCCACCGTCGGCACCATCACCGAGGTGGCGGATTACCTCCGCGTGCTGTACGCCCGGCTTGGCGAGGGGCATTGCCCGAAGTGCGGCCGGCCAATTACCGCTCAGTCGCGCGAACAGATCATCGCCCGCATCCTGGCCACGCCCGAAGGGACGAAGTTCCTGGTGCTCGCCCCAGTCGTCCGCGGCCAGAAGGGCGAATTCAAGGATTTCTTCGCGGACATGATCAAGCGCGGCTACGTCCGCGCCCGCGTGGATGGTCAGATCGTCAAGCTCTCCGACGAGCTAAAACTGGACAAGCGCATCAAGCACAGCATCGAGATCGTCGTCGACAGATTGAAGGTGGAAGCGAAAGTGCGGCCGCGGTTGGCGGAAGCGGTCGAGCAAGCGCTGGGTTTGGCCGAAGGGAACCTGATCATTTCGGTGGAAGCCGAGGCGAGCCGGGAGCGTGAGCGACCTGAGGACAGCACTCCGGTCGCTTACGCTCCCGGCTCGCCAGCGGACTTGTTGCTCTCCGCGCATTACGCCTGCACGCACTGCAATCTGAGCTACGAGCCGCCGAGCCCGCAACTGTTCAGCTTCAACAGCCCGCACGGCATGTGCCTCGATTGCGACGGCCTCGGCAACAAGTTCACATTCGATCCCGATCTGCTCATTCCGGATGCCAGCCTCAGCCTTTTCGACGGCGCCATCCCGGTCATCGGCCCCGTCAAGAGCATGGGCAAGTGGCGCAAGCACATTTTCGAAGGCGTCGGCAAGACGCTCGGCATCGATCTGAAGCAACCGTGGAACACTCTCTCCGCGGAACAGCGCGAGCTTTTGCTCCAGGGGAGCGGCGACACGCATATCGTCTGGGAATGGAAGCAGCGCGGCGGCCGCGTCTGGAAGCACGGCGGCAAGTGGGAAGGGATCGTGCCGCAGTTGCTGTCGCAGTTCAAGAAGACCGCCGCTGGCCCGCGGCGGATGCAACTGGAAAAGTACATGCGCGTGGTCCGCTGCCCGTCGTGCCGCGGCCAGCGGCTCAACCCGCAGGCCCGCGCCGTCAAGGTCGGCGGCAAAACGCTCGTCGACGCCGGCCACACGCCGCTCGGCGAACTCGTCCCCTGGTTCGAACGCTACCGCGAAACCCTGAACCCAACCGCCAAGACCATCGCCGGAGAACTACTCAAGGAAATCCACGCCCGCCTCGGCTTTTTGCTCAACGTCGGCCTGCATTACCTCACTCTCGATCGCTCGGCGCCGACCCTTTCCGGCGGTGAAGCCCAGCGCATCCGCCTGGCCGGGCAAATTGGCAGCGGCCTCGTCGGCGTCCTGTACGTTCTCGATGAACCGAGCATCGGCCTGCACCCGCGCGACAACGCCAGATTGCTCGCCAGCCTCGAACGGCTCCGCGACATGGGCAACACCGTGCTGGTCGTCGAACACGATGAAGAGACGATGCGGGCCGCGGATTACCTGGTCGATTTCGGGCCGGGCCCGGGCGTTCGCGGCGGGCACGTCGTTGCCGCGGGACCGCCGAGCGAAGTGCTCGCCAACGCGGCAAGCCTCACGGCGCAGTATCTCAGTGGGGCGAAGGAAATCGCCGTTCCAGCCAAGCGCCGGCCGATCGCCAAGGACCGCAAACTCCGCATCGTCGGCGCCCGCCAGAACAACTTGAAGAACGTGACCGTCGACATTCCCCTCGGCGTGTTCGTCTGCGTCTCCGGCGTCAGCGGTTCGGGCAAAAGCTCGCTCGTCAACGAGATTCTCCGTGAGGGGCTGGCGGCTTCCCTGGCGAGCGGGGGACGTGAGTCCCCGGATTCTGATCCTGATGACGACAACAGCGGACTTACGTCCGCCGCTCGCCAGGTGGGATCCCACGAACGGATCGAAGGCGCGGAGCAAATCGACAAGGTGATCGACATCGACCAGGGGGCCATTGGTCGGACGCCGCGTTCCAACCCAGCCACTTACATCAAGCTGTGGGACGAAATTCGTTCGCTGTACGCCGAGATGTCGGACGCCAAGATTCGCGGCTATCAGCCCGGCCGCTTCAGTTTCAACAAGCCCGGCGGCCGCTGCGAGGCTTGCGAGGGCAACGGCTCCAACAAGCTCGAAATGGACTTCCTCGCCGATGTCTGGGTCACTTGTCCCGTTTGCGAGGGCCGCCGCTTCAACCGCGAAACGCTGCAGGTCAAGTATCGCGGCAAATCGATCCACGATGTGCTGGAAATGGAAGTGGCCGAGGCGCTCGAGCACTTCGAACACGTGCCGAAGATCCAGGCGATGGTGCAAACGTTGCACGACGTCGGACTCGATTACATCAAGCTCGGCCAGCCATCGCCCACGCTTTCTGGCGGCGAAGCCCAGCGCATCAAACTGGCCAAGGAACTCGTTCGCAAAAGCACAGGCAAAACGCTGTACATTCTCGACGAGCCGACTACGGGCCTTCACTTCGAGGACGTTCGCAAGTTGCTCGACGTGCTCCACGGCTTCGCCGAACAGG
Source organism: Urbifossiella sp. (assembly GCA_035571955.1). GTDB lineage: Bacteria > Planctomycetota > Planctomycetia > Gemmatales > Gemmataceae > Urbifossiella. The sequence continues at coordinate 5,215 of DATNBQ010000458.1, read as the reverse complement.
GCAACACGGTGCTCGTCATCGAGCACAACCTGGACGTGATTAAGACGGCGGACTGGGTGATCGATCTCGGCCCGGAGGGGGGTTCCGGCGGCGGCAAGATCGTGGCCGCGGGCCCGCCGGAAGCGATCGCCCGCTGCAAGGAATCGTTCACGGGCCAGGCTCTGTGTGGTCCATTGTCCATAGTCAATAGTTCATCGCCCAAGATCGCAACGAAGGACCAAAAACCAAGAACCAAGGACCAACAGTACATCACGCACCTGGAGATCGACGGCGCCAGCCAGCACAATTTGAAGCACATCTCGGCGAAGTTGCCGCGCGAACGGATGACCGTCTTCTGCGGGCCGAGCGGTTCCGGCAAGAGTTCGCTCGCCCTCGATACCATCTATGCCGAGGGGCAGCGCCGTTACGTCGAATCGCTCTCCAGCTATGCCCGGCAATTTCTCGGCCAGGTGCAGAAGCCGAAGGTCGAACACATCGCCGGGCTTTCCCCCGCCATCAGCATCGAACAGAAAACCACGAGCAAGAGCTCGCGCTCCACCGTCGGCACCATTACGGAAATCTACGATTATTTGCGGATTTTGTACGCTCGCCTGGGGCAGCGGCACTGTCCGAGTTGCGGCCAGGCCGTGGGAACGCAAACCGCCGACGAGATCGTCGACAAGGTATTGTCGCTGCCGGAAGGAACGAAGCTCTACATCATGGCGCCGCTGGAGCGGAAGGGGCAGGAGAAGTACGAGACGCTATGGGAGGAGATTCGCCGGGCCGGGTTCGTGCGAATGCGGGTGAACGGCAAGAGCTACGGCGTGGACGAACCGCCGGCCATCGATCACCGCCGCAAGCACAACGTCGAGGTCGTGGTCGATCGCAACGTGGTCAAGCCCGGCACGCGGACGCGGCTGGCCGAGGCCGTGGAACAGGCCCTGGAACTGGGCCGCGGCATCATGCACATCGCTTACGTCGATGCCGACCGCGACGAAACCAAGTGGAAGGTCGAGAAGTATTCGCAGCACCTGGCGTGCGACCGCTGCAACCTGAGCTTCGAGGCGCTCAACCCGCACCATTATTCGTTCAACAGCCCGCTCGGCTGGTGCCCGACCTGCGAGGGGCTCGGCGTGCAGCACGGCGCCAACGCCAACTTGCTGGTCGGCGACACCGCATTGTCACTGAGGGAAGGGGCTTTAACCGGCTGGCCGCCGCTGGAGTCGGGATCGCCGTGGCTGCCGTTTGCCGAGGCGATCGCCGCCCATGCCGGCTTCGACCTCGACACGCCCTACGAGCAACTGGAACCGGCCCACGTGCGGGCGATCCTCCACGGCACCGGCGAGAACTGGCTACCAATGGCGAGCGGGGGGCGTAAGCCCCCTGATTCTCCGCGCCGCAAGCGCGCAAACCAAGAATCAGGGGGCTTACGCCCCCCGCTCGCCAGGTTTCAGTACAAGGGCCTGTTTCCCGCGGTGGACGAGGCGTCGCGCGTCTCGTTCGTCTATCGCCAGCGGCTCGAACACCTGGTCGACGAAGTGCCGTGCACCACCTGCAGCGGTTCGCGGTTGCGGGCCGACGCCGCCGCCACCCGATTCGCCAACCTCACCCTCGGCGACCTGACCGCAAAACCGCTCGGCGACGCCCTCGCGCTCTTTCAGAGTCTCGATCTCTCGAAGCGCGATCGGCAGATCGCCGGGGAAGTGCTCCGCGAGATCGGCAGCCGGCTGAAATTCCTCGTCGATGTCGGCCTCGATTATCTGTCGCTGGCCCGCTCCGGGCCGACGCTCTCCGGCGGCGAGGCCCAGCGCATCCGCCTCGCCTCGCAAATCGGCAGCGGCCTCACCGGCGTGCTTTACGTCCTGGATGAACCGACCATCGGCCTGCACCCGCGCGACAACGAACGCCTGCTCGCGGCCCTGAAAAACCTCCGCGATCTCGGCAACACACTCGTCATCGTCGAGCACGATCGCGAGGTGATCTCCGCCGCGGATTACCTGCTCGATTTCGGCCCCGGCGCCGGCGACCAGGGCGGCGAGATCACCGCGGCCGGCACGCCCAAGCAGATCCTCAAAAGCAAAGACTCGCTCACGGGCAAGTACCTCGCCGGGAAGTTGGCCATCCCGGTGCCCACCAATCGGCGGCTGGCTGACTTCGTAGGTCGGGCTGTGCCCGACGCGAATGCGAAAACGTCGGGCACAGCCCGACCTACGAAGAACGAAGTTCGTCGCTCCGCGAAGACTCTTTCGATCATCGGTGCCCGGCAGCACAACCTGCGAAATGTCGACGTTCACTTTCCGCTCGGCACCTTCATCGCCGTCACCGGAGTCAGCGGTTCCGGTAAATCGTCGCTTGTGAATGAAGTGCTTTACAACACGCTGGCCCGCAAACTGCATCGCGCTCGCACCGCCGGCGCCGCCCACGACGAAATCCGCGGCATCGAACACCTCGACAAAAACATCAACGTCGATCAAGACCCGATCGGCAACTCGCCGTCGTCCAATCCGGCCACCTACACCGGCGTCTTCGACCTGATTCGCGAACTGTTCGCCCGCCTGCCCGATTCGAAAATCCGCGGCTACCACCCGCGCCGCTTCAGCTTCAATCAGAAAGGCGGCCGCTGCGAAGCCTGCGAAGGCATGGGCCAAAAGAAAATCGAGATGCACTTCCTTCCGGACGTGTGGGTGGAATGCGACACCTGCGGCGGCAGCCGCTTCAACCCCGAAACGCTCGCCGTCAAGTACCGCGACAAGTCGATCGCGGACGTATTGACCATGCGCGTCGGCGAAGCCCTCGAACTGTTCGGCAACGTCACCAAGATTCGCCACATCTTGCAAACGCTGGACGATGTCGGCCTCGGCTACATGGCGCTCGGGCAGCCGGCCCCCACCATGTCCGGCGGCGAGGCCCAGCGCGTCAAGCTCGCCGCCGAACTCGCCCGACCCAGCACCGGCAAAACCCTGTACCTCCTCGACGAACCGACCACGGGTTTGCACTTCGACGACATTCGCAAGCTGCTCGACGTGCTGCACCGCCTGGTCGATCTGGGCAACACGGTGATCGTTGTCGAGCATAACCTGGATGTGATCAAGACGGCGGACTGGGTGGTCGACCTGGGCCCGGAAGCGGGGATCGGCGGCGGCCGGGTCGTGGCGGAAGGGACACCGGAGCAGATCGTCGCGCAGTTCGAAGGCGGCGCGCCGACGCATACCGGCCGCATCTTGAAGGGCGTTCTGGAAGCGGGGCCGTTCGCCGAGCGCGTCGAGTTCGATCCGCTCGCGGCGCTGCGGGCCAAGGAAAGCGGCCTCGAGATCGCGGACGTCGGCAAGGAACACAAGCTGCCGTGGGAAGAGGATGGCCCGCGCTGGCACATCCACGACCGCGTCACGACCACCGGCAAACCGATCCGCTGGGAAGGGGCGGCGCTGGCCTTTGCCATCGACGAGGTGCGCAAACAGGGCACTTTTTCGGAGACGGACTGGAACAACCGCAGCGTGATCGAAATCGCCGCGGCGAAGAAGTCTGACGGCTGGTTCCTGCATGCCATCACCGGGCACGAAGCCTACTTGAAACTGGTGTTTCGGGTTCCGGGGCGGGCGTTCAAGCAAGACATTCTCGCGGGTCAAATGGGCCTCAAGCCGCTCTCCGACACGCCGGGGCTGGAAGGGTTTTCGCGCGACAGCCAGCGCGTCGAGATCGTCAATGCACCGGGATTGCAACAGGTCGTCGTAACCGTGTATACCAAGGCGGAAATCGACACGGCGGCGTTTCGGGCGTTCCTCCAGAAAGCCGCGGAACTATTCCTCGGCCGGCTCGAAGATAAAACCGGCGGCATCGAGGCGCAAATGCCGTGGAAGAAGGACGGCCGCAAGTGGCATCTTTCGGACAAGGGCTTCCCGCTCGGCCGCAAGCTCCGCTGGGATCGGTCGCTCTTGCCGCGGTTGCTCGCGGTCCTGGGGGAAATGGATCCGCAGTTGGAATACAAGTGGGACGTGCGCGACGCGGTCACGATTCGCCCGGCGGGTTCGCCGCGCTTCTGGTGCCGGATCAAGACGAAGGAATCGGATGCCTTGGAGGCGTGGTTCGTGGGCCGCCGCGGCCAGATTAACCTTGCCGCCGTCGACGGGATCGGCCGCGACCCGGCGATCGAGGGCGACCGCAATGACGGCACCGAGGTGCTGAAGCTGCGCTTCCTCGCGGCGGATCACCTGCAGCCGCAGCGCCTGCGCGAAGTATTGCTCGACCACTTGAAGGTATTCCAGGCGCCGGAGTGACGGTCAATTCTTGCAGGGAGATTGACGCCGCTGTACGATTACGCCGAAGCGCCGGTCTTGACTTCAAGTTTGCGAGAACGCCATGCGGTTCTCCGTATGTCTGCTGCTTTTACTTCCCGCGGCGGGCACCGCTGGCGAGCCCGTCTACACTTGGGGGACGCGAGACGACCCCGACCGGGTCTATCTCTACCGCGATGGCCGGCAGATCGGCGGTTGGTGCTACCGGTATCGCGGCATTATCGCTCCTTCGATGGCAAGGTCTGGGGGCCGCCGAGTGATTCCCGAAGTGCCGGCGTGGTTCTGCCGCATCGTCGAGAAACTGCACGCCAAGGAGCCGGCCGACGATTCCAGACGGCTCGCGAAGTGGCGGACGTCCTGGCCGACTGCGAAGCGCAGTTAACGATTCATGCGGGGCTGGCCTGCGGATGGCGGCCAATCCATTCGGCCTCCACGACGTGTACGGCAACGCCGTCGAATTGGCCTTCACGCCGCAAGGACGACCAATCGACCGGGGCGGCGACGCGGGCAATGTCCGCCTGGCGATCGCGATCCGCGAGCCGCTATGAGGCCAATCGTCCCGAGGAGACGAACTTTCGCCGCGGGTTTCGTGTCGCGGTGACGGGCAACCTGATGGGGAGTTCCAGCCGGGCGCCAACCGCCGCTCCGCCTCCCCAAGAAAAGCCGTGATTCCACCTGGCGAGCCGTTTAGCTGGGCGACCGAATTGGGTCCGCATCGGACGTGCTTCGCGCCGAACGACAGCCTCTGTCACCTCGGCTTTCGAGTCGTTTGCGACATCGAGAGTCAGGTCGCGGAAGGGCAGTGAGCGGAGCCTTGCTACCTTGCAAGCAACGCGATTCCGTCGAAGCTGTTGCGAAGGCACTTCCCGGCGCTTGATTCGGCCGGCTCGCCCGACTACGATTGGTTGAGTTGGTTCATTTCTTCCAAGGACGACCGCATGACT
>DATNBQ010000457.1:0-2184 GCA_035571955.1 Urbifossiella sp. | reverse complement strand
GCACGCCGTTGCGGGTATGCACCACGGCGGATTCGAGAAGCTTGGCCTCGTCGCGTTGGCGGCCGAGCTCTTCGGCGTGGCTGGCGAGTTCGTCGCGCAGTGCGGCCTGAATGCGTTCGCTGTCGGCGCGTTGCCGCGCTGCCGCATTCACGATGAACCCGACCGCGGCCAGGAACGCCAAGAGCAGAGCAAGAACCGACGACGGGTTGAAGGTGTGGCTGAACGCCGAATGCAAGAGCGCTCCGGCGACGATGGCCATGGCCATGCCGCAGGCGCCCGCGAGACGGGCCGGCAATAGAGGAGTGCGGACAGGCATCGCCGCGGCGGTTGCTTGTTGCGAAGAAGACTGAACTCAACCTTATAATGGAGATGGAAGAGTTCCAGGCAGTTCGACGGGAATTTGGGCGGGAAGTTCTTTGCGTGAGCAGAATATTCCCACCCGAGCAAAATGCCCAAGCGCTGGCAAGTGGTCACACCGAGCGGGCTTTCAGGAGCGGCCGGTTCAGTACCGGGTCGCGATTCGTAAACGGCCCGTCGGAATCGTCCTTCGCCAGGCACCGGGCATACATTTCGAACTTCGCATCCAGGTCGTCGGCGTGGTGAATGATGAGCACTTCCGGGATGCACGGCAAGCGCGGCGAACCCCACTCCGGCCGCGTCAGATGCGTGAGTACGATGTGCTCGAGTAACTTCGCCAGTTCCGGGTTGAGGTCGGGTAGTTCGCGGGCGGCATCGCGGACCAGGTCGCGGCCCAAGAGTATGTGGCCGAACAATTCGCCATCGATGCCGGGCCGCGGCACGGCCCCCGCCGCGCTCCCCTCGTATTCCTTCACGCGGCCGATGTCGTGGAGCAGCGCCCCGGCCACGACCAGGTCGCGGTTCAAGGCGGGAACCATCGTCGGGTAAACGGCGATATAGCGGTCGGCGAGCCACGCGCAGTTCTTGGCCACCGAAAGAGTGTGTTCCAACCAGCCGCCGGCAAAGGGATAAAACTTCGTCGCCGTCGCCGGCAGTAGCTTCAATGCCTCGGCGCGGTCTTCGAATAACTTCAACACCAGCGCTCGCAACGGTTCGTCCTTGATTTCGGCCGTAGCGAACGCTTGCATCTCCGAGAACATCTCGGCCGGGTCGAACCGCGACCGATCCACGAAATCAAGTTCGGTAAACCCTTCCTCGCGGTCGCTCTCTTGAATCGCGCGAATTTGCTCGATGTCGATCTGCGGGCCGAACTTCTCGTGCTGCGTGTACGTGGCGCGGATTTTGAAGAAGTGGCCGGGAAGCCACGTCTTTTGACACGCTTCGAAATGCTGCGAATCGGACCAGATGGGAACGGCGGCGACGGTGCGGCTCCTGTCGCGGAACTTGCAGGCGAAGTACGGCTTGCCGGTGTTGGTGCTGCTGCGAGCCTTGACGGTGAGTTGGGCGTAGAAGTCCGCGTACTGATCCGGCGCGAGTTCGCATAACCGCACCAGCACCGGCTTGGGCATGGGCAAGGTTCCTCTCTGCGCGCTCCCCTTCGGGTCGCGGCTAAAGCGTCAAAATGGCATCATGTACTTGTCGCTGAGCTTCTGCTTGGCGGTCGCTATGATGCTGCTGACTTCCGTCGAGATTTCGAACCGGGTCTTGGCGCTGTCGGCGATGGATTTCGCCATGGCGGCCTGAATTTCCGGATAGTTGGTGTCGACGCCGCCGCCGTTCGGGTTGTAGTTGAGCATCGGCCGCAAGCCGCGACCCCACAAATTGAACGAAACGCCGACGCTCGACGACGAGTTGTAATACGCCTGGTTATCCAGCACTTTCAGATCGACGGGGACGCCGCGCAGCGAGGCGCCGATGGCCCGCAAGCGTTTTGCCGAGCGCGACGCCGCATCCACCGCGATCGGATCGACGTAGCGGCGGCTGAGTTGCTCGATTTGGCCCGCCGCCTTCTCGTACCAGGTCGCGGTCTTGCCGTAATCCGGGCTATCCTTCTTGCCGCTGATCCCGGTCAGCACGGCATCCACGGCCGCCAGGTAGCGCTGCGTCGACGGCCCCGTGAACTTCTCTCCCTTGCCATCCGGTTCCGGGCTCAAGCCGGGGAACGAAAACAGCGACAGGATTCGCCGCAAGTCGCTGGTCGGAAGCGGCCCCGAAAGCGTCATCGAATTGGCCGTGAACGTCGGTTCCCACTTATCCATTCCCGGC
>DATNBQ010000456.1:0-3493 GCA_035571955.1 Urbifossiella sp. | reverse complement strand
TTCATCGAGCAATGGACGAACAAGTGGGCGGACCTGCTGCAAGTGAACCGCAAGTTCCTCGGCGACGTGGGGGCGACCGCGTTCCGCAAGTGGATTCGCGACGCCGTGGCCACCAACATGCCTTACGACAAGTTCGCTTACGCCATCCTCACGGCGAGCGGTTCCAACGTTGCCAACCCGCCGGCATCGTACTTCAAGGTGCTCCGCGAACCGGACGCCATCATGGAAAACACGACGCAGCTGTTCCTCGCCGTCCGCTTCAATTGCAACAAATGCCACGACCACCCGTTCGAGCGGTGGACGCAAGACAACTACTACAACCTGGCAGCGTTCTTCGCGCAAACGACGCTCCGCGAGGACCCCAAGTACAAGGGGCAGCGGATCGGCGGGACGGCCGTGGAAGGGGCAAAGCCGCTCGTCGAATTGATCGCCGACGGCAAGAGCGGCGAGATCAAGCACGTCCGCACCAACGAGGTCGCTCCGCCCAAGTTCCCCTATGCGGTGAACGCGGACGTGCCGCCGAAAGACCTGCGCCGCGTGCAGGCCGCCAAGTGGATCACCTCTTCCAAGAACCCTTACTTCGCCCGCAGTTACGCCAACCGCCTGTGGGCCTACATGCTCGGCAACGGCATTATCGAGCCGATCGACGACATCCGCGCCGGCAATCCTGCCACCAACCCCGAACTGCTCGACCGCCTCACCGCCGAGTTCATCGCGAGCAAGTTCGACGTGCGCGCGACCCTGAAGACCATTTGCAAGAGCCGCACGTATCAACTGTCGATCCGCACCAACGACTGGAACAAGGATGACGACATTAACTATTCGCACGCCATGGCCCGCCGCTTGCCGGCCGAGGTGCTCTACGATGCGATCCACAAGGTGACGGGTTCGCAGAGCCGCTTGCCTGGTCTGCCGGCCGGTTCCCGCGCCGCACTCCTGCCCGACAGCAACGTCGAACTGCCCGGCGGCTTCCTCGAACTGTTCGGCAAACCGGCCCGCGAAAGCGCCTGCGAATGCGAACGCTCCGGCGGCATGAACCTCGGTCCGATCCTCGCCATGGTGAACGGTCCCATCGTCGCCGACGCCATCAAGGACCCCGCCAACCGCATCACCAAGATCGTCAAGGAGGCCAAGAACGACGCTCAGGCCGTGGAGAATATTTACCTGGCCGTGTTGAACCGCTTCCCCACGGCCGCGGAAAAGGCCGCGGGGGTCAAAGCCTTGGAAGCGGCCGGGGCGGACCTCAAGGCGATGCAAGCCGAGTACAAGCCGAAACTGGCCGCCTTCGAGGCGTACAAGACCACGCTCGACGCCAAGCAGAAGGCCTGGGAAGCCGCCCTGCACGACCAGAAACCGACCGTCTGGACGCCGCTGGAAATCGAGAAGGCCGAATCGAAGCAGGGGCCGCCCGCGTCGGCGAAACCGGGCGCGACCTTGACCATCGGCAAGGACGGCTCCATCCTCGCCAGCGGCAAGACGGATAACATCGACATCTACACCGTGATCGGGAAGGCGAAGTTCAAGGAGCCGATCACGGCGATCCGCCTGGAAGTGCTGCCCGACGCCAGCTTGCCGACCAAGGGCCCCGGCCGGGCCGACAACGGCAACTTCGTCCTTAACGAGTTCCGCCTGAACTATCGGCCGTTCAACAAGACCAACGGCAAGCCAAAGCCGATCAAGCTGACCGGCGCCGTCTCAACGTTCGCCCAGGCATCGTTCCCGCCGCAAAACGCCATCGACGGCAACCTCGCCACCGGCTGGGCCATTTCGCCGCAATCCGGCAAGGCGAACGAAGCTCTCTTCAAGTTCCAGGCGCCCGTTCCCGCGGTTGCCGCCGGCGTGATCTTCACCGCGGTCCTCGATCAACGCTTCGGCACCAAGCACGTGATTGGCAAGTTCCGCCTCGCCGTAACGACGGACAAGAACCCGCGCCTCGGCACGGGCATCGCTCCGGACGTGATCGCGCTTCTGGAGACGCCAATGGACAAGCGAACGGAGGCTCAGAAGGACCGCTTGCGGGGAATGTACCTGGCGCAGGACAAGGAATATGCTCGGCTATCGGCCGACGCGGCCAACCCCCCGCCGGCCGACCCGCGCATCCTCGGCGCCCAGGATCTGACCTGGGCCCTCATCAACAACCCGGCGTTCCTGTTCAACCATTGATGGGAAGCGGCGCGTTATCGAGCGCGAGAATTGCGCAAGGCTATTGAATAACCCCTGCCGTAGCGGCCGGTAAATCGCGCCGCTGCGGCCGGGTCGTATGGTTTACTTCGCCGAATCTGACGCTCCCTCATTTTCCAACATCTCCAATTCAGCAAGCGCCCACTCGAACAACTTGCCGATTGAATCCCAGGACTCTTCTGAGATCGCCTTGATATTCGCAGGCGTCACTTGCATTTCGACCCATGGCTTGGCGTACACGGCGTCCTCAGCGACGTATTCGTGCGGAATGAGATAAACCCTCCCGTCTTCGGGACAGTATCCGAAAATCGTCCCGGCACCGTCGCTGCCGATTCCGAGAAAACCGTGCTTCACAATCAGGCAACTTGGAAGCAGTTCCTTATGCTCGTAGTTGATCCGCTCGGGGCCAAACAGCTCGATTCGCCCCAGATGAAAGACTTCAGATGGCCAGACCGACGCAAAGAGTTGTTCCAAGCCGGTACTTGGCCCCGCGGGAAGCAGTGCCAATGTGGGCTGAATCGTACTAACGTCGAAGCCGAGTGGAACGCTTTCGCCAGCTATTCGAAAGGCCTTCTGCAAAAGCGTTGAGAGTAGGGTAGTATCATCCACGGGCGCTACTCACAGCAGCCTATCTACGCCATCACCCAGTCGGTGCTGATTCGCCACGATGGTACTGCGGGCTCCGCATCGGCCTCGGAGCCGCTTCCGAACACTGTCGGCTGGTCCGCTGCGTCGGCTCGGTAGACGCGGATTTCCCGGGCTACGGGGTCCACGTCCCACACGACCTTGGTGCCTGCTTCGAAATAATCGGACCGCTTGACGGCCAGGTCCCGTTCCGCCGCGGGTCCATAATCTCCTTCACTTCGTACTTCGACGGCAAAGTAGGGAGCACCTTCAACGAACCGCATCCGGTTCGCCGGGAGTGCGCCAGTGAAATAGGAAACGTCCGGGGCAAACGACTCGCGCCCCGAACTCAGTTCCGGGATGGCGAATCTCATGTTGTCCGTGAATGCGTAGCCGATGCCGGACTTGTCGGCGTGATCCGCCAGGCTGCGAAAGATTCGCCCGGCGACGATGTTGGGCCGGAAGCCGGTGGCCATGAGTTCAATGACTTTCCCATTGACCAGCTCGGCCTTGCCCGGCGCCTTGGCGAGGTCGGCGAGAGTGGCCCTTTGTCGCGGCAATATGGCAGGGCTCATCGCGGATGATTCCTCCACTCCATGATAACTGCGGCGGCCATTCCCTGAAATGGAAATCGCATGGGCGGGTGCGAGAAGGGTAAGCAGCTCCAGAGTTGGTGCAATTTCTGTAC
>DATNBQ010000455.1:0-10398 GCA_035571955.1 Urbifossiella sp. | reverse complement strand
CCATCGCCGCATTGGTCGCGATGACGACGATTACACAACACGGCAACAGCACGCCGAGGATTCGCTGCACCCCAAACCACTCGGCCGCTCGCTGAAGCGCGAAGCCGAGACCTGCGAACGCGAACGGCAAAAAGGGCACGGCGAACACGACCACGTTGATGTGGAAGTGCACGGCCATGTGGTTGATGGCCAGGATTTGCCACGAAAGGGCGGCGGCGAAACCTACGGCGATCGCAGGGATGAGTGCCAGCGCTTGGGGCGGCAACCGTCGCCGCTGAACCCAACCCAGGACCGCCAGTGCGATTGCCATCAGACAGATCCCGCCAAGGCTAATCGTTCCGGAAAGCGGTCCCCAGGTGTGCGGCAACGCGACCGCCGGCAGCCAGAAGTAATTCGCGAACGCCGTCACCGGCAATCGCAGTTTCTCGGGCAAGAACGACGGCTCGGGCGCCAGCAGGTGATACTGAAGTTCGCTGTCGGCACTGGCGCTCGTGCGGTGTTCGGCCCGTTGCACGATCGCGGAAAGTCCATTTTGTCCCGTGGTTTGCTCGATCTGCCGGGCGTGGATTGCCAGGGCAGTGGCGAAGCCAAGGACGCCGGCGACCGCGATGGCCGCCGACTGGGCGAGCCATTTCCGCGGTCGTTCGCCGCGGACAGCGATGTGGTAAGTGAGCGCCGCAATCGGCGCGAGGATCGTCGTCGTCACGTGTTCGTAACCGCACAGGCACTTCACGCCGACGAGCACGGCTTCAACCAAAAGCAGCAATGCAAATCGCCCGACGCTGCCACTCGCCCACGGGTAGCCGAACCAGACGACGAGGAATGGCGCGAATAACAAGAACGGCGCCCAGTAAAGAGACGGCGCCAGCGGCAGCAGGCACGGCATCGCCGCCGCCAGGACCGCCGCCACGTCCGCCGCAACCGTACCCAACCGCCAGGCGAGCGATGCAAAGAATGCGGCCAGACTCAGTGCGGCGAGGGCCGCCCACAAGCAAGCGAGTGCGGCCGCCGCTTCGGGAACGCTCCAACCATCCGGCTGCAATCGAGCCGCTACTTCGCCTTGCAGGCCATATTGCGAAAGATAAGGCTGCTCATTCCCGGCGGCTGCGTTCCAGATGGTCAAGCCGGCCGGGCCGCCGGGGCCGTGCGCCATCCGGTTCATGACCAATGCGGAATCGTAGCCCATGTAGCGGATGCGGAACCCTTCGCCGCTGCTCTCGACGGAGTCGGGGATGCAGAGCACGTTGTGGGCGAAGCTGGCGTAAAGGAGCGCGGCGTAGCCGACGAAACGAATGAACACCGCCCGGCGAGTAAATGAGAACATGCCATCTCCCGGCCAGAGGCTCAATGGGTAGCCTCCGAGGCGGTGACAGAACAAGAGCAATCCTGCGGAAGCCGCTATCCCCGCGGTTCGCTCTCGTGTATATTTTCTTCGCGGCCGGATCGCCCGGTCGGAGTTTACTCACCCGTTTATCGTGGAGATACACACATGCTTCGGAAGGCCGGGATGATGTTCGCGGGAACGCTGGGGCTGGTGTTCGTGCTGGGTTCCGCGGCCGCGGAAGAAGAAAAGACGCCGCCCATCAAAACGATCATGAAGACGTTCTCGGGCAAGAACGGCGTGTGCGCCAAATGTGCAGCGGCCGGCAAGGCCGCCAACTGGGACGACGCCCAGAAGTACGCCAAGTCGCTGACGGCGTGCGGCGTCAACATTGGCAAGAACAAGTGCCCGCGCGGCGACGCCGATTCTTGGGAGAAGCTGACCAAGAAGTTCGCCGATCAAACGGCGGCCATCGAGAAGGCAGCCCAGGCCAAGGATGCCGAGGCGTTGAACGAAGCCGTCGGCGCGTTCACGAAATCGTGCGGCGCCTGCCACTCGGTGCACAAAGGAAAGAAGAAGCAGTAACAATTAGCCGCGCGGCGGAGCCGACCGCTCCGCTCGCGGTTCATCTCCGAGAAGCAAGCGCCAGCCGCACCAGACCCACAGCACCAGCACCAGCGCCGTATCCCACGCATAGTAAATCGAACTCGTGAAGTGAATCCGTGGCAGCACGGTCTTCATCGATCCATCCGGCGCCGTCACGTCCGAACTCCAGCTTTGCACGCCGAACGTCGCTTCCATCGCGAGGCGGACGAACCAATTGTCGTGCAGATACAAGAGCAGCAGCACCGTGAGCGGCAACGAATTGACATAACCGACGCGGCGCGGGCCGAACCGCTGAGTCGATGCGAGCGGCTCCGCGCCGGGCAAGCTCTGGTTCGCCGCGAAAGTGAACGGCCGCGACTGGAACAACCGCCACGGTTCGGCCGCCAGGCATGCCACGCCCATGATCGACAACAGCACGTCGTAATACATGAATCGATAGCAAGTCAGCCAGGCGCCGAGAAACAGGAACGCGGCGCCGAGCCCGACGCATTTCCTGCGGTCGGCGCGGAAGCGGTAGATCAGCACCGTCGCGGAGAATACCACGCCCCACAGCGTCCACGCGACAACCTTCGCCTGCATCGTTTCCCGGTCCTTCTGCGGCAGATCGAAGTCGTGCAGGAAGCGGCGCGGAATTCCCTGCAAGTCGCGGCTTAAATTGATCCAGTTCAAGCTGCGCGTATAAAGTTCCGCGGCCTCGGTTCCCACGCTGAGCCATTCGAACCACGAATGCAGGCCGACAAAGGGAAGCGTCAATGCCGCGAGGCCGGCCCCGGTCCCGACCATTGCCACGCACATCCGCCATCGGCCCATCAAGAGCGGCACCAGGAAGAACGCCATCCCCCAGACCGGTTTGAAGGCAAACAGCCCCCACACCATACCCGCGGCCCAGTCGCGACGGCGAGCCGCCAGCACCCAGCCCCACGCCACGATGCAAAGTGACAGTGTCGGATTCTGGCCGAGTTCGATGCCGAAGCGACAACCGGGATAGAGGAGCACGGCGGCGCTGGCGAGCGGCCACCAGATCCGCCGACCGGTCACGATCGCGATGCCAAGCCCGGCCAGGATTCCAAAGCCAACCGCCAGAAATAGGAACAGAAAGTACGCCGTTTGCGGCGAATCGATGAGGGCGAGCGGCGCGTAGATGAACCCGTGGATAGGCGGATAAAGCGGCCCGCCGATGGCCGGTTCCTCTACTGCCTTCTTCACCTCCGGCGTAACGGCGGCGGCGGCGGCCTGGCAGCGAACTGCACTTGCAAAGGGATTGCCGAGAAAGTCGATGGCCAGCGGTGTCGCCGCCGCGCCGCCCACCACCTTCCATTCCTCTTGGTCCTTTCCCATGAACCAGAACATCATGCGGTCGGCGTCGTGACCCAGGTCGTCGTCGCTCTTGGCGTGAATCCACTGTTTTTTCGGCAGGATTGTCTCGCTGATTTGCACCGGCGTCTCGGCGGAACGCGGATAGCTTTCGCGAACCACGTCCCACTGCCGCTGGCGATGATAAAGCTCCTGGCCGTATCCCTTCACGATCATGCGGCCCATGACCCACTGGCCGCCGAAATCGATCTGCGTGTGCCCCTGGCCGCCGGAGTCCGGGCGGCGGAACGGTTCGGCGGTATCCGGTTCGTTGGCGAGCCAGGAGCGGCCGCCCTCGATGTGATGGGCGGCGATGGCGAATGTGCCGACCCAGAAAAGAACCACCCAAACGCGGCGATTCAAGGCCCATGCCCAGTAGCGCTGCGGCAACCAGTAGCGCTGTTCGTCCGCCGTTCCCAAAACGAACCTCCGATGATCCGGAGGTTGTTCTAGGAGTCTACCCGGCGAGTGGGAGCGGTACGGGCGGGATGGGTTCGGGCAACTGCAAACGGCCGGTTTCGACCCACGCTTCGGCGGCGGCGTTCAAGCGATCCATCTCGGCTTGCAGCAATCGGCGGTAATCTTCCAGAGCCGCGGAACGAAGGTTCGTCGGAACGAAGATCGGTTCCCCCGCCAAGCAGCGGGCTCGGGAAAAGGGCCGCGGCGCCGCGAAGCGATCCCAGCTTTTCAGCCGCCACGGGCGATGGTAGCCGACGCCCACCGGCACCAGTTTCATGCCGGTGCGCGAGGCGATGTACACGGCCCCCGGCTGAACGACGCGGCGCGGCCCGCGCGGCCCGTCCGTCGTGATCGCCAGATGCTTCCACGACACATCGGGACGGATGAGTTGGCGTACCGCTTCGATGCCGCCGCGCGTGCTCGAGCCGCGCACCATCGTCATGCCCATCGCGTTAATCAGGCCGCCGAGCACCTGGCCGTCGGCGTGCGAACTGATGAGCACAGCCAGGTCTGGGCCGCCGAATCGGGCCGCCGGCAGCAGCAAGTTCTCATGCCAGATCGAGTAAATGAAGCGATCGGACAATTGGCCGCGGCCATCGCCCACATCCGGGCCGATGGGGTGGTAGCGAACGGAAAGCGTCCGCACCAACGAGCGCGCCGCCATCGCGCCGAGCCAGCCGGCCGCCCGCACCAGGTGCCGATTGCGTATCTTCATGCGAGAGTTCTCGTCCTGGGGGCACAGGCATTCTTGTCTGTGTACCTATTCTCCTGCACCGGCTGGAAGCCCCAAAAATGCCTGCCCCACCATCCATTTTTCAAGCCGCTTGCCTACAGGGTTTCGAACGCTCGACAGGCTGATGCTTCCAGCGGCGATGCATCCAGAAGTACTGCTCGGGATGTCGGCGGATGATGCGCTCCAGGGCCGCGGTGTACCGCTGCGTGATGGCCTTCACGGCGTCGGGGCGATCCGCGTAATCGCGCGGCTCGATCACTTCCTCGCATTCCACCGCATAGAACATCGGCTCCGCCACGCGCGGCACGCCGATCACCGTAATCGGTGCGTCGAACTCGATGGCCATGAGCGCGACGGCCTTGTGCGTGCTGGCCGGGCGGCCGAAGAACTCGACGAACACCCCACGGTGCCCCGCGTCCTGATCGGCGAGCGTCGCGACTTTTCCTCCGGATCGCAACGCTTCCGTCAGTCGTTCGTAATCGTCCTTCTTGGCGATGATCGTTTGCCCCGTCGATTGCCGGAACCACTTCACGAAGCGTTCGAGGTACGGATTGTCCAGCACGCGGGCGATGGCATAGCTCCGTTGCCCGAACAGGCCGATGATCCAGCCGGCCATTTCCCAGTTGCCGAAGTGCGCGGTGACGATGAGGTTCGGCCGCGGGCTAAACATGGGGCGAATGCAGCCGGTGCCCGGATACATGGTGCTGAAGCGCCGCCACGCCGCGACGTGCATCTTCCGGGGCAAGAGCGCGATCTCGACGGCGACCGTGGCGAAGTGGCGATAAGTGGCCCGCACGAGGCGATCGAGAGCGGCGGAATTCGCGGCCAGTTCGGGAAACGCTCGGCGGAGATTCTCGGCGGCGACGACGCGATGCCGCTTATCGACGCGGTGCAGGAGCCAGCCGAGCGCGGTCGCCAGTTTGAGAGCGAAGGCCATCGGCACGGCCTGGATCGCGCCGATGATGAGCCGCACGCCGAGGTAGACGGCGAAATCGATCGCGGGGCGGCGCTTCCGGGCCATGCAACGCACTCCCTCCGTGGAGCGGCAGCATACCGCACCGGACCGCGAAGCCGCAAGCGGCTTTCGCGGCTCAATCCTGGTGGCACAGGCATCCTTGCCTGTGCAGGTCATGCACCAGTCAAATTGCTATCGCTTCGTCGGCTTGGCCATGTGCGTAGCGGCGCCGTACGCCAGTTCCGCGGCTTCCATTACCGTTTCGCTCAACGTCGGGTGCGGATGGATGCTCTCGACCAGATCGCGGGCCACGGCTCCCATCTCGATGGCCAGCACCGCCTCGGCGATCATTTCGCCGGCGCCGGCGCCGCACAGCCCCGCCCCAAGCATCCGCTTGCTCGCGGGATCGACCAGCAACTTGGTAACGCCCTCGGTCCGCGCGATGCTCACGGCCCGACCGCTCGCCGCCCAGGGGAATTTCAAGACTTCGTGCGGCACTTGCTGCGCCTCGGCTTGCTGCTGCGTCAATCCGGCCCAGGCAATCTCCGGATCGGTGAAGATGACGGCCGGGATCGCCCGCGGGCTCCACTCGGACGGTTCGCCGAGCAAGGCCTCGACTGCCACGCGGGCCTCGGCCGTCGCCTTGTGCGCCAGGCCGGGTTCGCCGGCGATGTCGCCGATGGCCTGGATGTGCGGCACGTTCGTCCGCCGTTGTTTGTCCACGGTAATGAAGCCGCGCTCGTCCTGCTTTACGCCGGCCTGCTCCAGGCCGAGGTTCGCGAAGTTCGGCCGCCGACCCACCGACACCAGTACGCAGTCGAATTTCTCGGATCGGCCGCCTTCGAACTCGGCCCCGGCCATCTTGGCCACGATGCCGCCCGACTCCGCGGAAAGTCCCTCGATCTTGGTTCCCGTGAAGATCGCCTCGAACTGCTGGCGAAGCTTCTTTTCCAGGGGAACGACGAGGTCCCGGTCGACTGGGGCAAGAATGGTATCGAGCGCTTCGACCACGGTGATCTTGGCGCCGAGGGCGGCGTAAACGCTGCCGATTTCCAGGCCGATGTAGCCGCCGCCGATAACGAGCATCTTCTGCGGAATGTCCGGCAGGAGGAGCGCCGCGGTGCTATCCATGATGCGGTCGTTGCCGATTTGCCACGGTTTCGGGATCGCGGGAACCGAACCGGTCGCGATGATGCAGTTCTTGAAGCGAATGCTCTCACCGCCGGGTATAGCCACAGTGTGGGCATCGGTAAAAGTAGCGTGTCCCTTGATGACCTCGACGCCGCGTCCCTTGGTGAGTTGGCCGATGCCGCCCGTCAGTTTGCCGACCACTTTCTGCTGCACGTAATTGCGGAGCTTTTCCAGATCGATTTCCGGCGTTTTAAAGGTGAGGCCCCACTCGGCGGCATCGCGCGCTTCATTCAAAAGCTTGGCGACGTGGAGGAGCGCCTTGGAGGGAATGCAGCCACGATTGAGGCAGACGCCGCCGAGCTTGCCGGCCGCGTCGTCGTCCACGAGCGCGACCTTCAGCCCGTGATCGGCGGCGTGGAGGGCCGCGGGATAACCGCCGGGACCGCCGCCGATTACCAACAATTGCACTTCCCGTACGTCCGCCATGAGGAACTCCGTTGAGCGCGGCGATTGCGTCTCGAAATTGTACGGAGTGCATAAAACAGCCGCATGGACTTCTCGCAGGAAGAGATGGTCGAGGCCGTCGAGAGGCTGGTCGCGGGGCTCTTGGACCGGGCCGGCGCGACTGCCCCGCCGGTCGATGTCCTGCGGATCGCCGAGGAGCATCTCGGCATACCTGTGACGGTTGCGGAAGCAGAGGACGACGAGCGCGGCCGGCCCCGAGCATCGCGCCGCCACACGGACGGCATCGTTCTCTCGCCCCATGCCACGGAGGAAGAGCGGCACACCGCCGCGGCCAAAGGAATCGCTCGCGCCTTGCTCCCGGATCTGTTGCGGAAGTTCGGCCTCGAACCCGGTAGCGAGGACAAGCAAGCGTCGGCCTACCTGCGCGGCCTCATTGCGGCCCGATTGCTCGTGCCCACCCGGTTGCTGCGCACGGCGCTCAAGCAAACCAAATACGAGCTACCCGCATTGAAGCAACTCTTCCGAACGGCGAGTTGCGAGGCGATCGCGCTCCGCTGGCTCGATCTCGACGCCCCGTGCGTGCTCGCGATCGTCGACGATGGCGTGGTCGCGACGCGGCGCGGCAACGCCGCTTCCGTTTCCAAGAAGCTGACCGCGGCGGAACAGGCCTGTCTCGACGGAGTGATGGAAAACGACGCTCCGGACAAGCGGCGCCTGGACGGTTGGACCGTGCAAGGCTGGCCTATCCCCGGGCGGCCGTTCCGCCGCGTAATCCTCCGCGCCGTGCCGGATGAAGGTTGAGCTGGCGATCCGGAGCTCTTGAAACTCCGGTCGCTCCCCCGCGCTCCCGGCTCGCCAAGTGATTTTGCTATCGCAGTTACGCCACGACCATGACGACGCGGAAGCCGAGGGTGTCCGAATGCGTGTCCGGAGCGTACGAGCGCCGGGCCGCCGAGCGGCAGTCGGAAGGCAGCATGCTCCAACAACCGCCGCGGGCCACCTTCAACACGCCGCGGCCCGGGCCGCTCGGGTCTTCCTTCGGGCTTTCGAAGTAGTAATACTCGTCGAACCAATCGGCGACCCACTCCTGAATGTTGCCGTGCATATCGTTAAGCCCGAAGGCATTCGGGGGCGTGGTGCCGATGGGGCCTGTGCTCTTGCCGCCGAAGCGGCCGCCCGAGCCGGCATAAATGGCGTCGCGCGGCGTCAGCTTCTCGCCGCTGTGAAAGGAAGTCGTGGTGCCGCCCCGGCAGGCGTATTCCCATTCCGCCTCGGTCGGCAATCGGTAGCTGCGGTTGTGCACTTCTTCATCCGGCATCTGCGCCATGCGAATGCAGAACGATTCGGCCTCGCGCCAGTTGACGAGTTCGACGGGGTGGTCGTTGCCGCCGCCGCGCGACTTGGTGAACTTGGCCGGGTTCTTCCCCATGACCACGAGATACTGAGCCTGCGTGACGGGCGCGACGGCGAGGTAGAAGGGGCGGGTGATTTTGATCTCGTGGGGCGGCCCTTCGAATTCCCTTCGGCCGTGCTCGTGATCCGCGGAGCCCATCAGGAACGTGCCGGCCGGAATGCGGACGAAGGTGAGGCCGACCGTGTTCTTGACCAATCGGAACCCAGAAGTGCTGAGGGGCCCACCGGAAGTGAGGGGTCCGCCGCCGGCCGCGGCGAGCATGGCCGCCGCCTGCGATGCCGCCGCTTCCGCGTCGAAGTCCTTGCCGCGCGCCGTCGCATGGATCGGATTGGAGATGACGGAACTCGGCGACTTGAGCGAAATCAGCTTCGACCCATCCGTGCCGTCCTTGGTGGGCGTGCCAATGGTGACCTGGCCGAGTTGTTCCATGAGGTGGGCGGCGGTGCGCGGCCGCTTGTCCGGTCGCGTCGCCAGGCACGATTGCAGCAGCCGGGCTTGCGAATCGGTGAATCCGTGCGGGCGGAATTCCTCGATCCACTCGGCGCCGACCGGGGCCGCTGCCGTCGGGTCGCGCTTGAGCAACTGATACCACAGGACACCGAGCGCGTGCACGTCGTCGGTGGGCATCGGCGCGTCCTTCTTGCTCAGCTGCGGCGAAGCGTAGAGCACCGTGGAAGCGCCGCGATAGGCGAGCCGCTGCAATTCGCCCCGCGCCCCGAGCTTGGCCAGTTCCAGCGAGCGCGGCGCCTCGATCTGGCCCCAGCCGAAATCCGTCACCCACATCGTGAACTTGCCGCCCTCGGTGGGGTGCAGGATCACGTTGGACGGCTTCAAGTCGCGGTGGACGATCACCTTGGCGTGAGCCGCCGCGATGATCCCGGCAAGCCGCCGAATCAGCTTCAACGCCGCTTCCGGCTTCGCGTGCTCGTAGCGCCACTTCCAGTCGAACATGAGGCCCGTCAGGTCGTAACCGTAGACGTACGGCGATTCCAGACACGGCGGATCGGATTCGACATAAACGGAACGGAGCGGCAGAATCCCAGCGATGCTGTTCAAGGTGAAGACTTTCTTGAACGCCTCGGCGCCGAGCTTGACGGCCTCGCGCGTTTCCGGATCGATGGCGAACTTGAGTGCGGCGGGGGATTCCTCCGGGCGATTCGGATCTTCGCCGAGCCAGACTTCGGAGCATTCGCCGAGAGCATGGAGTTGGGTGAGCGTCCAGCCGTCGAGGCCGGGCGGCTGATCGCCCGGTTTGAAGCGCGGCGCCCGCGGCGGCAGGAACGGCAGGAACTCCTCCGGCTTATAGAACGTCAGTTTTTCGGGGGCAGTGTGCCCTTCGGGATCGGAGGGGCGGCGCAGCACAGTGCGCACCGTCGGCGGGAATGCCCGCAGGTAATCGCACAGGGCATCCTTCGGAACCGAGTGCGTCTGGCTTAAATCGACGATGAGTTCGCCGACGCGGCGATCGTACTCGTGCTGCGGGCAGGCGGCGGCATCGGCGAGCGCCAGGCGCAGGTCGCCGCCCGGCAGTTTCCGGTGCGTGTTCTCGAAGGCCGCCTTGGCGATCTCCTGCAGCAGGTCGGCGTAGGGCCACTGGCGGCGCAGCGCCTTGTGGCCCTTTTCGCAAAGAGCTTGACCGACGCATTCGAGCAATGCGTGGAGACGGGGCATGGCAATGCCTCCGGTATGGGGGGAACCGGATGAACCGAAGTCGGGGTGCTTCGTGCCCGCACTGCTTGGGTGAAGAGCGGCCGAAGCGTTTTTTCCGCGGGTCTTGCGAGTGAAATCAGTCTACGCGAAGGTTAAATGGACCTCAATACGAATAATGGAGTGCCCTTGTAACAGGTCGCGGCCGCAATGAAGCCGCCATGATAAGTGGCGATGAACCGGCGCCAACGATTCTTGGAGTTCTCCCTTGCAATCGATCATCGGAACCAATAATACCCAAGCCCGAATAAACC
>DATNBQ010000454.1:0-24681 GCA_035571955.1 Urbifossiella sp. | reverse complement strand
ATGAGATTGAAGAAGGTATGCGGATCGTCGGCGGGGAGCGGCGTCCGCGTGAAGGCATCGACGGCCTTGCCGTCGGGCCCGGGCCAGTTGGCGGCCGTGCCGCGCAGCGTCGGAATGGTTGCCCCGTCGAAGCTGACGAGGACCGCGTGGCGATAGCCGAGGTGTTGCAGCCACGACGGCAACTGCGGATGGAAGGCGCTCTTGTGCCGGGCATAAGTGTTCGTTTCGACGCCGAAGAGATCGTGCACGGTTTGGCGGGCTTGGCGGAGGTTCCACAATTGCGATTCGAACGGCAAGAGGGCGTCGTCGCGTTCGCGGTAGGAACCGCAGCAAATGTCCACATTGGCCGGCAAATCGGGGACGATTTTGGCCTTCAGTTCCGCGAACCGCTCGGGGGCCTCCTCGGCGAGCCGCTCCAGCGTTTCTCCGGAAGCGAGCAGTGTCAGCGGGATGCCGCGGGCCAGCGATTCGGGCCACGTGGCCTTCAGTTCGCCGGGCTGCACGAGCACCCAGTCGAGCCAGTAAACGGAACCGGAGAAGAGCTGTTCGCGGGCCGTTTGCAGCTTCTCGGCGGCGGCCTTGAGATGGATCAGATAGTCTTCCGCTTTTCCGGCCGCTTCCACCGCGGATGCGACATCGGACCAGAAGCCGGCCCCATCGAGCAGCTTCTCGTGATCCATCGCCTCGAAGAGCGAATCGACGAGCAGATAGGCGAAGCCGAGACCGGCAAAGAGCCGCACGACATCGGCTGGGGCGTCGAGCAGGCCGCCCGTTTCGCCGCCTTCGCGCAATGCGGTCTTCAGGAATTCCAGGGTCTCGCCGCGATCCGGCGACGATGGATAGCGGATGGCCTCGGCGGCTCGCACGCGCTCCGGCCAGTCATCCGGTTGATACAGGTGCGGCCCCTGCGGCACGCAATAGAGGAACCCCGGCCCCGGCGAATCGTGATCGTAGGTGTTCGAAGTTTGCGGCGGCTGGCAGCTTCGGGCCAGCGCCGCCGGATGCCACAGCGACAGGTAGCCGTTCATCCACGACGCCGCTTCGTCGCCCGAAAGCTGCAGCGGATACGATGTCGGCAAGCGATAAGGCGAGAGCAAGTGAAGCTGGCGGTCGCTCATGGTGGTCCCGGCTTTTCCTCGTTAACGCCCGAGGCTTTTTGTCTATATTACGGAAACCAGGTTTCCTCTTGCGAGGCCGCACGTGGCAAGGACTAAAGCCCCCGCCAAATGCCAAGCACCACCCCTTTCCCGCGAAACCGTCGCCGCGTCTCTCAGAGGGAAGGACTACACGCTCGCCGTCGAACAGGCCAAGGAACTGCATCGCGGCGACCCTTCCGCCGAGAATCTCGCGCTCTTGAAATCGACAATCGTATCGGTCGCTTCGGAATACGCGCGCAGCAACCGAGTGATCGACTTTAACCGCACGATGGGAGTGGCGGATGCAGTCGATACGGCGGACGCGGCATGGGCGGGCGAGCGGGCCTGTTTGCTGGCGCTGGGTGGGCGTTTGGCGGATGCCTTGATGCGGGCCGACGACGCAACCCGGCCGAAGGTGCTCGCCTTGGCCGCCGATCGCGCCATTCGCCTGCAATCCAAGGACTTTCTCCCGGACGATCTGCATGCCGGCTTCGACGCCGTCATCGCGGCCTTCCGCTCCTATGAGACCGGCAACGACGAGGCGGCCCGGCAGGCGCTGGAAGCGATCGGTCTTCGTTCGCCCTTCCTGGAGTGGAAGTTGCTGCTGCGTGGCCTGATGGCCCACGCCGCGGGCGAGGACGATCGGGCCGTGGAGAACTTCAGCCGACTCGACCCAGCCCGGTTGCCGGCGAAACTGGCCGAACCTTACCGGGCCGCGGTCGATCCGAAGTGGAAGGAGTCCCTGCCGCCGGTCCAATCCTCGGCCTTGCACGGGATTTATCAGAAGCTCAACGCGGCGCCCCTGGCGGAGCGGTTCCGCGACATCGCTCGCAAGCTCGGCAGCGGCGATTCGCTCACGCCAGCCTTCCGCGCCGTCGAATCGATGCTGACCGCCGTGAAGCATCAGCAGCCGCAATTGATTCCGCGGCTCGCCAACTGCTTCTATCACGCGATCATGCAAAAGGGCGTGCCGGAAGACATGTCGCGCTATCGCAAGCTGTTCGGCGCCCCGCCCGACGACCCGCGGTTCGACAAATTGCAAGCGATTATCGAAGAACACTGCAACGAGTTCGAGCGGGCCATCGAGCACTGGGGGAAGTTCGAGAACTGGCTGGAGAGTAAGCCGGCGGGTTGGCCGGACGATGTGCGCGAACGGGCGCGCGCTCACCTCTGGCGGCGCATGGGAAGCAACGCCCAGACCTTGGCCGACGATGAATCCGTGGACGAAGACGAGGAGGAATTCGGGCCGCTCGATCTGTTTCCATCGCGCGGGGCGCTGCGCGCGCCTCGCTCGAAGGCGCCATCGCCCGAATCGCCGCCCGTGGAAGATTACTACCGGCGGGCCGCGGAGCTGGCCCCCGACTGGCCGGATGCCGTGCTCGATCATTGTCGCGCGCTCCGCGACGTCGAACGCTTCGACGAGGCGCAGGCGATCCTGAAGCGATTCCTCGAGCATCAGCCGGACGATTTGGAATCCGCGAACGAACTGGCGGGCATGCTTCAGGAGCGGGGCGAGGCCGCCGAGGCCTCGGCGTATCGCCTTCGGGCCGCCGCCTTGAACCCGCTGGACAAGGAGTTGCGCGGCCGCGCGGCCGACAGTGTATTGGCCCATGCGCGAATGCTTTTGCCGAAACAGGCGGCTGAAATCGCACCGCTTCTAGAGAAGCACCGCGAATGGCTCGACGAAATGGCGCCCGCGCCGCGCGATGCCGTGGCGGCCGTCGCCGCCGCGAAACTGGGCAACACCGAAGAGGCCCAGTCGCTTCGCGATCGCGCCCGGAGCTCCCCCGATCGCTCCATCGCAGCCGCTTACCGCATCGCCGTCGATTCGATCCTCGCCAAGCTCAAGCCGGCGGACAAGAAAGCCGCCGAGAAACTGTTCCTGGATTCCCTCGCCAACCCCGCGCCGACGGCCGGCGAAGTGCGTCACGCAATCGATGCTTACCAAGCGTACATCGAAGACGGCGTGAAATACCGCTCCCAGAAAACGCACTTGAAGAAGATCCTTCCCCTGGTGGAGCGTTCCCTGCGCTCCAATGCACCCGAGATCGAGTTCGAAGGCTTGGCTATCGCGGTGCAGAATCTCGAGGAATGGAAGCTCTTGAAGAAGTTCTCCGACGCGTGCCTGCGCCGATTCAAGAAGAACCCGGTCATCTGCATGACCCGCGCCCAGGCCGGTTTCAACCTCAGCGAAAGCCCGTACCGGCTGACCCACTGGCTGGAGATGGCACGCGGGTTCCTCCAGGCTTCGCAGGAACCGCGGCACCGCGCGCTACTCGCGCAGATCGAGGAGATGCTCGAAAGCCTCCGCATGCCGTTCAGCTTCTTCGATTCCTTCTTCGGACGCGAGATTTAGAAACGCGGAACTGGGAACGCGCGGAATTCGGACTGAAAACAGCGAGAGGATGGTGCGCGGTGTTTGATTTCATTCCGCATTCCGCATTCCGCATTCCGCATTGAGGTGAACCATGGCCGATCCATACCGCGTGCTCGATTTGCCGCTGGATGCGAGCGACGAAACGATTCGCCGCCGCTATCTGGAACTGGCCCGGGAGTTCACCCCGGAACGGAACCCCGAGCGGTTCGCCGCCGTCCGCGAGGCATACGAGAAGATCAAATCGCTCAATGATCGCGTGAAGCATCGGCTGTACGACGCAGGCAAAGAAGACACCATCGATTCCATCACTCAGGAGGCGGCATGTCGGACGCCGAGGACGCGTGCGGGGTTGCGAACGATCCTCGGTGCGGTGCTGCCGCAGTGAGCCCGGACGCCATCGAAGCGATTCTCGGAGACTTCCGAACCTGGCTGTTGGAGTGCTTGGGCGAGTGCCCGGCACGGGTGGCCAAAGCCGCGGAGTCGGTCGATCTCTTCACTCTGGTCGGCCAGTTCACGGCCTTGCGGCACGAAGTGAACATGCAGACGAAAGCCGCCCGCGCGGCCGTCGAGCAGAACGCCGAGGCGCTCAAGCAACTGGCCGCGGCCGAACCCGCCGACCCGGCGGAAACCCTGCGGCCAATCGTGAAAGGGATCGTCGATGTGGCCGACGCCTTAAATCTCTCCTTGCGGCAACTGGAGAGTCTGGAGGAGACGGCCGAGCCGCTGTTGGAATCCGCCGAGCAAGCGGAGCCAACGCCGACTCGGCCCGGGCTTCTTGCCCGCCTCTTCGGCGCCAAGCCCGCCGACCCAGTTCCCGATGCCGCGCTCGAGAAGCTGCGGCACCTCATCGCCGCCGCCGCCGACGGCTACACGCTCAGCCTCCGCCGCATCGAGCGACTGCTCCCCATTCTCGAACTGGAACCGCGACCCTGCCTCGGCGAACCGTTCGATCCCGAAACCATGGAAGCGGTCGAGGTCGTCGGCGACGCCGAACATCCGTCGGGGACCGTAATTGAAGAGATTCGCCCCGGTTATCTCTGGCGCGGCAAGATCTTCCGCTTCGCTCAAGTCAAAGTGGCGCGATGAGTGATAACTCTTTGCTCCGCCGCACTTTTGCCGGTAAACTGAGTTCCATGCAGGGACTCGCCATGCCGCTTCCCCACATCGGCTCGATGCTCTCTCGTCGCGACCTGCTTCAGTTGGGAGCGCTCGGTGTCGCAGCGTCGGCGTTGCCGCCCGTTGTCTCCGCAGCCGTGAACGGCAAGCGCCGCGCCGATTCCGTCATTGCGATCTGGCTCGCCGGCGGGATGACGCACCACGAATCGTTCGACCCGAAGCCCGACGCGCCAGTCGAAATCCGCGGCTCGCTGAAGACCATCGCCACCAAGTTGCCCGGCGTCCGCTTCACGGAAGTGATGCCGCGGCTTGCCGAACTCACCGATCAATTCGCACTCCTGCGGACGTATGCTGCCGGCAGCGACGACCACCTGATCGCGCAGTCGCGGCAACTCTCCGGCCGCCGCACCAACGCCCAGCAGATCACCACTGAACCGAACATCGGCGCCATTCTCGCGAAGCTGCACGGCCCGCGCGCCGGCTTCCCCGGCTACATCGCCATTCCCGGAACCACCCGCCCCGGCCCGCCGCCCTATAACCTGTTCGTCGGCGGCTGGATCGGCGAACAGTACGCCCCGTTCCCCACCGGCGGCAAACCGAAGAACGAAGACTTCACGGCGTTTGTCAAGGAAGCCGCCGAGGAGGACTTCAACCAGCAATCGCTGCGGGTATTTCCGGGGCTGGATGAATCGCGGCTGGCGGATCGCCGCGGCTTGCGCGAGGCGTTCGATTCGCACCTGGCGCATTTGGAAGCGGCGACGGCTGACCAGTATCGAGGCGCATTCGAAATGCTGCTCGCGCCGGCTGTGCGTCGATCGCTCGATTTATCGCGCGAAGCGGACAAAACCCGCGAACGCTACGGCAAGACGAAGATCGGGGCGCGCTGCCTGCTCGCCCGCCGACTGGTGGAAGCCGGGGCCGGGTTCGTCATGGTCGATTACGGCTACGACCCGGAGTACGGCAACCTGTGGGATAACCACAATGCCGCCGGGCAGAACTTCCCGCCGATCGGCGAGATGGCGCAGCGGCCGTACCATCTGGCCGGCGTGGATCGGGCCGCCGCGGCTTTGCTCGAAGACCTGGCGACGCGCGGCTTGCTCGACCGCACGCTGGTGCTCTTGCTCTCGGAGTTCGGCCGCACGCCGAAGATCAACAAGGATGCTGGCCGCGACCACTGGGGCCACTGCGGCTCGATCTTCTTCGCCGGCGGCGGTTCGCGCGGCGGCCAGGTCATTGGCACGACCGATAAGAACGGAGCCTATCCGATCACGCCGGCATACGGCCCGTGGGATGTGGCCGCGACGATCTACGAAGCGCTGGGGGTCGATCGCCAAGCCGTGTTGACCGATCGCGAAGGTCGCCGCGTTCCGCTCGTGCCGGAAGGGAAACCGATCCCCGGCGTGTTGGGGTGATTCGGCTTTGGTGGCACAGGCATTCCAGCCTGTGCTCTTATTGCTTGCACAGGCAAGAATGCCTGTGCCACCAGAAGTCATCACACTTTTCCCAAGAGCGTGGCCAGCAAATTGTCGTGCGGGTAGCTGTGGCCAAGGTGTTGGCGGAAACCCTCCGCGAATGCGACCCCGGCCGCCTTCCCTTGCACCGCGCCCCATACCTTCATCGATTCGACCAGATTGTCCACGCCGTGGTGTTTCCGCAGCCAGGCCCGCTGGCTTTCGTGGCACGCCAGCATCCGCGCCTTGTCGTCGATCACCTTCCCGATATCGATGCGGAACCCTGGGGGAATCGGGTTGCCGAAGGCGTCTTTCCCGTCCAATGGATCGCAATAGTAGAGGTGCGGAATGTGCGCCAGCGGCGGGAAGCGCTCGTCGGCGCCGTGCCGGTTGTGCAGGAAGTTGGCGATCGGGGCGGCGAACGTCGCTGCGCGAACGAGCTTGCTCGACTGCTCGTGGTCGAGGTGGTAATCGTCCGGGCTGTGCGCGAACACGATCTGCGGGGCCACCTTGTTCAACAACCGGGTCACATTTTCGAGGGCCGGTTCGTTATATATGACGCGTAGATCGCGCTCTTCGAGGCAGTGGTATTGGGCGCCGATGGCGGCGGCGGCGGCGGCCCCTTCCCCGCGGCGAATGCGGGCGATCTCCTCCGGGCCGTGCTCGGCGGAGCCGCAATCGCCCGGCGTCATAGTGGCGATGTGAATGGCCCAGCCTTTTTCCTTGCGAAGCCGGGCCAGCGAGCCGGCGCAGAGAAACTCCGCATCGTCCGGATGGGCCAGGATGGCCAGCGCGACTGTATTCATGGAAATCTCAAGGGAGTGGGCTGTATTGATTCGGAGTACGAATCCGCCGAGTCGCGGCAACGAATTTATCGAGCGTCATCAAAGCAATGACAAGCTGCCAGACACCCACAACCTCCCCCTTGTGGGGGAGGTCGCCGACGAGCGAAGCGAGTCGGCGGGTGGGGGTTCCCGATTTGATACGAACGATACCCCCCACCCGCCGAACGTCGTCTCGTCGAGACGACATTCGTCGACCTCCCCACAAGGGGGGAGGCGGAAGACGGGCTTCCAGTAGTGGCATTGCTTAACCCGACGGTCAGTAGCTAGCCGATGGATTCATAACTGACTGGATGCGTTGCACCGCTGTTCCTGGTACACTCACTTCCAATTCATTCGCGGTCGGAGATTCCCATGCCTCGCTTCCTCCTCGCGTGGATCACCATGCTCTTCCCCACGGTCTCGTACTCCGCCGAGCGGCCGACGGCCGTGCCGGGCAAGGCCGGCCGCTCCGTCACCATCGCACCGCACGGCATCGTCGCGACGAGCCATCCGCTTGCCGCCCAGCTTGGCCTCGACGTTCTCAAGAATGGCGGCAACGCCGTCGATGCCGCCATCGCCACCAGCGCCGCGATGGGGCTCATGGAACCGATGTCGTGCGGCATGGGCGGCGACCTCTTCGCCATCGTCTGGGATGCCAAGACGCAGAAGCTCTACGGCCTGAACGCCTGCGGCCGAGCCCCGGGAAAATCCAGCGTCGCCTTCTTCAAGGAAAAGGGACTCAAGGAGATTCCCACGCTCGGGCCGCTGAGTTGGTCCGTTCCCGGCTGCGTGGACGGCTGGGACGAACTGCGCCGCAAGTTCGGCACGCGTTCCTTCCAGGAACTGCTGGCCCCGAGCATTCGCTATGCGGAAGGAGGCGTGCCTGTTCCCGAGGTGATTGCCGGCTACTGGCGCGGCATCGAACCGACCCGCATGCGCAGCACCGACCCCGACACGGCCAAGGTTTATATCCCGAGCGGCCGGGCGCCGCGCGTCGGCGAACTGTTCAAGAACCCGGCGTTAGCGAATACGTTCAAGATGATCGCCGAAGGCGGCCGCGACGCTTATTACAAGGGCGAAATCGCTCGCCGACTCGTGGCGTTCTCGGAGCGCAAGGGCGGCCTTTTCTCGATGGATGATTTTGCCAAGCATACATCGGAATGGGTCGATCCGGTGAAAACGACCTATCGCGGCCACGACGTTTATGAACTGCCGCCGCCGGGTCAGGGAATCGCGGCCTTACAAATGTTAAACTTGCTCGAACCGTATGACTTGAAGAAGATGGGCCCGCTTTCGCCCGATTACTGGCACCTGTTCGTCGAGGCCAAGAAATTGGCCTACGCCGATCGCGCCAAATACTACACCGACCCGGCGTTCGCCAAGGTGCCGGTGCAGCGGCTCATTTCCAAGGGCTACGCCGCCGGCCGCGGCAAGCTTATCGACATGCAAAGCGCTCGCACCGAGATCCCCGCCGGCGACGCCAAGCTCGGCCTCGCCGACACCATTTATCTCTGCGTCGTCGATAAGGACCGCAACTGCGTGTCGCTGATCCAGAGCAATTACTTCGGCTTCGGCTCGCGCCTCGCCCCGGCAGACCTGGGCTTCGCCATCCAGAATCGCGGCACTCTCTTCGCCCTGGATGAATCGCACGCCAACGTACTGAAACCCGGCAAGCGGCCGTTCCACACGATCATTCCCGCGATGGCCCTCAAGGACGGCAAGCCGTGGCTGACGTTCGGGGTGATGGGCGGCGACATGCAGCCGCAAGGACACGTGCAGGTGCTGGTGAACCTGATCGATTTCGGCATGAACGTGCAAGCTGCGGGCGAGGCTCCGCGGATGGAACACGTCGGCTCGGCGACGCCGACCGGCCGCCCCACCGCGCCCGGCGGCGGCACCGTGCAGGTGGAACCCGGCATCCCGGAGTATGTCGTGAAGGAACTGGCGAGCCGCGGGCATCGGGTCCAGCGCGTCCGCGTCAACGGCGGCGGCTACCAGGGCATCCTGATCGATCCGAAAACCGGCATACTCCACGGCGGCAGCGAAGCCCGCAAGGACGGCGCCGCCGTAGGCTATTGATGCTTGTAACTTGAGTTTGAGCATAGAGTTGTCAGTTCGCGCAGGCCGCAGGGACGGCGGTCTTGGAACTTGTCCGTGCTGGTGCCGATCTCGGCGCCGAGCCCCAATTCGAATCCACCTGGCCGAGCGCTACTCGGGAGGATGCATCGCCGGACGGAAGCGTGACCTGTCGCCGCGACAACGGATGCGATCGGTGCTAAGATTGCGAAGCGAAGATGAAGCAACTGGCGTTTATGCTCGGGATGACCTTCATCGGCACGGCGGGGTCGCTGGCGCTGTCGCCGGCATACGGCATCGCCGTCTACTACCTGTTCGCGGTGCTGCAGCCGCCGGCCCTGTGGAAGTTTTCGCCGGAAGTGATGGGGGTCCGCATCCAGGACTTTCAGTGGTCGTTCTACGTCGCGTCGGCCACGCTGATTGCCACGGTGGTGTGGCGAGCCGGCATCTTCGCCCCGATGAAAGTGGCCGCCGAGCCGTGGTACGGTAACCCGCGCTTCACCCGCACTCACTACCTCTTCCTCGCCTTCACGGCCTGGATTTGCGCCAGTTACGTGACGGCCAAGGACATGGCCCGCGCCGAGCCATACTTCATCGAATACGTCAAAATCTTCACCATGTTCATCTGCGCGACCTTCGTGCTCCGCACGGTCCGCGATCTGTGGTTGATCTATTTCGCCGTCCTGACCGGCGCCGTCTACACCGGCATCGAATGCAATCAGTATTACTTCTTCCACAACGGCTACATGCTCTTCGACAAGCAAGGGTACGGCGGCTTGGATAACAATGGCGGCGGCCTCATGCTCGCCATGGCGATCCCGATGTGCTTCTTCGCCTGGGAAGCCGTCCGCTCCTGGATTCGCTGGGGTTTCCTGCTCATCATTCCGGTGCTGTTGCACGCTTTGTTGCTCTCGTACTCGCGCGGGGCGATGCTATCGCTCGGTTGCGGCGCGCTCTTGGTGTTCGTCCGCACGCGGCACAAGCGGATGGTCGGCCTGGTCTACGCGTGCATCATCGCTTGCATCCCGGTGATGGCCGGCAAGGAAATCCGCGAGCGCTTCCTGTCGATCGGCAAGGCCGATGTGGACGAGAGCGCCCAATCGCGATGGACGACGTGGAAGATCGCGGTGCGGATGGCCAACGAGCGGCCGATATTCGGCTTCGGCATCCGCAATTCCAACAAATACACCTACAGCTACGGGGCGGACATGCCGGGCCGCTCCATCCATAGCCAGTACCTGCAAACGGCCGCCGACAGCGGCTGGATCGGCATGGGCCTGTACGTCGGGGTGTTCGCATCGCTGTGGTTCGGCCTGCGCGACGTGCGCCAGGTGCTTCGTCGATACGGCGACCCGGAATCGCTGCGCGTCAAGTCGATCGCTTCCGGGGTGGAATGCGCCATTGTGTCCTTTTGCATCGGCGCGCTTGCGCTCTCCGTCGAACACTTCGAGATGCCGTACATTCTGGTGCTGATTGGCGTGCAGCTGCATGCGATCACGCGAGCGGTGGTGGCCGCGCAGACGGCAGCCTTCCAGCAACCACAACCTCCAACCCCGATGCCCGTCAATTGAACGGCCGCTCGCGATCGCCGATTCGCGTTGGCTTCGTCGTGCACGTCATGCAGGTGGCCGGGGCCGAAGTGCTGATTCGGGAGATGATTCATCAGCTCGGCGGCCGCATTAAGCCGACCATCTTTTGCCTCGATGCGGTCGGCCGGATCGGCGAGGAACTTCGGGCCGAAGGGATCGATCTCGTCTGCTTCGATCGGAAGCCGGGCCGCGACTGGGGCGTTAGCCGACGGATGGCCAGGGCGATCCGCGAGCGGAAGTTCGACATCGTTCACGCCCACCAGTATTCGCCGTTCTTCTATGCGGCCCTGGCGAAGCTGCATTGTCCGCGGCCGCCCAAGCTCATTCTCACGGAACATGGCCGGCATTACCCGGACTTGGTTTCGCCGCTCCGCCGGGCCGTGAATCGGCTCACGCTCGACAAGCTGGCGGACGCGGTGACAGCGTGCTGTCACTTCAGCGCCCGCGGGCTCTCCCGCAACGATGGCTTCGCCGGCGGCCGCATCGAGATTATTCCGAACGGCATCGCCATCGACCGCTATGGCCCGGCATCCGGGGTAATTAAAAAGCCGTCGCGCCGCTCGATTATCCACGTCGCGCGACACCACCCGGTCAAGGATCAAGCAACGCTGCTCCGCGGCTTCGCCCTGGCCGCGCCGGACTTGCCCGAAGTCGACTTGCTGATGGTCGGCGACGGCCCGCTGCGCGGCGAACTCGAGGCGCTGGCCGGCAGTCTGAACGTCGCCAAGCGCGTCCGCTTCCTCGGAATCCGCACGGATATTCCGGACCTGATGCAAGGGGCCGATGCCTTCGCGCTCACGTCCCTGAGCGAGGCGGCTTCCCTCACGCTGTTGGAAGCGATGGCCAGCGGCCTGCCTTCCGTGGTCACGGATGTCGGAGGGAACGGCGAGATCGTTCGCCATGAGGGCGAGGGGTTGCTCGTGCCGCGCGGCGACGCCGCCGCTTGCGCCGCGGCCTTTCGTCGCCTTTTTGGCGATCCCGTTTTGGCCAAGCGCCTCGGCGCCGCCGCCCGGCAGCGCGTCGAAGAGCACTATCGTTTGGATCGCACCGTCGAAGCTTATTTCCGCTTGTATACTCGACTCCTGGGAATCTAACCGCGCTCCCCGTTGGATCGCGGCTACGCGGCAATCCCGGATCGTGCCATGTGTTTTTCGCCGGAAGCAAGTTTCGTCGTCGGTGGGGCATTGCTCCCGGCCGGGGGGTACTGCATCGCGGCCGCGCTCCGAAGGAACCGGCTCTTCCTGCCGCTGGCATTCGTGCCGATCGCACTGGGAATTCAGCAAATCGCGGAAGGGTTCGTCTGGCTCGGTTTGACTAGCGGCGACGCGGGACAGACGCGGGCGGCATCGCTGGTGTTCCTTTTCTTCGCGTTGGCGTTCTGGCCGTTCTGGTGGCCGTGCGTTGCCGCGGTCATGGACCCCCGGCCGGGCTTCCGGCGATTCTTCCTCGCCATTACACTGCTGGCCACCGGTTGGTTTTGGGTGCTCTTCTTCCCGCTCGCCGTCGGGCCGGATTCCCTACTCGACACGGAAGTCGTCCACCACTCGATTCACTACTCGTATTCGCGCCTTGCCGTCTACGACTACGTGCCGCGAGTAGTCTTGCGGTTGCTGTATCTGCTGTGCGCGATCGTGCCGATGGCGAGCGGTCCACGGAACTTCGGCCGCTTGCCGGCCTTGATGTTCCTCGCCGCCACGATCGTGGCCGCCGTCGCGTTCGAATATGCCTTCGTCTCGGTCTGGTGCTTCTTCGCGGCGGTCCTGTCGGCTTATCTATGTGTGATATTCCGCAGCATGCCGACGCTGGATACTCCGGTTGCTGGTTCGCCCAAGCTATCCTGATCTAACGCGTCGGCGGCGATCCAGCCGGACATGAGCACCATGGGCATGCCCGGCCCCGGGTGGGCCGAGCCGCCCGCGAAGTAAAGTCCCTTCACGTCCCGCGAGCGATTCGCCGGCTTGAACGCCCCGAACCATTTGCCGTGGCTGGCCAGCCCGTAAATCGCTCCGTTCAGGACGCGGTACCGATCGTGGATGTCCTGCGGCGTCAACGCAGCTTCGAAAACGATTCGCTCCTCGATGTCCGGCATCCCGCCGGTGGTCTTGAGCTTTTCCAAAATGATGCGGCGATAGCTCGGGAGCATCGCTTTCCAGTCGTGATGCGGCCGCAGGTACGGCGTGTGAACGAGCACGTAGAGGGCTTCGCCGCCGGGGGGCGCCGTGGCCGGGTCGGTGCGGCTCGTCGCCGCGAGGTAGCAAGTCGGGTCCGGGGCCGGTTCGCCCTTCTTGTAAATGAAATCGAATTCTTCCTCGGGGTCGCGCGAGAACACGAAGTCGTGGTGCAGCAGGTGCGGGTAACGGCGGCTCAAGCCGAGATACAGCACGACGCCGGAACAGGCCGGTTCGTATGTGCGGCGGCGGTCGAAACGCCGCACGGCCCGCGGCGCAGTTTCGTTTAATAGTTCCCGATGCGTGCGGACGCTGTCGGCATTGGAAACCACCCCGGCAACGTCGATCACCTCGCCATCGTCGGTTTCGATTCCCGTCACGGCGTTCGCGTCGTTGACAAGAATGCGGCGAACCTTGCAATCGGTCCGCAGTTCGACGCCAAGTTCATCGGCGAGGCGCATCAACGCTTCGGGAACGGCGCGAGTGCCGCCGCGCGGGTACCAGACTCCTTCACTCGTCTGCATGTGGGCGATGCCGCACAGTACCGCCGGCGATTGGGACGGACAGGAGCCGACGTATTGCGTGAAGTGGTCGAGCATCTGGGCGACGCGCGGATCGGCGGCGTATTTGCGAACGGTGCCGGCGACGGAGCGGCCGAGCCGCATCGCCAGCACGTCGCCGAGGATTTGCGGGGAAAAGCCGCCTTTTACGTCGATCATGTCGCCGATGCCGCCGATCGATTTCCAGAAGTAATGCTGCTCGGAGACGCGGTGAAGTCGCTGCGACAGGGCGATGAAATCGCGGTAGCCGCTGCCGACCTGCTCGGTCATGCGGTCGACGCTCTCTTCCAGATCGAGCACGCTGCCATCGGCGAAGAAACAACGCCACTGCGGATCGAGGCGGATCAGGTCGAGATAATCGTCGAGATCGCGGTCGGCTTCCTGGAAGATGCGGCGCAGCACGGACGGCACGGTGAGAATGGTCGGCCCCATATCGAAGCGGAAGCCGCCGCGGTGGAGTTCCGTGGCCTTGCCGCCGAGCCAGCCGCTGGCTTCGCAGAGGACGACCTTGTGGCCGCGCGCCGCCAGCACGCACGCCGCGGCCAGCCCGCCCAACCCGCCGCCAATCACGCCGACGCGGTTCCGATCGTTGATGCGGTTCACGTTCGAGGCTCCGTGGTCGTCGAACGCCGCGCTCCCCGTTGGGTCGCGGCTAAACATCCCCATTCGTCGAGCAAAAGCCGCGTGGTGATGCGCGCCGATTCGTAGATCACCGGGAGGCCGCTGCCGGGGTGGGTGCCGCCGCCCACGAGGTAGAGCCCGTCCACATCTTCGAAGCGGTTGCGCGGCCGCAGGTGCAGCATCTGTCTCAAGGTGTGGGCCAGGTTGAATGTCGCCCCGCGATAAACCGCATAGCGCGATTCCCAGTCGTCGGGCGTCACGATTTTCTCGAAGCGAATCCGTCGCTCGATGTCGCGGAGGCCGAGCTTGCCAAGTTGCTGCAGCACGCGCGTGCGGAATCTCGGCGTCTGGCGCTTCCAGTCGATGTTCGGGTGCCGGTGCGAGACGGGCGCGAGAACGTACAGCGTGCTGGCCCCGCGCGGCGCCAGCGTCGGGTCGGTGACGCCCGCGTTCTGCACGTAAATCGATGGATCTTCGGAAAGCATGTGGTCGCGTTCGATCTCGCGCAGGTTCCGCTCGTAATCCGCCGCCGTGTAGATCGTATGATGCGGCAACTCTTCGCAAAGCCCGTCGATTCCCAGATACATCATGAAGGTG
Source organism: Urbifossiella sp. (assembly GCA_035571955.1). Taxonomy (GTDB): domain Bacteria; phylum Planctomycetota; class Planctomycetia; order Gemmatales; family Gemmataceae; genus Urbifossiella. Next base: position 10,166 of record DATNBQ010000454.1, on the reverse strand, counting down.
GAGCAGGAGAACTTCTTGCCGGCGATCTTGCGATCGGTCCACCGCGACCGCAGGCGGTCGGGCACCAGATGCGTCATGGCGTGGGCAAAGTCGGCATTCATCACGACCGCATCGGCGTGAAGCTCATAGTCGTCTGTTCTGATGCCGACGGCGCGGCGCCCTTCGAACAGTATCTGCCGTACTTCTTCGCCCAGGGAGAAGGTCACGCCCATTTCGCGGGCGATGCGGGCCATCGCTTCCGATACCGCCGCGCAGCCGCCGATCGGATGCCACACGCCGTATTCGTATTCCAGGAACGACAGGATCGAAAAGAGGCTCGGGCAGTTGAACGGCGACATGCCGAGGTACTTGGACTGGAACGAGAAGGCGAGGCGGATGCGCGAATCGGTAAAGAAGCGAGACAGTTCAGAATCGACGGACCGCCACGGCCGCAAGAGCGGCAGCATCTTGATCAGATCCCACCTGAAGAGATCGCGCCAGCCGAGGAATGGGCGTTCGAGAATGGGGCGGAAGCCGTTCAGCTTCGTGCGATTTTCGCTCAGGAAGCGGGTCAAGTTCTGGGCATCGGCGGGGCAGAGTGTGGCGAGTTGCCGCTCCATGCGGGCGAGGTCCGGCGTGCAATCGAGTTGTCCGCCGCCGCCGAACACAAGGCGATACTGCGGGTCGAGGCGAACGAGCGGTATCTCGGAATGCAGGTCGCGGCCGATCGCCTGGAAGATGCGTTCCAGCACCTGCGGGTAAAGGAAGAACGTGGGGCCGAGATCGAAGCGGAAGCCATCGGCTTCGAGGGCGCTGCAGCGGCCGCCGACGCGCGGCAACCGCTCCACGACGTGTACCTGCACTCCGGCGTGGGTGAGGAGCAGTGCCGCGGCGAGTCCGCCGGGGCCGGCGCCGATGACTACGACTTTGCGGCCGCGCCGCCGCTCGGGCGCTTTCGCGCCAACCAACCGGCCTGGCATTACCGATGCCACGCGCATCGCGCTCGGCTCCACTGACTCCGCCTCGCGGCTAAAAAACGAGGTGGAATCGTATGCGGAATCGCCGCCCGAGTGCTAGGCCGGTTTCTCGTCACGGCGCAATGCCATCGATCCGCCGTTCGGCCTGCTTGATGGCTTGCAAGGAGAACCGGCCGATCTTCTGCAGTTCCGCCTGCGCCCCGGCCCGATCCTGGTTGGCGCGAACGCGCTTCACCAGTTGTTCCACCCGCGCCTCTTGCGCCGGAAGCAGGAAATCGTGCCTCCCCACCAGCACCCGCGCCACCTCGGTCGGCTTCGGAACGATCGAGAGCGGCAACAGTTGATCCGTCCGCGACCGGGGCACCAACGATAGCACTCGCGCTCCGGTTTCCCCGAACCAGGCCGATTCCCACGTTTTCACCATCGCCTTCGCTTCCTTCTCGTAAAGGCCGGCGGCGACGAGCAACTTGGTCATGGCCGCGGCGGCGTCGGCGCTCTTGCCATCGGCGGCCGGCAACGACGTCCGCACCGATTCGGCGGCATCGAGTGGCCCCAGCACCTTGAAGCCGACCTTGCCCCCTTCCACATTCACCAGCAACAGACCTTTCACCGTGCCGTTGCTATCGTTGGCGACGCGCACCCAGCCCCCTTCGATGGCCCGAATGGAAACCGGCAATGGGAACGTTGCGGCGCCGCGATAGAAGAGGAACTTCTCGGCTTGCCGGGTTGCCGAGCCGTTGACCGCGACTTGTAGCGGCACCGAATCGGTTTCGCGAGCATGGCCGTAATGATCCTGGCTGCGGACGCTCGGCAAGCGTACATCTTCCCCGGCGGCGAGCCGCACGTCCCACTGAATCGATTGTCCCGGCTGGCGGGCGCCGGCCACGGGAGCGGTGCTCGCGAACGGATACCACTCCGTGATCCAGCCGCGTGGGAACTCCACCTTCACCGACGCCTTCAGGCTGCGCTCGGTGTAAAAGTAGAGCACCGGCGTCTCCATGCTGATGGTGCAGTCGCGTTCCAGTCGTCTCAGCTTGGAATCCCGGCCGGATTGCGAGTAGATGAAGTCGGGCAGATCGGTGTAATTCGGGATGAAGTGGGCCGGCACGCCATCCGAACCCGAGAAGCTGGTGAAGGTTCCCCATTCGTGGACGACGAGCGGTTCGAGGCGATCCTGAGCGGGCATCGGTTCGGCGGCGTGGCCGATTCCGAGTAAGGCGCCTAGGGCCGCGACGGCAAGGCCCGACAGCAGCCAGCGTTGAAGGGTTCGCACTTTCATGATCTTCTCCCAGAACGTTCGTGGTGATTCGCCCGGTTGCAGGTTATCCTGGAAGGAAGGCAATTAAATGTTGTATTCGATCAAAAGTAAACAGGGGAAAATTGTATGGCGGAATCAGTCGTTTCACTATCGACGGATCAGGTGGCAGCCTTCGTGGCGGTAGCGAAGGCCGGCAGCCTGCGCGGCGCCGCCGAGAGCCTGCACCTCACCGAACAGGGCGTGCGCAACCGGCTGGTCGCACTCGAAGCCCGGCTCAAGGCGGAACTGTACCACAAGCAGCGCGGTCCGCGGCGGCGCGGCGCCCTCACCCGCCAGGGCGAACTGTTCCTTCCGCACGCCCTGGCATTCCTCGAACGCGCTCGCCGCCTCGGCGACCTCTTCAGCGAAACGCAGCGCCCCAGCGAGGTCCACGTCGCCGCCACGCAATACCTCACGCTGTATGTGCTACTCGACGCGATCCGGGCCTTCCACAAGGCGTTTCCGTCGATCCGCATTCGCCTCAGTACGCGCGCCGAACGCGACATCGAGGAGGCATTGCTGCGCGATCCGGATGTCTCGCTCGGTTTGGCGGCGCCGTACGAAGCCGGTTCCGAACTCGATTACGAGCACCTGTTTTCGCTGGACTGGGGATTGATCGCGCCGCCCGGGCATCCGCTGCTCAAAAAGCGCGGCTTAACGCTGGCTCATCTCGTTGGCATGCCGTTAGTCCTGTTCGAGCAAGGCTCGACGGGGCGGCAGCACGTGCTCGATGCGTTCCGCGGCCTCGGCCTGACGCCGCGCATCGATATGGAAGCGACCACGACTGGGGTGGTGGTGAAGATGGTGGAGGCAGGGCTTGGCGTCTCGCTGGTGCCGCTCATGCCCAACGGCGCCGTGACGCGCGGCGCGCGGGTCGGCGCTCGGAACTTGGCCGGTCAGATTCGACCGATCCACTCGGGCATCCTGCAGCGCCGGGGCGAGAAACCCGGCCCGGCCGCCGAGGCCTTTATCCGCTTCTTGCGAATGGGTTCCCCGAAACGAGCGCGATTGTAAGCGAGTTTCCGCTCACAGTTGCACTTCGGGAAGTGGAGCAGCGCCCGGGCGGCTCGATTCGGCAATCACGGCGGCCGCCAGTTGCAAATAAGCCTTGGCAATCGGCGAATCGGGATACTTGCGAACGATCGGTTCTCCGTTGTCGCCGCACTCGGCCACCCGCGGATCGATCGGCAATTCGCCGAGGAACGGCACGCCCGCTTCCGCGGCCAGCTTCTTCCCGCCGCCCGAGCGGAAGATCTCGTAACGCTTGCCGTCGTCGCCCATGAAATAGCTCATATTCTCGACGACGCCGAGCACCGGCACGCGCACCTCCTGGAACATCCGCACTCCCTTGCGGGCATCGATGAGGCTCACGTCTTGCGGCGTGGTGACAATGACGGCGCCGGTGAGCGGGGCGGTTTGCGAGAGCGTGAGTTGGGCGTCGCCGGTGCCGGGCGGAAGGTCGATGACCAGGATATCGAGTTCGCCCCAGGGGATTTGGCCGAGGAACGCCTGCACGGCCTGGGCGACTTTCGGCCCGCGCCAGATCACGGCTTGATTAGGATCGACCATGAAGCCCATCGACATCAGAGCGATGCCGTGTTTGTGGAGCGGGAACGGCGTGGTTTGCGGATTGACCTGACCGAGGCCGAACATGATCGGAACGGACGGGCCGTAAATGTCGGCATCCATGAGGCCGACTTTTTGGCCGGCGGCATGGAGGGCGAGGGCGAGGTTGGCGGCGACGGTCGATTTGCCGACGCCCCCTTTGCCGCTGGCGACGGCGAGGAGGTTCTTGACGCCGGGGAGAGCCATCTTCTGCGGTTGTGCGGGATTCATGAGGTTCCTGTTTTCTTGGCGGCACAGGCATTCCTGCCTGTGCGCCTTGCTCGCACAGGCAGGAATGCCTGTGCCACCTAATCCGAGAGTTTTCGCAATGCATCCACGGGGTAGATGCCGGTGGAGTGGCCGTCGTTCCAGGTAATCTGATAGGCGTAGTGACCGACCGGCTTCATGGCGGTCGGTTCGGGGGGGCCGGCGGCTGCCTCTTGTGGGGTGAGCACACGGAACGGGTCGGCGGGCTTCGCGCGTTCTTCGATGCACGACGCGCACGGGCAGCTCGATCGCAGCTTCCGCCACGATACGAATGTGGTGGCCCCGTCGCTCCAGTCGATTTTCAGACCGTCCCCTTCGCGCTTGAGGGAGAGCGGCTTCACGTCGTTGGCCATGCGGGAATTATAGGAATTGGCGGGGCGGCCGCTTTTTTCGGCCCCTTGCCCGCGGGGCAACCCTTCCCCATCCTGATTTGAACGGATAGAGTGGATTTCCCGCCAAGTTGAAGGATTGACGGTGGGGGCTCGCCTGCGGTTTTGGAGGTCGCGTTGCTCCCCGGCCTGTATGCCGCCACGCTCTTCGTCGGCGCCACGCTCTTATTCCTGGTCGAACCGCACGTCGGGAAGCGGCTGCTTCCCCTCGTCGGCGGAACGCCCGGCGTCTGGAACGCGTGCCTCGTCTTCTTCCAGGCGGTGCTCCTGGCCGGCTACTTCTACGCGCACGGCTCGATCACGCGGCTTGGGGTGCGGCGACAAGCGGCCGTGCATGTCGGCCTGTTGATCGGCGTGCTCGTGGCGTTCAAGGTCGCGGCCAGTTGCACCGGGTCGCCGGTGCCAATCGTCGGTTCGCTCGTGCCGGCCGATCAGGATTACCCGATCGTCGGCGTCGTGGAACTCCTGGCGGCCGCGGTGGGCGTGCCGTTCTTCGTGCTCTCGACCACGGCGCCGCTCCTGCAGCGCTGGTTCGCCGCTACCGGACATCCCGCATCCAAGGATCCGTACTTCCTCTATGCCGCCAGCAATGCCGGCAGCTTGCTCGGCTTGCTCGCCTATCCCTTTCTGATCGAACCGCGGCTGACTCTCGACGAACAACAGTGGATGTGGTCGATCGGCGTCGGCGCATATCTCATCCTCGTTCTTTTATGTGCGTTCACCGTGGTGTGGCGAAGGGATACCACGCCTTCCGTAGCAGTAAGTGAAGCACCCGCTCACGCGCCCATCGCGACCCGGCGCATCCTTCGCTGGATCGGCCTGGCCGCACTCCCTTCGAGCTTATTGCTCGGTTCCACGGCCCACGTCTCAACGGATCTGGCGCCGGTGCCGCTCTTGTGGGTCGCGCCGCTCGCCCTTTACCTGGTGTGCTTCATTCTCGTGTTCGCCCGCTGGCCCGATTCGGTGCACCGCGTCGTCGGCCGCATCACGCCGATGCTACTGGTGTTCGTGGTGCTCTCTTTGTTGACCGGGGCGGCCGAACCACTGGGGTTAATTGCCGGGCTGCACTTCGCGGCCCTCTTCGGCGTCTGCCTCGTCTGCCACGGCGAACTGGCCAAGGACCGCCCGCCGCCCGAACAACTGACGGCATTTTACCTGTGGATGTCCGTCGGCGGCGTGCTCGGCGGGCTCTTCAATGCGCTGGTCGCGCCGCTCGTCTTCCACGGGATGGTCGAATATCCGCTCGCACTGGCGTTGGCGGCGCTCGTGCGGCCGCGGAGCGCGGAAAGCGGTTCGCCGCTCGGCCTCATCGACGGAGCGCTCTTGCTCGGCTTACTCGGCCTGGCCGTCGGCCTCGTCCGTTACGTTCCACTCTGGTACTCGACGCCCCTTGAGGCCGATACCGCCGACGCCATGATCGCCCGGCTCATTCGCGGCGGGCTCATGTTCGGCATTCCCACCGCCATCGCCTTCGCCCTGGTCCGCAAGCCGATCCGCTTCGCGATCGCCCTGGCCAGCTTGTTGATTGTCGGTTCCTTCGATGCCGGCGAACTGGGGGAAACCCTGCACAGCGAACGCAACTTCTTCGGCGTCGTCCGCGTCACCCGGTCGCCGAACGGCCGGTTCATCAGCCTGGTGCACGGCAACACAATCCACGGCCAGCAACGGGCCGACGAATCGGGGCCGCCGCGACCGATGACTTACTATCACGAGCGCGGCCCAATGGGCAGCCTGTTCCGATCGCTGCCGGCGGAGCGGGTTCGCCGCGTCGGCGTGGTCGGGCTCGGCACCGGGGCCGTCGCGTTTTACGCCAAACCGGGGCAAGCCTGGACGTTCTTTGAAATCGATCCGGCGGTGGCCCGGTTGGCCCGCGAACAGTTCACGTTCCTCGCGAATTGTCGGGCCGATTCGTGCGACATCGTGCTCGGCGACGCGCGGCGAAAGCTTACGCAAACGCCCGACGCCGCCTTCGACGTGATCATTCTCGACGCCTTCAGTTCCGACGCCATTCCGGTGCATTTGTTGACGCGCGAGGCGTTGCAGCTTTACGTGAATAAGCTGGCGCCCGGCGGCGTCCTGGCCATGCACGTCTCGAACAACCACCTCGATTTGCCGCCGCTCGTGAACCGGCTGGCGGCCGACCACGACCCGCCACTCGTCGCGCGTTACTGCCACGATTCGCCGAACGAGAGCGAAAAGGCGGACGGCAAGTCGGCGTCGCAGTGGATGGTGCTCGCTCGCTCGTCGGCGGACCTCGGCGCGATGGGCCGCGGGCCGACCTGGCAACCAGTCCGCGAGCCGCACCCCGGCCCCATCTGGCGCGACGACTTCGCCAACCTGCTCTGGGCCTGGAAGCGCAAAGACTCCGACTGACCATTTCTGACGCGGCCGCGAAAAACCCACAAAAGACGCACAAGAGTGGCTGAGAACGTGTAGACTGTCTCAATCCCTTTCTTTGAGACTTTATGCGCTTGGAGAACGCCATGTTCGCTCGCTCGACGACTGTTGCGATCGCGTCGTTGGTTCTGGTCGGGTTTGCCGGCTGCGGTCCGGCCAAGTTGGACGAAACGAAAACGCTTCAGGTGGACAGCGACGCCCAGATCCTGCAACTCGACCCGCAGGCGAAACCGCAGTCCCTCCGCGTCCAGTTCGAATCGGCGCGATCGCCGGTGACGGTGCTTCTCGTCAAGGCTTCGGACGTGCCCGGCCCCGACGACGCAGTGTACGTGTCGACCGACAAGGCGATTGCCTTCATGAAAGGTGAAAAGTCGGGCGAATTCAGCGGCGAAGTTCCGGCCAACACGGCGACGGTCGTGATCGTCCGCGATGCCAAGGGCCAAACCTCGGTGAAGGTCCACATTACGAACTGAGTCCGGCTTTCAGTTGGATTCTTGTCTGTGCGAGCGCTATGCCGGCAAGAATGCCTGTGCCACCAAGCGGGAGTCACGAATCGCCGAATAGGGAAGGCTCGGCGGCCGGTTCGCGCTTGCGGCGCGGCTTGGCCTCCGGCGGCGTCACCGAACGCGGCCCCGCTTTGCGGTTCTCCACGTTGCTCGGCGGCCGCGATTCCAAACTCGCCAATACCTGCTCGGCCCGGCTCAGCACCCACTCGGGCACGCCCGCCAAACGCGCCACGTGAATGCCGTAGCTCTTGTCGGCGCTGCCCGGGCCGATCTTGTGCAAGAAGATCACCTCGCGATCGTTCTCCTGAACGTGCACGTTGTAGTTGCGGAGTCGCGGCAACCGCGATGCCAACTGCGCCAGTTCGTGGTAGTGCGTGGCGAATAGCGACCGGCACTTCACCGCTTCGTGCAGATATTCGGTGATCGCCCAGGCCAGCGAGACGCCGTCGTAAGTGCTGGTGCCGCGGCCGATCTCGTCGAGAATGACCAAGCTGCGCGAGGTGGCGTTGTTCAAGATGTTGGCGGCTTCGGTCATTTCGACCATGAAGGTGCTTTGGCCGCGCGAGAGTTCGTCGGCGGCGCCGACGCGAGTGAAGATGCGGTCGGCGACGCCGATACGCGCCGCCTTGGCCGGTACGAAACTTCCCATCTGCGCCATGAGCGTCAAAAGAGCGACTTGCCGCAGGAAAGTGCTTTTGCCGGCCATGTTCGGCCCGGTGACGAGCCAAAAGAGGCCGCCCTGCTCGGCGTCCATCCCGGCGTCGTTGGGAACGAATGTGCCCGGCGGCAAGACCTGTTCGAGCACGGGGTGCCGGCCGTCGCGGATGTCGAGAATCGGCTCGTCGACGAGCGTGGGGCGAACGTAGTTGCGCGTCGCGGCCAGTTCGGCCAGCGAAGACAGAAAATCGACCATCGCGAGGACGTCCGCGGCGTTGAGCAAGCGCGGCGTCTGCGCCGCCACCTGATCCCGGAGCGTCTGGAACAGTTGCAGCTCCAGGGCCTGGCCCTTCTCGGTCGCGGAGAGCACGCGCTCCTCGTATTCGCGCAGTTCAACTGTGAAGTAGCGGATGGCGTTGCGGAGCGTCTTGCGGTGCTTGTAATTCTCCGGCACCCGGTTCTGGTTGGCGTTGGTCACTTCGAGGTAATAGCCGTCGATTTCGTTGTAACCCACTTTCAGACTGGCGATGCCGGTGCGAGTGATTTCCTCGGCCTGGTAGCGGGCCATCCAGTTCTTGCCCTCGGTGGCCAGCTTGCGAAGTTCATCCAGTTCCGGGTGGTAGCCCTCGCGGATCACGCCGCCATCCTTGGGGGAAAACGGCACTTCGTCTTTCAAAGCTCGGTCGAGCAGTTCGCGCAGGTCCGGGCAAAGCTCGAGGCGGCCTTCGAGGGAAGCGAGGAGTTTCGCTTTGCGGCCGAGGAGTTTGGCCTTGAACTTCGGCAGAATGCGGAGCGTTGTCGCGATCTTGGCCAGGTCCGGCGGCGTCGCCCGCGCCGTCGAGGCTCGCGTCGTCAGCCGCTGTAAATCCGAACAGGCATCGAGTAGGTCGCGCAAGGAACCGCGCAAAGCATGGTCATTGAGCAGTTCCTCCACCGCGTCGAGCCGTTCCTCAATGTCCGGGATGTGCGTGAGCGGCGCGAGCAAACTGTCGTGCAGCATGCGGGCGCCCATCGGCGTCACCGTGCGGTCGAGCACCGACAACAGCGAGCCTTCGCGCTGCGAGTCGCGAAGCGTGCGGGTTAACTCCAAGCTGCGCCGCGTCACTTCGTCGAGCGCGAGCAGGGCGTCCGGGCGGTGCGGCTTGATCGAACAAATGTGGGCGAGGCTCGCGCGGAGCGTTTCCTTCAAGTAACGGATGATGGCCCCAGCGGCGACGAGCCCCGGCTGAGAATCCTCGAACCCGTATCCCGAAAACGTCGCGACCTGGAAGTGCTCCTTCAAGGCCTCAAGCGCCGTGGCGGGGTCGAAGGTCCAGTCGGGGCGCGTCGAGTGCGTGCGCGGCAACTTGTCGCCGGCCGCTTTGCGAACCGCCTCCGCGGCGCCCTCGGGGAAGATCGCTTCGGCCCCATTGAGCCGGTCGAACTCGTCGCCGAGCTTCGCCACGAAGGCGTCCGTCGCGGCGAACGAACCGGTGGTCAGGTCGACCCAGGCGAGGCCGTAAGTCAGCCCTTTGCCGGGAACGACGGCGACCAGGTGGTTCGGCGCCAGCGGGTCGAGCAGTGCGTCCTCGGTGACGGTGCCGGGCGTGACGATGCGGTTCACTTCGCGGTGGATGATCCGCTTCTTGGCGTCCGGCTCTTCCATCTGCTCGCAGACGGCGACGCGATAGCCGGCTTTGAGCAACAGGCCGAGGTAGTGTTCGAGGCGGTGGACGGGAACGCCGGCCATGGGAATCGTGCCGTCGCGCTTGGTCAGCGTGAGGCCGAGCACCTTGGAACCGAGCTCGGCGTCGTCCTTGAAGAGTTCGTAGAAGTCGCCGTTGCGGAAGAGGACGAGCATGCCCGGGTGTTGGGCCTTGGCTTCGTCGTATTGCTGCATCATGCGGCTCATGGAGTCGCCCCGCGGTGCACGCCTGTGGTGGAAAGGAAAGTGTATGGGTCGGTGCAACGCCGCGTAGCCGCAACTCCGTGGGAGCCTGCCCGAGTGGTTTTTGAGTGAAGACCGTCGGGCACAGCCCGACCTACAAAAGAAGCCGCTCCGTAGGTCGGGCTGTGCCCGACATCTACTTGGCGAGGACACCATCAATCCTTG
>DATNBQ010000453.1:0-4216 GCA_035571955.1 Urbifossiella sp. | reverse complement strand
ACCGGGACCAGCACCGTCACCGGCATCGCCTTCAGCGATGTGAACAAGAACGGGATCAAGGATAGCGGCGAAGTGGGCGTCAACCTGCTGACCGTTTTCCTCGATCTGAACGGCAACGGCAAACTCGACCACAACGAACCTTCGACAGTAACCTCGACGGTCAACGGCGTCGCGGGATCGTTCACCCTGACCTCGAACGTCGTCGGCGCGTCGGCGCCGGTGCGCGTGGTGCAGAAACCGGGCTTCCTCGAGAACACGACCAATGCCACGGTTTCGCTGGTCGCCGGTGCGACCGAAACCGTCGACGTGGGAGTCTCGACGCGCCTGCCTCCCCAGGCGACGCCGGCCAAGCGCTTCGCCGTCGGCATCGTCCAGAACCTGGAGGCAAAGGCCGGCATCTTCGATGGCAACGGCAAGGAAGACTTCTCGGTATCGGTTCCCGGCAACTTCCCGGGCGGCATCCGCGTCGCGACTGGCGACGTAACCGGCGACGGCGTCGACGACATCATCGTCGGCAGCGGCCCGGGAACGGTCGCTTCTGTCACTGTGTTCGACGGGGTGACGCACAAGCAGATTTTCAGCACCAATCCCTTCGGTTCGTTCACCGGCGGCACGTTCGTCACGGTGGGCGACGTGACCGGCGACGGCACAGCGGACATCATCGTCACCCCGGACCAGAGCGGTGGTCCGCGCGTGGTCGTGATTCGTGGCGGAGACTTCCAGACGATGCTTAGCTTCTTCGGCATCGACGATCCCAATTTCCGCGGCGGTGCCCGGGCCGGCTTCGGCGATATGAACGGCGATGGCCGAATGGATCTGCTCGTGGCTGCTGGGTTGGGTGGCGGTCCGCGCGTCTCCGTCTTCGACGGCGCCGCTCTCGTCACCGGCCGCTTCACCCACGTCATCAACGACTTTTTCGCGTTCGACCCGATTCTGCGAAACGGCGTCTTCCTCGCCGGCGGCGACGTGGACGGCGACGGCATCGACGACCTGATCGTCGGGGCCGGACCCGGCGGCGGTCCGCGCGTGCTGGCTCTCTCCGGCGCCACCTTGCTCAACCAAGGTATCGCCGCAGCGATCGCCAGCCCGCTCGACAACTTCTTCGCCGGCGATGCCAATAATCGCGGCGGCGTACGAGTTACCGCCAAGGACCTCGACGGCGATGGGCGCATGGACATCGTGACCGGCGACGGCAACGGCGGCCAGGTGGCCGGCTTCCGCGGCGACGACGGAAGCAAGCTATTCAACTTCAACGAACAGGACGACCGCGCCGACACCGACGGAATCTTCGTCGGGTAGACTGCACGCTTCCGCGTGGTGCCGGTTTCCAGCCAGGGGCCGGTGCCACCCAATCATTGCAATGCGTCGTTTGTGCATACACCATCGGACGGCGAGTTCGTACACGCGGAACTAGCGGCCAAGGCCGCGTTCCTCACGAGCATCATGGATGACAGGTGTAGCCGGAAGGGAAGTCGCTCGTGGCAGGGAGCCATCGCCATGGAATGCCGGTTCGGAGAACGAAGAAGATGCCGTTGACAACTCGGCGATCCTCGGCGCGTTTTCTTCCCGGATACTGAACATGGCGATTCTTACGCCTCGGCTGGGGAATCAGGGGTTCGAGTCGTCTCCAGAGTTTGTCGGAAACAAGGATTGATGGCATACCGTTCGCTCGTTCGCGACAAGACTTCCCTCGTCGAGATTTGCCAGCCAGCCGCGCCCGACAGCGTAGCGGACGAGTTCCACGCGGCCCCTTATTCCGAGCTTCTCCATTCCGCGGCCCTTATACGTCTCGACCGTCTTGACGCTCACCCGCAGCCTGGCGGCGATCTGCTTGTTCGAATATCCCCGTGCGATCAAGCGCACCACCTCGGTCTCCCGCTCCGACAATTCCGAACCGGCAGACTCCGTGATGGAGTGGACACACACGCCCACTGCGTGAGCGGCCACGGCCGGGTCGAGGTAGACTCCACCGCCCGCAACGGTCCGAATCGCCCGGATCAGTTCGTTCACCTCCGCTCGCTTGAGCGCGTACCCGAGGGCGCCCGCCGCCAGGGTTTGCCGCAGCGAGTCTCCATCCTCGCATGCTGTCAAGGCGAGTACCTTGAGATGCGGTCGTGCCCGACACAGTTGAGCGGTCAGTCCCGCTCCGGTAGCGCCCAGCAACGCCACCTCCGCCACGACGACGTCCGGTTCGAGTTCTTCGATCAGCCGCACGGCAGTCGGAGCGTCGGCGGCTTCGCCGACAATCACGATCCCCGGCTCGGCGCCGAGAATTGTCCGCAGCCCGACCCGCACGACGGCGTGCGGATCGACCGCGATAATACGCGTGGTGCTCATGAGCGCGACTCCACCGGCGACATGGTCGGGCCGTTCGCGAACAGGTTCTCGCTGATCCGCCCTAGCAGATGGATGAGGGAGCGCGGATCGACGGGCTTGATCAGATGCATGTCGATGCCCGAATCGGCCGACCGCCACCGGTCGTCCTCGTCGCCATATCCCGTGACGGCGACCACGAAGGGTTGTTTGCCGCGGATCTGGGCGCGGAGCCGTTCGGCCACCACCCACCCGTTCATCCCGGGTAGACCGATGTCCAGAAGCACCACATCCGGGACCCCACTGGCCAATGCGGCGAGGGCATCGGGGCCACTCCTGGCGACCCGGGCTGCGGAGTTCGCGAAGCAATGCAATCACCTCGCTGCGGCAATGATCGGGAACGAGCATTGTCGCGCGGGCGTATTGCTGGGCGTCCTCGCCAAACGGCTCGAAACAGTGCATGGCCCGACGCGCCGCTTCGAGCCCCTCACGATCGTTCTTCTCGCGCAGATAGCGGATCACGGCGCGGAGTGAATCCCACAGGCTGTAAACGTCGAGCCCGTAGAAGCCGATCTTGTCGTCGTCGGGACGCCCCTCGTTGAACCATTCCATCCAGCCGACGAGTTCCTCCATCTCGCGGTTGGCCCACATCCAGGCCGGCCAGCGGCGGAACGTGGCCAGTGCGTCCTCGGCGGTGTCGGCCGAGCCGGGGCGGCCCTTCACATAGCGGTTCACCCGGTAGCAGTCGGGCCAATCGCCCTCGACCGCGACGAAGTTGAACCCCTTCTCGGCAATGAGCCGCCGCGTGATTGCGGCCCGCCACGTGTAGAATTCGAGCGTCCCGTGCGATGCTTCCCCCAGCAACACGACCCGCGCCCCGCCGATGCGATCGAGCAACGGGTCGAGATCGGCGCTGGAACGTAATGGATGGCTCAATGAACGGATCTCGGCAAGCAATTCGCGACTCGCCGGCTCCGCCGCGCTATAAGAACGGATCATGATTCGCCTTCTTTCCGGCACTTCTGGCCGACTTAACGCAAGACGTTGCGGCGGTTCGGCCGCGAACGGCTCTTCTGAAGCAGGCTCCGAACTTCGGCGTCGCTGACCTGATCGAACTCCTCGTACCACACGCCGACCGCGTAGAATGGCTCGGGTTCCTGGACACAAATCGCTTCGTCCGCCTCGCCCTCGAACTCCTTGCAAATCTCGGGAGAACCGACGGGAACCGCGACGACGATTCGGGCCGGTTCGAGCTTTCGCAACGCGGCCACCGCCGCCCGCATCGTCGAGCCCGTGGCCAGGCCGTCGTCCACCAGCAACACGATCTTGCCGCGGACATCCACCGGGGCACGGTCGTGGCGATACTCGCGCTCGCGGCGTTCGAGTTCGCGGCGTTCGGTTGCCGCCACGTCCTCGATTTCGTCGTTACTCAGTTGGAGCTTGCGGAGAACGGAATCGTTGAGGATTTGAACTCCGTTGGAGGCGATGGCGCCCATGGCAAGCTCCTCGTAGCCGGGCACGCCGAGCTTGCGTACGAGGAAGACATCGAGCGGTGCCCCGAGCTTCCGGGCGACTTCGTAGCCGACGGGCACGCCGCCGCGCGGCAGCGCGAGTACGATCACGTCGTCGCGGCCGGCATAGTGAAGCAGTTTCTCGGCCAGTTTCCGGCCGGCCTGGGATCGATTGAGGAATTGCATGATTGCACCCCTGCATGGAAGAGTGCAAGCCACGTACCTATCAGCGGCGGAGCGATCAATCGAGGCAGAGACTGCACGAATCGGGAATGACATTTCCGAGGTAGGGCGGGCTGGCTTCGATCGGATGAAGCGATTCTCACGCTAACCTGGAAGGTTCGATCCAGGGCGTTTGTGTCCATCACTGGGACATCATGTCCGGTGTGCGC
>DATNBQ010000452.1:0-3515 GCA_035571955.1 Urbifossiella sp. | reverse complement strand
GGCAACCTCACGCGCGGCATGCGCTTCTGCGAATGGGGAAGCGGCTTCGGCGTGGCGGCCTGTCTCGCGGCGATGGCCGGCTTCGATTCCTGCGGCATCGAGATCGACGGCGAATTGGTGACGCATGCCCGACAACTCGCCGACGACTTCGAACTCGACGTCGAGTTCGTCCGCGGCAGTTTCATCCCGCCGGGCGCCGAGGAACGCATCCTTCACGCGGGCCAGTACGCCTGGTTCACCACCGAGGCCGATTCCGCATACGAAGAACTCGATCTCGACCCCGATGACATGGACGTGATCTTCGCATATCCCTGGCCCGACGAAGAGTTCGTAACGACCGATCTCTTTCTCCGCTATGGGGGAACGAATGCCGTGCTCGTGACCTATCACGGCGGCGACGACTTCCGCATTCGGCGGAAATCGAACCAACCGAGGAGATGCCGATGACCGCGAACGACGCCATCCAGAATTCCCTGACCAGTACGCAGTGGATTTTGAAGCAGCTGTTGAACGATTTCACGGATGCGGAGTTGCTGGTGCGTCCGGTGCCGGGGGCCAACCATACGGCGTGGCAGCTCGGCCACCTCATCGCCGCCGAGCACGGCATGCTTTTGAGCCAGTTCCCCCAGGCGAAGTTGCCGCCGCTGCCGGCCGGCTTCAGCGAGGACCATTCCAAAGATACCGCCAAGAGCGACGACCCCAAGAAGTTCCTCACCAAGGACGGCTACCTGGATCTGTTCGACAAGGTGCGGGCGGGAACCCTGACCGCGCTCAAGGGGCTCTCGGATGCGGACTTCGACAAGGCGACGGAGGGGAAGATGGCGTCGTGGTGCCCGACGCTGGGATCGTTCATCACCTTGCTGGCGAACCATACGCTGATGCACGCCGGCCAGTTCACGACGGTCCGCCGCAAGCTGGGCAAACCGATCGTCATGTAATGCGGGATGCGAAGCCCTTGGCTGCTTCCGCGATCTCCGGGCCGAAATACGCAAGCGCCGATCCCAATGGAATCGGCGCGACGTATCCCAGACCACAAATGGATGTCGGCTGCAGCACATCGCCCAGCAACTTCACGTCCGCCTTCACGCTCGTCGGGTCGTCCTTCGATTCGCCTAGAAGCTCCTGTCGGGTTAAGGTGCCGGCTTTTCGCTTGGCCAGAAGATCGAAGCCGATCTGATAGAGCTTTTGCGAACCGATGCGGCACGGGACGCACTTGCCGCACGATTCGTTGCGAAAGAATCGCGTGAAGTTGACGGCCAGGTCGAGAATGTCCGCTCCTTCGGCGAAGACGGTGATGCCGGCGCCAAGCATCGCCTCGGCCGGCAACTTCAGCAATCCGTTGACGTTCCGGAAGAAACTCAAATCGAGCGGCAGCGCACGAATGTCCAGGCTCGTCGCTCCCGGCGGCAAGTGGCGAGCCGCGAACCCGGCGATCACCGCCCTTTCCTCGCTCGTTCGCAGCCGGCTCACGGCATCGGCCAGCCACTTGTCGTAACGCTCCGCGATCGGAATGGCGATGGGAATGCTGGCGGGCATCAAGCCGCTGGATGGCCCCGAGGGCGCGATCGCCTTGAGCGCTTTGCCGCCGAGCATCCCGCCACAATACTGGGGGTCGTCGATGAGTTCGCCGAATGAAATCCCGATCGGGACCTCGAACACGCCGGAGCGGTTAACGTCGCCGCTGACGGAAAGAAGCCGTCTTCCCTTGAATGAGAACGACGGTGGACCTTCACTTCGCCAGCCGCTCGCGGCATACCTCGCGCCGCCGTTGAGCACGATGAACGGTGCCCAGGCGAGGGTTTCCACGTTGTTGACGGCCGTCGGCTTGTCGCGGAAGCCATTGCTGGCAAGCTCCGGAGGCCGGTTCCGCGGCTGGGCCCGGCGATCTTCCATTGCTTCGATCAATGCGGATTGCTCGCCGCAAATGTAACCGCCGGGGCTCTCGACGACGCGGAGCGGGAAGGCGATGCCAGTGCCTAGCACATCATTGCCGCACATGCCCAAAAGTTCGGCGCGGCGAATCTCCTCTTCGAGCGCGTGAATCTGCTCGAAATACTCGTGGCGAACGTAAATGAAACCGGCCGCGGCGCCCGTCAGCAATCCCGCGACGATCATCCCTTCGACCACCAGATGCGGCAAACGGAGCATCAATTCGCGATCTTTAAATGTGCCGGGTTCGCTTTCGTCGCCGTTGGCCACGACGTACTTTTCGCGGCCCGGTTGTTGCCAAACGTCGGACCATTTGGTGAAAGCCAGCACGCCGGCCCCGCCCATCCCTTGCAATCCGGAGGCCTGGAACTCCGCGAGAATCGGGTGGCTTTCGGCAAGAATGTCGATGATCTTCTTGCCGGGCTGCGGCGTCCATTGCGGTAGACCGCCGTTCCGCTTGAGAAACTCGGCAATCTTTCGGACGGCGTCGTAGCTGCGTTCCTTGCGGCGATACGGGTCCATTTCCCAGTGGGCGTTGCTCGACGGCTCATAAGCGGCATCAGCATCGGCAACGGGTGCCTCGCCGGCAGCGATCGCGCCGATGTTGACTTCCAGTCTCTGCCGAAACTCTTCGAGTGATTCTTCGCTCGTTTTCGCGAAGACCCAGGCATGTTCGCCGTCGGGCATGGGGCTGCGTTCCACCCACACGGCCGGCGCCCGATCGCATCTTCCCAGGCACGAGACGCCTTCCACCTGCACGCGGCAAAGAGCCGAGGGAAGCGGCTTGCGCCCCGCTTGCTCGGACCACCGCGGCGCGTTGGCTTCCAAGAGTTGCTGCAGTTTCGGGTCGGCCGCTACGGTGAGAAGTTGCGGCGAGCCGAGATGGTGGCAGGTCATATCGCGGCAGACGCGTACCTCGATTGCAGCCGGGCGGTCGCGTTCTTGCCGGAAGCCGGGAAAGAAGCTGGCGACTTCCTCGATGCGGGCCTGGGCGACGCCGCTGTCGCTCGCGAGCCGCACGAGCTCCGCATCCGGCAAGTAACCGAATCGGTTCTGAATCGCCCGCAGTTGTTGAACGATCATAGATTCTGGTAGCACAGGCATTCTTGCCTGTTTTCTGAGTTGCGCACAGGCAAGAATGCCTGTGCCACCGGGCAAGAGGTTTAATGGTTGACGGCGAATTCCATGGATGCCATAAGCGCCCAGGCCAGTTTGCCAATCGCCTCGGCCTTCTTGGTCGGCTCCTTCGCCAGCACCTTCGCCACGGTGGCCGCTTCATCGGAACTCGGCCGCCGCGTCAAGATCGCCAGGTAAAGTTCCTCCGCGATTCGCTCGTTAGGCAGCTTGCTTAATCGGTCGACGAGATTGCCCGGCGCCGGCTTCACGAGCGCCAACATCGATTCATCGTGGAGGATGAAGAGTGCCGCCCTCAGCGACGGCGCGATTTCATCCTCCGGTTCGCGCGCTTGGTTGGCGAATGCCTTGATAAACTTCGGCCGCAACGCTTCCACCGTCTTCGGCAATGCAGCCGTGGCAATCGCCGTACTCTGGAGCAACTGCTCGGCGCTGAGCCGCCGTTCCAGGGC
>DATNBQ010000451.1:0-4889 GCA_035571955.1 Urbifossiella sp. | reverse complement strand
ACAACTTCTTCAGGTAGAAGCCGTCGCCTTGCTGCTTGTCGCGCTTGTCCTGTTGGCCTTCGATCACGAGCACCGAGAGCCGGTCTTGAACTTCAACGACGGTATGGCGAACGTTGTCCGAGACGATGCCGCCGGCTTCGGGGTCGGCCAGTTTCGCCGAGACCACGTTGAAGCGATCGAGCGGCTTCTCCTTGGTGCCAACGCGGTCGAAGCCGGTGTTGGCGGAAACGACCAGGCTCCGTTCGTCGTTGGGCGGCAGGCTCTCGAATGTCGCGGCCACTTCGCGCCAGATCTGCCCATTCTTGAAGAACTCGAAGCGGACGTTCTTCAGTTCGGCGGCCCCGGAATTCCGCACTCGAAGTTCGAAATCGACCTGCTTCCCCTTGGCGGCGACCCGCGTCTTCGGCTTGAACTCCACGATGGAGACGTTGTCGCTGGAACGCGGCTGGCGATCCGTCCCCTTGCGATTGGGATAAGCCACGTCAATCAGGTGAACCTTGATGCCGGCGGCGGTGTACTCGGTGATGAGTTGCCTCAGGGCGTCGCCGTCGACGCGCCAGTCCTGGGCGCGCAGGTCCGAAACGATGTGGATCACCTTGGCCATGTCGGAATCGGGCTTCTGATCGAGCACTTCCTTGGCGGTGCGGAGGCCGTTCACGAGCGAATCGCGCACCGTGGAGACCTGCACGCCGCGCAGGTAGCTCTTCATGGTGTCGATGGTCGAATCGTTGAGGCGTTCGAACAGGTGCGGCTTGGGAACCGTGGGGCGGGTCTTGGCGGCGGTCGGGTCGCCGTTCGGTTGCCGCAAGTCGGAGAGGAGCAGGATGTCCATCGATTGCGGGGTATTGGCCTGGGCGGCGGCCGGGGCGATCCGCTCGCCGATCTGGACTTTCCCCTGGTCGAAGGCCGTCGTCGGCTTGCCGTCGATGGTGAAGGCATCGGCGGTGGAGGGCGAATCGTCGAGGATGACGACGTGAGCCGTGGCCCGGCTTTCTTGCCCTTCGAGCGGCGTGAACCACTTGAACCGAGCGAGCAGCACGCCGACGAGGAAGACGAGCAGGCAGCGGAGGAACAGCAGGATGAGTTGCTCGATGATGAGCTTGCGCTTCATCCGCTTTTGCGCTTTGAGGAGGAACTCCATGGCGGCCCACTTGATCCGCCGGAAGCGCATCCGGTTGATCAGGTGGATGATGATGGGGGCGCTGACGAGCGCGGCGCCTGCGGCCATCGTGAGCGGATTGGTGAAAAAAGCTTCCATAGTTGCATGAAGCCCACCCACGGCCGTGGGTGGGCTTTGTTATCTCCGCACGGGGCTCGCCCGGTTCGACATTCGCTGGAACAGGAACCGCGACAGCACCGCGTCCAGGTAATCGCTGGTGCGGATCAAGTGGTACTCGACGCCGATACGGGTGCAGCCGCGGCGCACTTCCGTCAAGAATTCCTCGAGTGCTTCCAGGTATCCATCACGCAATGCCCGCGGATCGCACAGCAAGTCCGGCATTTGTTCCAGCCCCTCGAACTTCGTCATTCCCGCGAACGGGAAGAGCAGTTCGTCGTCGTCCATAACGTGGAAGACCATCACGTCGTGGCGGCGATGGCGGAGCATCTCGAGGCCCTTGAAGAGCGGCTCGCGATCGCAGAGCAAATCCGAGAAGATCATGACGAGTCCGCGGGCCGGCATCGCCTCGGCGACGCGGCGCATGATCTTGAACGGGTCCGTCTTCTCGCGCGGCTTGGAGACGTGCAGCGCCTTGATCACCGCGTCCATGTGCAGTTGCGAACTGCGCGGCGGCACCACTTGCCGCACGTCCGAATCGAAGGTGATGAGCCCGGCCGAATCTTGCTGCTTGACGGTGAGGTAAGCGAGGCAGGCGGCGGCCGTCGCCGTGTATTCGTACTTGTGCAGCGTGCCGGCCTTGCGGTGCTTGTCCGCCCCGTACAGCATCGATTCGCTGGCATCGACCACGACGTAAGACCGTAGGTTCGTTTCGGCCTCGTACTGCTTGATGTAGTAGCGATCGGTCTTGGACCAGACCATCCAGTCGACGTGGCGGATGTCGTCGCCGGGGACGTACTCGCGGTGCTGGACGAACTCGACGGACTGCCCGAAGGTGGGGCTTTTGTGCATGCCGGTGAGGAACCCTTCGACGACGTGCCGCGCCCGCAAGTCGAGTTGCGAGATGCGGGCAATCGTCTTGGGGTCGAGGAACCGCTTCGGGTCGTCTTCGTACCGGGCCATGCGTATTACCGTGGCGAGCGGCCGACGTAAGTCGGCTGTTAGTGAGAATGGATTCGAACAGCCGACTTACGCCGGCCGCTCGCCGGTTACGCCGCGAAGATCTTCTTGAACCGTTCGTCGGCGGTCAGATCGCCTTCCTTCTCCGGCGTCTCGTCGAGCAGTTTCTTGATCACCACGTCCGTTGTCACGCCTTCTGAGGCGGCCGTGAAGTTCGTCAGGATGCGATGCCGCAATACCGGGTAGGCCAGGGCCTTGATGTCCTCGGTGGTGACGTGGGATCGGCCGTAGAGCAAGGCGCGGGCCTTGCCGCCGAGGATCAAGTTCTGCACGGCTCGCGGACCGGCCCCCCAACTCAGCCACTCCTTCACGAACTTCGGAATCCCCTGTTCGCCGACCCGCGTCTGCCGCACCAGCGCCAGGCAGAAGTGGATCACGTGATCGGTCACGGGCACCTTGCGCACCAGCGTCTGGATGTCGAGAATCTGTTCGCCGGTGAGAACGGGAGTGATCTCGTCGGTGGCGAGGCCGGTGGTGCGGCGCGCGATCTCGAACTCTTCCTTGAAACTCGGGTACTTCACGAACACCTTGAACATGAAGCGGTCTTGCTGGGCTTCCGGCAAGGGATAGGTGCCTTCCTGCTCGATGGGGTTCTGGGTGGCGAGGACGAAGAACGGGCTGGCCAGCTTGTGCCGGGTGCCGCCGACGGTGACCTGGCGTTCCTGCATCGCTTCGAGCAGGGCGGCTTGCGTCTTGGGCGGCGTGCGGTTCACCTCGTCCGCCAGCACGATGTTGGCGAACAGCGGCCCCTGGAGGAATTTGAAATCCCGGCGCCGCGTCTCGCTGTCTTCTTCAATGATACGCGTGCCGGTAATGTCCGATGGCATCAAGTCCGGGGTGAACTGGATGCGGCTGAAATCGAGCGACAGACACCGCGCCAGCGTGCTGATCATGAGTGTCTTGGCAAGGCCCGGCACGCCTTCCAGGATGCAGTGGCCGCGGCTGAACAAGGCGATCAGCAGTTCCTCGATCACTTCGTCCTGGCCGACGATGACGCGGGTGAGTTGCTGTTTGATGTCGTCGAACGCGGTCTTGAGCTTGCGCATCGATTCGATGTCGTTCTGGGCCATGTCGCTCATGCTGAGGCTCGCGGGGTAAGAGGAGAAAGCCCACCCGCCGCGGCGGGTGGGCCTGAATCACCGTTGGTAAATCGGCAGGATGCCTTTATCCAGTTGGAGGATGCACAGGTTGATGGCCGTGACGAATGTGGGCCCGATGCCGTAGCCGCCGGAGCCGGTCCAGGCGCCGGACGCCTTGTCCTGGCTGGCCAGAATCACCGGGAAGAGCGCTTCCTTGAACTTCGTCCACGTCATGTGGGTTTCCTTCGCTTCGCCGGGGAAAAGCTTGGCGTAGCGGTCGTCGCCGAGGGCGTACATGCCCTGCGCGAAGTAGTACATCATGTATTCTTCGTGGCCGATGCGGCCCTTGCCGATGGGGATGTTCTTCTTGCAGAATTCGAACCAGCGGACGATGCTGGGGCGGTCGACGCCCTTGGGCGGGTTCTTGCCGGTCATGATGCGGATGGCTTCGGTGAACTTGCCGGTGCCGAGGCCGCAGGCCAGAGCCGCCGCGGTGAGCGGGGCATGGCCGCCGCCCGCGGCTCGACCGCCCGTGTAGTTGTAAACGATGCCGCCGTCCGGCGTGGTACACGCATCGAGATAGGCATCCGCCTTGTTGATGGTTTCCTTCGGCACCTTGATGCCGGCGTTGCGGGCAGCGCGGAGCGCTTGAATCTGCGGCACGGTGCACGAGCCCTCGTCGAAGCCGCCGCCGCCCACGTCCGCGGCGCTCGTGTAGCCCCAGCCGCCGATCTGCACGGATTTCCCTTCCGAAAGGGCATGTTTCTTGGAAGTCTGCGACTTGGCGGTAAACTCGATGGCCTTGGTAATAACGGCCTCCAGCTTCTTGCGCTGGTCCTTGTCTTCCTCTTCGCCGTAAACGCTGGAAAGGAACATGGTGCCGAAGCCGTGGCCGTACATGTAGCGGCTTTGCTCGCTGACGTTGTGGATGTTGCCGAGCAGGCCGTTCGATTGCAAACGGGCCGGCTTCAGAAACCACTCCACGCCCTTCTGGATCTGATCGGTGTATTTGCCTTCGCGGAGGTTCGAGCCTTCCATGAGCATGGCCATGCCGGCGACGCCGGTGATGCAGGTCGGGTAGTAGCCGCCCGGCGATTCCCAGTGGCCGTCCTGGGCTTGCTGCTTCTTGAGGGCTTCGAGGCCGCGTTCGACGGCCGCTTCGATTTCGGTGGCTTTCTTCTTGGATTGGGCGGACGCGGGCGTGGGGATCGCGAGCGGGGCCAGCGCGGCCGCCGCCGACGAGAGGAATAGCCTGCGATCCATGGCAAACTCCGTGCGACGCAATCGGTTATAACGATTGCGTGGAGTGAGGAATACTGGTAAGACGAGCGAACGGCGAAGAATTAACGGGAAAGATTTTACTCTCCGTCGGAGGGGTAAGCGTCTCAATTATGGGTAACGCTAACGAGGCTCAGCCTCGGACCGTCGAGCGATGCTCGGCGTGCATTCGGTTGACCATTCTTGCGGGAATGTTACGCTTTTTACGGCTCAATTCCCGGAAGGAGCATCGTCAT
>DATNBQ010000450.1:0-12245 GCA_035571955.1 Urbifossiella sp. | reverse complement strand
ATGGCGTCCGGCGACACCTCGGTGTCCCTGCACAACCGCATCGCCGAAACGATGACCGAGGTTCCCGTTCCCCAGGAATCGCCGTTGCCACGCAAGTCGCGCTGACCCGCCGAGCTGGAAGCGTTGACGCGTCTTGCCCTCAGGCCCACTCCGCTCGGTGGGCTTGCCTGCTGGTTCATTTCCGCACACCCTGTTTGAAATCGCACCGTTCCCTCGTCGTCTTCTCATCGGCCAGCGTGTATCCTCAAGAATCACGGCTCTTCGTTCCCGGCTGAGGGTTTTGCCATGCTCGTCGTCGTTGCCGCGCTGGGATTGTTCGTTTCCGCGGACGCGCCCAAGAGTGGGAAAGTGGCGAAGCCGCCGGCCACGCCGCGCGAAGCACTTAAGCCTTTCAATGTGCTGGTCGGCTCGTGGAAGGGAACCGGAATGCCCGAAGGGACGCGCGAACAGCGCGCCGCCGGCCTCTGGACCGAAACCGTCGGCTGGGGCTGGCAGTTCGATAAGGACGACGCCTGGCTGACGGCCAGCTTCGCCAAGGGGAAGTATTTCAAGGATGGCGAACTGCGTTACAGCGTCGAGAAGCAAACGTATCAACTGACCCTGACCACCACGGATAAGAAAAAACAGATCTATAGCGGCAAGCTGAAGGACAAGGTCTTAACCCTGGTTCGCAGCGGCGGCCCGGCAGGCGAGGAGCAGCGGATCGTCTTCAGCTTGTTGCACCACAACCGACACCTCTACCGCCTCGAGACGCGCGCTGCCAATTCGGCACCCGAATTCACCAAGATGTGGCAGGTCGGCGCCACCAAAGAAGGGGTGCCATTCGCGGAGGTTCCCAAAGGTCCGGAGTGCATCGTCAGCGGCGGCCTCGGCACGATGAAGGTGATTTACAAAGGGAAGGAATACTACTTCTGCTGCACCGGTTGCCGCGACGCTTTCAAGGAGGACCCGGAGAAGTGGATCGAGAAGTGAAGGGTGATAGCTGCACTAGCTTAGGACCATGGACTAATCACCAAAGGACCACTTCCCATCGCGGTGGGCCTGACGAGCGCGAACGAATAGCGGTTCCAGGACGCGCCAGCGCTGCACCGAAACCGCGCGAGGGCGGGCGGCGATCTTCCATAATTCAACCAGCGCCTCGCGCAGTGTATCCGGCCGCGCCACCACGGCAGACACCGTTACCTTCGGCATCTTCTGACCCGGTTCGGGAACGACGCCGGCCTCGGCGAACATTTCCTGAATCGCAGTGCGGACCGGTTCCGAAAGATTATTGCGGCGCAACAGTTCGCTTTGTCGGCGTTCGAACACCCCCGGCGGGCGGTCGCGCTTGGATGGCAGTGGCAAGCCGCCCGGCGCCGCCGGCGGGCCATCCGGAGGCCGCCGCACGCTCGCCATCCGCTTCATCAAATACCACGCCGCCCGGATCGCCAGCATCGCCAGCACCACGGCCATGATCGCCTTGAAGCGATCGCTCCGCTGTTCCTCGTCCTTGCCCAAGAGCACCTTGTTCGCCACGTCCTGTTCTTCGAACCGATCAACGACCTTGTCCGCGAACTCGACGATCTTGTGCTGGTTATCCCAGAGGTTGATGCGCGGCACCGGGGGTTGCACGAGCGGCCGCAGCTTGTCGAAGCGCTCGATGACCTGGCCGTTCTGAATGAACAGGCATTGCTTGCGCCGCCGCGGCCCTTCTTGCGATAAGAACGCCACGACTCGCCAGGCGAATTCGTAGTTGTCGGTCGGCTCGGCGCCCGGAATCGGCAGCATCATCTCGTTGATGAACACGCTCGGGTCGGAAAGCGCCAGCAAGCGATAGTGCTGCCCGGTGGCGGGATGCGGACCGGACCCGCCGAGGGCGAACACTTCCGAGCGCGGATCGAGGTCGTGGAAGCGGCCGTTGCGCTCGACGCGGCTGCCGACGGGGAACCCGGCCAATACCGAGCGGTAGCCGCCTTCGAGGCCCGTGAACTGGATCGCGCTCGGGCGATTGGTGGCGACGCGCGACAAGCCGGCAAAGAGCTCCCATTCGGGATCGAGAACCTGAGGACGCTCGCGCGCTTCGACGAACGGTAAGGTCTCCTTACCCAGAAAGCAGGCATTCGGGTTGGGGTTGGTCACCTGCTGGCCGGTCACGATTGATTTCGTCTTCGGCGGGTTGGGGTTCGGCCCGAAGCGCGGCCCGCCCAGGGTGATTTCATAAGCCGCGTCGGTGGCGATGAGCGCCGCCCCACCGCTGCTGATCGCGTTGTTCGCCCACTGCGCCGGCATTGTATCGAAGATCGGCCTCGGTTGGCCGAGCGCGATGACGATCACGTCTTCCATGTGCCGGCCGACATTCGACAGTTCGGAATGCTTAATCGGTTTAATCTTGGCGGCATCGAGGAGAAACTGGAGGACTTCGGTGCCGTCGCCGGGCAGCGGCGGCGCTTCCTTTTGGGCCGCCGCCGGCGTGGCGGCCAGGGCGGCGGCAACGGTCGCGAAAAGGAACCCTGTCGCTTTGAATCTTGGTGGCACGGGCATTCCTGCCTGTGCGCATTGCCTGCACAGGCAAGAATGCCTGTGCCACCAAGATGATGCCTTCTCCAGAATGTAGGTGGAAAGTCGCCAGGTCATTCGTGCTCCAGCCCGGCCAGCGCGCAGACGATTCGGCGGGCCTCCGAAAGCTCCGCGGTGGAGAGCGGCTCGTCGAGCGGAGCATAGCGAGCCAGTTCGTAAAGCCGGGCCAGCAGGACCGCCGTTTCGCCGTGCGTCGCGGCCAGGTCGACCAGCGCGGCGGCGATCGTGTTGTGCGTCCAGGTTCGCGCCCGCGGCCCGCATAGCATCACGCTCAGGTATTCGAAGGCGAGCACCACGTGCTGGCGCGTCGTGATGCGGCGCGGATCGATGGGCCAACCGGGGCCGCCGAGGCCGAGCGCCGCCGCCGAGCGATTGAACTTGAATCCCCAAAATCGCCAGGCGATCAGCGAACCGAACAGCAGGCCTGCCAGTACGACGACGGGCCACCAGCTTCCTTCCATGCCGCCCGAGCCGAAGCTGAACCCGCCGGAGCCGGAGGAACGCGGCCCGGAGGAAGGCAACTCGCCGCGACTGCGGCCGCCGAAGTTTCGCGACCACCAGCTCTCGCCGCCGGAGCCCCCGCCATTGCCGATGTCCACGTTGGGCCGATCGAAATTGAACGACGGGAAGTCGAACTTCCAGCTATCGCCCATCGCGGCGCCGTCGAAGAGATCGGCCAACGAAGCGGAATCCTTGGGATCGAGGGCGAGGTCGTCGAGGAAGTTCTTGCCGTCGAAGTCGCCGAAATCGGAGAGGTCGCCGCTGCCTTCGATCAGTTCGAGAAAGGCTCGCTTCACCTCCGGCGTGTCGTCGAGCGGGGCGACGTTGCGTTCCCAGGTGGAGGTGAGAACGCGGGCCATCTTTTCGCGCGGCGTCTCTTCGAATCCGAATGGATTGGGGCCTTGCCCTTGGGGCGGTAGCATGGGGTTGGCGTTCGGCATCGGCCCGCCGGGCACTGGAAGCGGCATTGGCATGGGGATTGGCGGGGCGTTGTTCGGCAACGGAGGTGGGTCGCCGATCGGCGGCGGGTTTCCCGGCATCGGCACTCCCCGCGGAGGCTGCGGTTGCCGGCCGTTCCCCTGAAGCATCTGCTCCAGCAGACGATTCCGTTCCTCCGGCGTCAGTTCCTTCTTCCCTTGCTTGGCTTGCTTCGCCAGGTCCTCCACCATCTTGCGGAGGCCGGGGTTCTTGGCGAGCATCTCCTGCATCTGCTTGAATTTCTGTTCATCGACCTGCTTTCCCTTGCCGCCGAGTTGCTTGGAAATGAGGTCCATGAGTTCCGGAGGCAAACCGCCTGGCTGGACGCCGTGAGGAAAGCGCTGCAGGGCCGATTTCACTTCATCGAGGGAGAAGCCCTTGGTAAGAGAATCGTGAGAGCCGGGAGAAGTGGGAGGCGTCTGGGCGCGGCCGATGCCGACCGTGGCGAGGACGAGCACGAGGCATGCAGCGCGGCGAACGATCACGCGTCTCTCCGTGGGCTACAGGCATTTTCCTCGAACGGAGCCGCCGAGGCAAGCGCGCCGCGTAACAAGAATTGCGTCAGCTTGCTTTTTTGTGGCACAGGCATTCTTGCCTGTGCGAGCTCTGCACAGGCAAGAATGCCTGTGCCACCAAATTCTAGCGTCGATGGCCGCCGCCATGCCCGCCGACGTGACCTCCGCCGATGCGGCCGCCGCCCACGTGGCCATGCATTGCCGGGGCGGCACGGAAGGTTTGAGCCGGCTGGAACGTCTGCACGCGCGGGGCGACGTGCATCTGCGGCGCGACGCGATGGACCGTGTTGGGCATCACCCGATTCATCTGAACGCGCGGCATGTTGGCGATCCGGGCTTGCGGCAGCGTCCGAATCGGCGAGCCGCCCGGCAAGCTCACCGGGTTGCCCGGTAAAGACACCGGATTGCCCGGTAAAGACGGCAACCGCAGACCGCTGTTGTTCGTTTGCACCTGATGATGGGCATGTACGACCGGCGCGACGGGCCGGCTAAACGACTGCCGCGTCCCGAAGTTCGGTCGCCAGAGCTGCGAGCCGGTCGCGTTGATCAACCGCAACTGCCCGGCTTGCGACAGCGGGTGCACGGTTCGCAGCGAGTTCACCGGATTCACGCTGAGATTGCGGCTGAAGTTCGCCGTGTGCAGGCTGATCAGATTGGCGTTGATGTTCGGGGCCGGTCGGAGTTGCTGGGCCAAGGAAATCGCGGGGGCGGGCAGAGTGCCGTTCAGGCGGCTGGTATAGAGCCCGGCGAGGTTCCCGTTCCAGCCGCGAGTGCCGCGATTGGCCCAGGCGTAGTAATTCAGGAGCGGATCGTAACCGCGGCGGCCGAACGCCGTCCACGGCTGGTAGCCGTAGCCGCGATAGCCGTTGCCGAAGTAGTTGCCGAAATAATAGCTGCCGAGGTTCGGGCGGATGAACAGCGAACCGAGCAGGCCGTTGAGCCCAACGGAGTAGCCGGGTTGGTAGGACCAGCCGGGGTTGCCGAGCCACGGCGAGCCGTTGAAGGCGACCGGGGCGAACAGCATGCCGCGGTTCTGCAGCGGATAATCCCAGTAGCCCGGCACATACATCGAGCCGTTCTGATTGGGCAGGTATTCGGGCGGCACGTAAACCATGTCGTTGCTGTTCGCGGACCACGAGCCGGGCTGCCACTGCCATTCATCGTTTTGGAACACCCACTGCCCCGGCGTGTAAAAGCTGTCGGCGGTCGGCGGCGGCGACGACGCCCCGGCTTCCAGCGATGCGGGCGGCACCGAGGCGAACGGCTGCACCCCGCCGGGGTCAGTCGGGCCCCAGAAGCCATGTTGCCACTGCCAGCCGCCGTTCACTTTGTTCCACGTTCCGGGAATCCACTGGCGGCCCGGCGGCGGCACCCGCCACGTTCCGCTGACCCAGATGTAATCCTTCTTTTCGTCGTCGTAAGACCAGTAGCCCGGCACCCACTCCACACCGGGCATATCCGGCTTCTGCGCCGGCGGGATTTCCTTGATCGCGGCCGGCGGTTCCTTGGCGATGATCGGCGTGGCGGCCGGCGTCTCGGCGGGGCGAGCGAACGCCTCGTGCACCGGCCCGCGGGCCAATACCTGCGGATCGGTGGGCGGCGGCGGATCATCCGGATAGGCGATCCCCGCGAGGACGAGCAGGCCGGGAATTGTGAGAAGTGCCAGGTGGCGGAGGGAGAGGTTCATGGTGGGAGCCTGGGGCGGAGGGTGGGCTCACAGGAGATTCTATTAACAGATGAGAAAGCCGTGGAAACTTGCGCTCGGTCGGTAAGCTTGTTTTTTGAAGCTTAACTCGGCGATTGCGCCTTGGGCAGGTGGAAGAGATAGTCCCCGAAACGCGGCTTGCTGCTGCCGGCATCCTCCCAGCCATAGCGATAAGTGCCGACATGCCAGAGGCGAATCCGCGTGTCCGCTTTCACAGGGAAGCCCACTTGCCGCGCCCGCTCGCAGAAGGCGTAATCCTCAGACAATGACCACCGGCCGTCGCCCTCGGGAATGCTCATCGGTTCGAAATACGGTACCAAAAGCGACGCAAACCGCTGGTTGCACACGGGCAACGCCAGCTTCTCGCGAACGGCCTCGAACACTTCGCTGCGAAGGTGCGTGAAGCCGAACCCGCAGTAGCGAATCTCGGTGAGGCCGCCATTCTTGCCGAATCGAACGCTCTCGGTGCCGGGAAGGAATTCACAGGCGAATTGACGCGGTCCCTTCTTGGGATAGAGGCCGCAGGTGAAGGGGCGGTTGTGCTGGCGGAGTCGCTCGACATCATTGGGATCGAACACGACATCGGAATCGATCCACATCAATTCGGGGAACCCTTTGGCAATGGCATCGGTAGCCATCTGATTGCGTGCGGCGTCGATCGCGGAGTAGCCGCGCACTCGCCAGACGGGATGCCCGCGCCGCTCCAACTCGCGCAGGGATTCTTCGCAACCCGGATCGACGGCCGACCCAATGGGTACGAGAATCGGACAAGATGATGCGGGCACAGTTGAATCAGTTCCTATGTTCAAGCTTTCTTTTGCCGATTCTTGATCTTCGGAAGTTGCTCCTTCTTTAGGGACTTCGAGGAGACTTTAATATCGGTGACGATGTGGTACTTTCCATCCACGGTCCATCCATAGACCCAGAGCTCCGTTTTAAACTTTCCATTCCCCTTCCGCTCGACTTTCCCCCCTTCCAACTTGAACGCCAGCTCCACGATTTGAGCTTGATCGTCTCTGTCCAGGGTTCCCCGCCAAGTATCTTCGGCGACCTTCGTGCCGGAGCACAGGATCAGAATTGTTAAATCGCCGTCCTCGCAAACCGGCAAGGTGCTAAAGTCGATGACAACAGGAGTTGCTTGTTCCGTGGGAAGCGGAGCATGGCTGAAGAAAGCAGCCGAGAGAATTAAGAACTCGATTGTAAGGTGTGATAACATTGACGATCCTCCAATCAACAGGAACCGATTATATCGTTAAGAGTGGGGCGAAAAATCTCTGATTCTCTTTGCACGCGAAAGGTTGCGCTTCTCGTCCAAATCCTTTGCTTATTAATAGCAGCGCCACGCTGCTTGGGGTTAGTGTTATTCAGACCATTTTCCATCCGAATAAGTAAGCAATCCAACCCCGCCCTTCAGGTTCGGCTTAATCGGTTGCGTCGCAGTTGCACCATCATAGTAGATTCCGACCTTTGTTGTGCCGGCTCCACCAGTGAGAATAATTCCGCGGCCGCTATCTGTAGCAGTGACGGGCCGGCCTCCTTTCTTCATATCAGCGAGCACGATGCTAACGGTGTCGCCGATCGTTTGGCCTTCCGATGGTGCCGCATTGTACTCGTACGTCGATACACTGCCGTCGGGCGACGTAAGCTTGAACTTAATCCTGATGGTCGCCACTCCGCTAATCTGTGTATCCTTGGTGTCGGAAGTTGTCTGATTAAACCAGATCACGGCCTGAGGCTGGTCTGCGACCAACGCCTGAACGGGATCTTGTCCCGGAGCCGTTGCAGTGAGCGTGAAGCCGGACATTGACACGGAGGAATACTGATAACCCACAACGCCCGATGTATCAGTCGCGAAGTTAATACCAGTCACCACGCCATTCGATAATGTCACCTGTGGGGACTGGCTGAATGTGATATCAGAGCGGCTGGAAGTAAAAAGTTGTCCGCCGACGGAGATCTGGAAGTCCGTCAGATCGATTGCCTGGCTTGCGAGCGTGGAATCAATGCTGTCCCACGGCATGGTGTAAGTAATGGATCCTTCAACGCCCCCGAGCGTAAATGTATCAGTGCCGCCACTTCCCGAGCCGCTGCCGCTGCCGCCTCCACCCCCCGCTCCGCCTTCCAATCCGAATCCGACACCGATGTCGTCCGTGTCCGACACGACGCCGATCGGATTAGCCGATCCGTTGGCGACCTGTGCCGTGTAGCCTGTCGGCGCGCCTGTGACGATCACCGTATAAGAACCGGGGGAGACATCGGAGAAGACATAATGTCCGAGCGAATCGGTGGTCCCGGTCTGGGAACTGCCGTCGGCCCCTGAAAGCAGCACGCCGATACCCACGGCATAGTTCTCGCCGCCGTCTTGCGCTCCGTCGCCGTTGCCATCGTAGAAGATCGTTCCCTCGACCGTCGCGGGCACGGTGCGATCTTCCAGTAAAGTTACCGCAAGCTTGGCCTTGTTGCGAGCGGAATCCATCTGGCTCTTGGTGGCGCGGCGGAACCTGCGGCGAGCGAGATCGGCGAACGACTTCATGATGGGCTCTCTTGAAAAGTGTGGTGGAAAAATGCTCAACGGCATGAGTCTAGCGGGGGGGCTGGAAAGTCAAACAGATTTGGCAGAAATCGGCAAGAATTGTCCAAAGTGAGCTGGATAGTGCCTTTCGCCAGCGCAGCACCGGTCCCGTCGCTGCGCTAGCCAACGACACTGACGAGCGGCGTTGCTTCCGCTACTACGCGGCAGGCCAAGAGCGCGTATAAAGGAGAGTGCCCGCGCGAGTGGCCGAATGAGTGCGACCGCTGCCGAACCGCTGACTCCCGAACTCGTGTTCCGCGAGTACGCGCCGCGCATTTATCACATCGCCCGGCGCATGCTCGGCAACGATGCCGACGCCGAGGACGTCACCCAGGACGTCCTCCTGCAAGTGATTCGCAAGCTCGATACGTTTCGCGGCGACTCGCAAATCGCCACCTGGCTGCATCGGGTCACGGTCAACGCCGCCCTCGCGTTCCGCCAGAAGCGGGCCAACCGCCAGAAGCACGAGGTGCACGAGAACGGCGAGGCGATGCTCGATAGTGCGTCCGCCGATTCCCCGGTGAAGCGCTGGAACGTCGGGCCGGAGGAGCCGGTGCTGGCCGAGGAACAGACCCGGATAATCGAAAAGGCCATCGGCACGTTGCCCGAACCATTCCGCGACGTTTACGTGCTCGCGGACGTGCAGGGCTTGCCGAACGCGGAAATCGCGGACATGCTGGGGTTGTCGGTTGCGGCGGTGAAGAGCCGGCTGCACCGCGCCCGGATGCGGATGCGCGATTCGCTCGCCCCGCATTTCGAAGCGCAGTCTGCCGATGGAGGGATGGCCACGTGAACCTCACCTGCCGCCAGCTGCGCGAACTGCTGTACGAACACCACGCCGGCGAACTGGCCGTCGAACACCGCCTGTCGTTCCAGACGCATCTGGAACAGTGCCAGGACTGCACCTTTTACGTGGAGTCGTACACGCACACGGTCCGATTCGCGCGCAAGCTGGCGGAGTCGCCACTGCCGACGGACACCGAGACCCGCCTCCGCGCGGCCCTGAAGGACCATCTTTGAGTGCTATTCAAGCCCGAGGTTGTCATGAACAGAGTCCATCTCAATGCGGAAACGCGGGCCAAATGCGGCGCGAGCGGCGCCGAGTTTACGGACGAACTCGGTAACATCGTGGGTTACTTCGTGCCTGAGAATTCGTTCGAGTGGATTGCGTCGATGATTCTGCCTCCCCCCACGGAGCGGGAAATCGTAGACGCCCGGAATGAAATGCAAGAGTCCGGTGGCGTTTGCACTCAGGACGTGCTGGCGGGAATCGAACGGGCGAATCGGGCATGGGATGGCCGCACATGAACTGGCGCGTGATCTGGCGCAAGCGAACCGCCGAGCGCCTGAGCGTTTACCAATTCCTGGCTCGGGAGCGCGGCCGCGACCCCCTGGCATTACCTCGGGCGATCGAAGAAATCGACCGCCTTCTTTCAAGAGACCCGCTGACTATTGGTGAATCCAGACATGGAAACGAGCGAGTCCTGATCGCTCATCCGCTGAGTGTCTTTTTCGAAGCGTTCGAGGATGAAATGGTCGTGTTGATCTACGCGGCCGTCCATTACCCCAGTATGCGCGCGTGATCGAGACTTTCCCTTCCCTCCTTTTTCTGATTGGCGCGCGCGGGTCGGGCAAGTCGACCGTCGGCCGCCTGCTGGCCCAGCGGCTCGGCTGGCAATTTCTCGATGCCGACGATTGCCTCGAAAAGGCCGCGGGACGAACCATTGCGACGATTTTCGCCGTCGAAGGAGAAACGGCCTTTCGCGATCGCGAAGCGATGATTCTGGGGGAGCTCTGCCAGCGAACGGAGCACGTGATCGCGACCGGCGGCGGCGTCGTGCTCCGACCGGCCAACCGCACTCTGCTGCGACAGAGCGGCTTCGCCGTCTGGCTGCAAGCCTCGCCGGAAGCGGCGTTCGCACGTCTCAGTGCCGACCCAGCCACCCAGGAACGACGCCCCAACCTTACCTCCGTCGGAGGCTTCGAAGAGCTTCGCACGATCATCGCCGCCCGCGAACCCCTCTATCGCGAGTGCGCCGATTTCACACTCGATACCGCGGCGCTGTCGCCGGATGCCGCCGCCAATGCTATCCTCACGGCATGGCGCTCAACCTTCCGGTCGTCATTTGGTGCGTCTTCATCTTCGTCCTCGGCCTGATGGTCGGTTCGTTTTTGAACGTGGTCGTGGCCCGTTTGCCGTTCGAAAAAAGCCTGCTCTGGCCCGGCTCGCGCTGCTTCACCTGCCTCCAGCCAATCTTGCTCCGCGACAACTTGCCGATCCTCGGCTACCTGCGGCTGCGCGGCAAGTGCCGCTCCTGCGGGACGCGCTTCTCCAGTCGCTACTTGTGGGTCGAACTCGGCACCGGCCTCGCCTTTCTCGCTCTCTTTATCTTCGAAATCGTTCGGCCCATCCACGCGCTGCCCGGCATCCGCTTCGATCCGATCACCAGCATGCCCACATCCGCCGCGATCGGCCTGTTCATTTATCACGCCTGCTTCGCGAGCCTGCTGATCGCGGCTGCCGTCGTCGATGCCGAGCACCGCATTATCCCCCCGCTGATCCCATACACCGGGGCCATCATCGGGATCATCGGCGGCGTGCTGATGCCGTGGCCGTGGCCTTACCCGGCGAATGTCGTCGCGGCCATGCCTCAGGGCATCCCGTGGATTCTGCAAACTAGGATCGACGTCGCCGTGCAGCCGTGGCCGTTCTGGGGGCCGCTGTTCGAATTCGCTCCCCCGGGGTCGTGGAAGCTCGGCCTTCTCAATGCGCTCATCGGGGCACTGGCCGGGTCGCTGATCGTCCGCTGGGTGAAGTGGCTATTCGAGGTCGGCTTCGGACGCGAAGCGCTCGGCCTTGGCGACGCCGACTTGCTGTTCATGGCCGGGGCGTTCCTGGGCTGGCAACCGGCAGTGATGTCGCTGTTCGTCGGGGCGTTCGCGGCGCTCTTCGTCTTTAAGTTGCCTGCACTCCTGGTGAACTTCGTGAAGGGGCAGCCGACCGAGCGCGAGTTGCCCTTCGGACCCGGCCTCGCCGTCGGCATCGCCATTTGTTGGCTTGCCTGGCCGTGGTTGGGAACCCGGCTCCAGCCCATATTCTTCGACTGGCCGACCCTGGCCGTTACAGTTGGCGTGGTGAGCGTCGGCATGCTGGCCGCGGGCCTATTGCTCCGCCGCCCGGAAGAAGTTCCTGCTGCGGGCGAACCGGCCGCCAATTCGAAATAATCGGCACACCGGCATTAATTCCCCTCGCGGTTCGCGGTTGCACTCGCGTCATCCGCTCGTCTTCTTTTCGGAGCGACTCGTCGTCCTGCGGAAAGTGGTATGCTGGATGCAGGGATCTCCTTGCCCAACCCGGAGCCCGCTATGGATCGCCGCAATTTCCTGGCCTCATCGAGCGCCGGCGCCTTTGCCTGGCTTGCCGCCAATGGCAGTCCCGCCCCGGCTGCCGCCTTTACCAACAAAGACGTCGACAAGTGCGTCGAACGCGGCCTCGATTACCTCAAGAAGATTCAGGCGCAGGACGGCCACTGGGAAGCACCGGGCGGCAACTACCCGACCACCGTCACCGCCATTTGCGGCATGGCCATGCTCATGGAAGGCTCCAATCTCCGCGAAGGCAAGTATTCCGATCAGATCAACAAGGCCGTCGGTTGGTTCCTATCGCCGGCCCGGCAGCAGCCGAACGGCCTCATCGGCAATGTCCAGAACCCGACCGAAGCCACGCGCTACATGTACGGCCAGGGCTACGGCACGCTCTTCCTCGCCTCGGTGTACGGCGAAGAGGAAGATCGCGAACAGCGCAAGAAGCTCGAAACCGTGCTCACGCGGGCCGTCGATTTCATCGCCAAGGCGCAGACCAGCAAGAAGCATCAACTACCCGAAGGGAAGAGCGTGGAGATCGGCGGCTGGGGTTACG
>DATNBQ010000449.1:0-12432 GCA_035571955.1 Urbifossiella sp. | reverse complement strand
AGATGACGCATGACAAGGTCTTGATGGCGAAGATTCTGAGCGAGGTTCAAAACCTGGAGCATGCGGGGTACGAATTCGAAGCGGCGGAGGCGTCGTTCGATTTACTGGTGAAGAAGGCGGCCGGGCTGTATCGGCCCTGGTTCGAACGGCAGGCTTATCGCGTGAACATCGAGGCCGGCCCGGACGGCACGCCGATCACCGAGGCGACCGTGAAACTGAGGGTCGATGGCGTGGTGCAACACACGGCCAGCGAGGGCGACGGCCCGGTGAACGCCCTGGATGCCGCCTTGCGAAAAGCACTCGTTCCCGCGTATCCGCGCTTGAAGGAACTGCATCTCGTCGATTACAAGGTGCGCGTGGTCAATCCGAAGGAAGGGACGGCGGCGCGGGTGCGGGTAGTCATCGAATCGCGCGACGGCGTCGATGTCTGGGGCACCGTCGGCGTTAGCGAGAACGTCGTCGAGGCCTCGTGGTTGGCGTTGGCCGACTCGATTGAGTACAAACTGTTCAAGGACTCAGAATCGCTGTGAGGCTGATATGGCTCCCCAGACACTTCCAACGCCCACGCCGGTACGCGATCGCTTCGCGCTCGGCTGGCGGTACGTTCGTCGCCGCAACGACGATGGCACGGAGACCACGGAGCAGGTGCCGCTCACCGCATGGGACGTTCTTCACCCCCAGGAGGACGATTTCATTGTGAATAACGAACTTCACAACGCGACCTGCCTCTATTTGAAGAATGTTCTGCAGTGGCGATGCCGCGATCGAAGCGACGCCCTGGTGCTCCAGGATCACCGCGTCGATTGGCAGGCGGCCGACTTGATTCCACATGGACCCGATGTGGTTCTTTTCTTCAATGCTCCCCCCTGGGATCGAACGAAGGGCACCTACCGGGTTCGTGACGAAGGCGCCGACCCGCGGTTGGTCATCGAGGTGGCCTCGCCGTCAACGCGCGAAAACGACATCAACGACAAAGTGTTCGACTACTCGGCGGCCGCGATCCCACTTTATGTGATTGTCGATCCCTATGAAATCGAGGACGGTCGCCGCCTCATCTTGACGGCCTATCATCCGTCGGACGAAGGTCCGGTCCTTGTGAAGCAACAAATTCCGAACCGCGTCTGGTTGGAGGATGTCAATCTGTGGTTGACGGCGATCGGGGATCGCGTCGTATTCCTCGAGAAGGACGGGACTCCCATCCCGGACTATACGCAGGTGGCAAACTCGCTGGAGGCCGAGAAGGCCCGTGCCGAGGCCGAGAAGGCCCGTGCCGAGGCTGAGAAGGCCCGTGCCGAGGCCGCCGAGCAGCGGGCCAGGGAACTCGAAGCCGAACTCCGCCGCCTCCGCGGCGAGTGACACCCCATTGACAATCACGGACCACGCATGCCGACCGAACTGCCGAAGACGTACGACCCCAAGGAAGCGCAGGCCAAGTGGCTGGCGTTCTGGGAACAGCGCGGCTACTTCCATTCCGAGCCCGACCCAAAGCGCACGCCGTTCACCATTGTGATCCCGCCGCCGAACGTGACCGGCGCCCTGCACATGGGCCACGCACTCAACAACACGCTGCAAGACGTGCTCATCCGCTGGCGGCGCATGCAGGGTTACAACGCCCTGTGGATGCCCGGCACCGACCACGCCGGCATCGCCACACAATCGGTGGTGGAACGATTGATCTTCGCCCAGGAAAAGCAGACCCGCCACGACCTCGGCCGCGAGAAACTCGTCGAACGCATCTGGCAATGGAAGGACAAGTACGAGG
Organism: Urbifossiella sp.; assembly: GCA_035571955.1. Classification (GTDB taxonomy): domain Bacteria; phylum Planctomycetota; class Planctomycetia; order Gemmatales; family Gemmataceae; genus Urbifossiella. The sequence goes on along the minus strand of DATNBQ010000449.1, from coordinate 10,670 downwards.
CCCGCATTCTCGGGCAGCTGCGCGAAATCGGCGCTTCCTGCGACTGGCAGCGAACCCGCTTCACGCTCGACGAGCAGTGTGCGAAGGCCGTCCGCGAAACCTTCTTCCGGATGTTCAAGGACGGCTACATCTACCGCGGCAAACGCCTGGTGAACTGGGACACGCAACTGCAAACCTCCGTGGCCGACGACGAAACGTACACCGAGGACACCAAGGGCGGCTTCTGGACCTTCAAGTATCCCGTTATCGCAACTCCGGCGACTGACGTCGCCGGCTCGCCAGCGCCCTTCATTACGTTCAGCACCACGCGTCCGGAAACAATGCTCGGCGACACCGCGCTTTGCGTGCATCCGTCGGACGAGCGATACAAACACCTCATCGGCAAAAAGGCGCTGCAGCCGCTCACCGGCCGCGAGATTCCCATCATCGCCGACGGCATCCTGGCGGACCCGACACTCGGCACCGGTTGCGTGAAAGTGACCCCGGCCCACGACGCCAACGACTACGCCTGCTATCAGCGCCATCCGGAAATCGGCATCATTAACATCCTGAACCCGGACGGCACGATCAACGCCGAGGGCGGCAAGTTCGCGGGGCTCGATCGCTACAAGGCCCGCGACGCCGTCGTGAAGGAAATGGAGGAACGCGGCTTCTTCGAAGGCAAAGAAGACCGCGTGATCCCGCTGAAATACAGCGACCGTTCGAAGTCGCCGATCGAGCCGTACCTGTCGGATCAGTGGTTCGTGAAGATGAGCGACCCGGCGAGCGGCGGGCGTCAGCCCGCTGTTACCGGCGAACAGCCGGCTAACGCCCCCCGCTCGCCCGGATTGGCGCAAATGGCGATGGACGCCGTGACCAGCGGCCGCGTGAAGTTTTTCCCGGAACGCTACAAGGACGGCTACCTCGCCTGGCTCGGCGAAAAGCGCGACTGGTGCATCTCCCGGCAACTCTGGTGGGGCCACCGCATTCCGGTGTGGAGTCGCACATTCGAGCGGCCGGAGCAGCTCGAAGCTGCGACTCGATTGGAAGGATATGGTGGCGCGGCTGGCAACACTGCATATCAAACTCAACGAGAGACGCATACGCTTCATCTCTGCCTGCACTCGGAGAATCGCGAACTCATAGCGGATCTTGAGCGCAATGGTTTCACGCAATCCGATGACGTCCTCGATACCTGGTTCTCCTCCGCGCTCTGGCCGCATTCCACACTCGGCTGGCCCGAGCCGACGCCGGAACTCAAGTACTACTACCCGACCAGCATACTGTGTACGAGCCGTGACATCATCACGCTGTGGGTCGCCCGCATGGTGATCACCGGGCTCTACAACCTCGGCGAAGTGCCATTCACGCAGGTGTACGTGCACCCCAAGATGCTCGACGGTTTCGGCGAAACAATGTCCAAGTCGAAGGGCAACGGCATCGACCCGCTCGACATCATCGAACTCTACGGCACGGACGCCCTGCGCTATCAGATGGTAGCACTGGCCGGGGAGACGCAAGATAGCCGGCTGCCGATTACCAATGTGTGCCCGCACTGCGGCGAAGCCGTCGCGGTGAAGCAAGAGCACATGTACATGCGGACGAAAAGACTCGCCTGCCCGAAGTGCAAGAAGCCGTTCCGCCCCGGCGGCCCGTGGCCCGCGGACGATCCGGAACTGACCACGGCGAAGCAGGGTTCGGACCGGTTCGAGGTCGGCCGCAACTTCGCCAACAAGTTATGGAACGCGGCGCGATTCATTTTGATGAATTTGGACGACCCGGCGAGCGGCGGACGTGAGTCCGCTGTTCGGGGCGAACAGCCGGCTAACGCCGGTCGCTCGCCGGAGGTGATGCCCATCGAGGATCGCTGGCTCCTGAGCCGGTTGGCCACGACCGCCCGAACCATCACCCAGGCGCTGGAGGCGTTCCACTTCAACAAGGTGAGCGCGGCGCTGTACGAATTCGTCTGGTCGGAATTCTGCGACTGGTACATCGAGATGGCCAAAGGCCGGCTGAAGGATTCGGTGGCACAGGCATTCTTGCCTGTGCAGGTCAATCCAGCACAGGCAGGAATGCCTGTGCCACCTGGGAAAAGCGCGCGAGCCGCGGTACAGCGCATTCTTGTCGGCGTACTCGACGGCATCGTGCGCCTCGTGCACCCGGTGATGCCGTTCGTGGCCGAATCGCTGTGGCAAGCGCTCAACGAAGCCGCCCCCGTCCGCGGATTGCCGGAAGCATCGCCGGCCGCGGAAAGCGTGGTGATCGCTCCGTGGCCCAATTACCCGGAAAACTGGATCGATGCCGGCGTCGAGGCCCGCTTCGCTCGCATGCAAGAACTCGTTCGCGGGGTCCGCGAAGTTCGCAATCGCTATCAGGTGGACGACAAAACCAAGCTCGACGTTTCCGTGAAGGCGGCCGAAGCTGTCGCCCGGGATTTCACGGAACTGGCGGCGTTCATCGGCCCGCTGGCGGGGATCGCCAACTTCACGGCGTCGCCGACGGTGCAGAAGCCGAAGCAGGCTGGGAGCGTGGTCCGGCCGGAGTTCGAGGCGTTCGTGTCGCTGGCCGGGCTCATCGATCCGGCGGCGGAAGCGAAGCGCCTCGAAAAGCAACTCGGCGAGAAGCGAAAGCAACTCGATGGCGTGAAGGCGAAGCTGGCCAACCCGAATTTCGCGGACAAGGCCCCGGCGGATGTGGTGCAGGTCCAGCGCGATCTAGTCGCGGACCTGGACAACCAAATCCGCGCCATGGAAGAGAACTTGAAAGACCTTCGGGAAGAATAGCGCCTACCCGTTGCCACGGGTGGGCTTGAATTATCTCTGTCACGGGCGAGCGGCGGAGAGGGCATCGCGGGCCGCGCCCTGGATGGGGCGGAGTGCCGAGTCGATTTGCCGGCCCGGCACCAGTCGCTGCGCCTCCCGCGCCGCCCCTTGCTGGTAATCGGCCTTGGCCTCGGTTTGCTTGCCCTGGGCCCAGCGCGACGCGCCGAGGAAATACCAGGCGAGCGCGTCGTTGGGATCGTGCCAGGCGGCCTCGGCCAAGGCGCGTTGAGCATCGGCGTAGCGGCCGGCCTTGTACGCCGTGATGCCGGCATCGAGGTTGCGGGCGGCTGCGAGCGGGTCCTTCTGCTTGGCCCCGGTCCTGAACGGCTCGCGGACGATGGCCGACGGGTCGACGACCGCGGCCGCCCCCACTTCCAGCGCCGCGGCCCATCCCTTCCCCTTGGCATCCGCATAGGCCGGCGAGCGCTTGGCGCGGTCGAACATCGCACGGGCCGCCTCGGTGTCGTTCTTCAGGAGCAGCGCGAGGCCGGCGACAGTCTCGGCCTTGGCGGCATCGGGCGAATCGGGGTCGGCGGTCCTGAGTGCCTTGGTCGCGGCGACGTAAGCCGGATCGGCGTCGGCCGGGCGGCGGAGTTCCACCAACAGTGCCAGCCACAAGTCGAGTTGTTGTGAAGGCGAAAGGGCGTCGCCGAACTGCGCCTTGAAGCGATCCTCGGCGTCCTCGAAGCGGCGTTTCTCCCGGGCGATTGCCGTTTCGAGCGCCTTGACCTTCACCGCGTTGGCATCGGCGAGTTTCTTGGCGTCGATGGCGTATTGATCCGCGGTGGCTTTCAGTTTGGCGGCGTCATCGGCCTTCTGTTTCTCCACGGCAACGGCGGCGGCATCGGCGGCTTTCTTCAAGTCGGCGACATGGGCCGCCACGAGTTTCTTGTTCGCATCGGCGGCTTTCCTGGCACTGGCCTCCGCCGCATTGGCGCGCGACGCCAACGTCAACAGGTGGCCGGTGGTGAGGCCAGGCCCGACGATCGCGGAGAGATCGGGCGGAACCAGTTTGGTGAGATCGGGGCCGGTCGCCCGCGATACCGTGCTCCTGACGGCGGCCAGGAGCGCCGCATCGTCGTGCTTCTCGGGAAGCAGCTTCGCGCCTTGAAGTTCCTTGGCCACGGCAGCGATTGCCGTCTGCCGGTCAGACGCTTCCTTCTTCAACCTGGTCTCGACCAGTTTTAACTGTTCGATCTCTTCGTCGAGTTTCGCAATCGCGGCGCGCGTCTTCAGTTCGTTCTTCTTGAACGTCTCCTTCAAAGCGTCCGTGGTTTTGGCGAAGGTCTTGGCTCCAGCCTCAAGCTTGGCCACGGCGTCCTTCTCGGCCTTCAGGTCCTTGGCCGCGGCGGCGACCTTGTCCTTTTCGGATTTCAGATCGGCGGCCAGCGTGTCGTTGCTGGTCTTCAAATCGGCCGCGATCTTGGCGTTATCCAGGGCGCGCTTCTCGGCGCCGGCCAGTTGATCGAGCGCCTTGCCCACGTCCTTCTTCAAGGCGGCCCCCACTCCGGGATGCTCGTAGAGCGTTTTGCGAAGTTGCCAGTAGGCGGTCAGCTCGTCGCAGCAGCGCGGGAAGATTTGTTCGAGCGGATCGGAGAGCGGGTTGAGGCCGCGGCCGGCGAGCGCCTTGGCCCGCTTCTCGTGAGCCTGCTTCGCCTCGGCAATCCGCTTCACGGCCTCGTCGTACTTGCCGGCGGCGGCGGCATTCACGGCCTTCCAGAAGAACGCTCCGGCTTCGGCAGGTTCCTCGGATGGGGCCACGGCCACTGGTTCCAGAACGAGCAGAATGACCGCGGCGGAAGCAAGTTGCTCGGCTTCTCGCGGGGTCAACCGCGATGAAGTTTTGCTCATCTCCGGGGCCGTGGCGGATAAGCGGTCGAGAGCTGTTTGGAACAGCTCGGCGGACTTGGGAAACTTGGCGATCGCCCCGGTGTAGATTTCCTGGGCTCTGGCGCGGTCGCCGGCCGCCTCATAAGTGAGGCCCAGGTGCAAGGCGGCACGTACGGCGGCTTTCTCCGTCTCGGGCGAATTGGCGGCCGCCGGATCGTTCATCGCGCTTTCGAGCTCGGTGCGGGCCCTGGCGATCTCGGCATCGTCCGCCTTGATGGCCGCATTGGTGTTGGCCAGTTCGCGGAAGCGGGCGAAGAGGCGGGCTTGCCCGAGGGCGGCTTTATCCTGCGCCGTCTTGGCACCGGACGCTTCAATTGCTTTCATGGCCGACGCCGGGTCGCCGTGCAGGGCGGCCTGGGCATCCACGGTCGCTGGGGCCGGTGGGGCGTTGTTGTTGTTGCTCGGCGGCACGTTGTTGTTCGCCACCGGGATCGGTTTGACTTCTTCCTTGTTGGGAACGAGGCCGGAAAAGTACGCCCCGGCGGAAAGGCCGACGCCGAGGAGCAGGCCGAACGCCGCGCCGACGAAGCCGCGCTTGCCGCTGCCCGAATCGTCGGTGCTCCGCTCGCGCCGCCGCGGCTCGCTCGGCTGCGACTTGATCCCTGATGGTGCTTCCATTCCCACCGCGGAATCGCTCGACACCCAGTCGACTTCCATCGACGGGTCCGTCGGGACGATCTCTGCCTTGGATTTCGGCTTGACCGGCGTTCCCGGAACCGGGGCCATCTCGTGGACGGATTTCGGCTTGCGGTAAAGGATGCCCGAAGCCGGCCCAACCTGCGTCTTGCCTTCGTCCCATTCATCTTCGGGAACAGCGGTCCGCATGGTCCGTTCCGGATGCGGGTCATCCGGCATGTCGAAATCGACGGCGCCAGCCGGCGTCACGTGGAAGGCCCCGGAGTCGGCGGCCGTCGGATCGGGATGATCGGAAAACTCGACGGCGTCCACACTTTCCGGATTGGCGGGGTCGGAACTGCCGCCGCCCGGCACGCGGCCGCCCGAGAAGATGCTCGATGGCGCCGTGGACAGCGACGGCTGATCGGCCGTAATATCGTCGGCGAACGGATCGACCGCACCGGCGTCCGGCAATAACTCGAAATCGCTGCGGGTCCGGTCGGCGAACAGGTCCGAGCCGCTATTCGAACGCCAGTCGCCCGCTTCTTCCTCGGCCAGGTCGAGATCTTCCTCGGTGGAATCGCGGGTGAACTCGGGCGACCGGTTGGCGTCGCGGGTATGCTGCACGCCCGGAGCTTCAAGGCGAATGGCGGACGAATCGCCGGGGTCGCTGCCGTGTTCGGACAGGTCGGCCAGGATGCTGGAGGCGTCGAGGCCGCCGGCGGGCGTGGACCCCAGGTCGGCGCGATCCGCTTCGAGCGGCATCTTCGGCGTGCGGGTCAAGTTGGCCGAATCGTCGTCGTCGCCGCCGAAGAGGGAGTCGGAACTTTCGTGCACTTCCTTGGCGACGGGGAGGTCGGCGTCGGCCGCGGCGTCTTGCAATGTGCTGCCGCCCGGCGGGGCGTCGAAGTTCAGGGCGACATCCGATTGGCGTGACGAATGAATCTTCGCGGAAGGCTTTTCCACGGAAGTCGGCGGAACGTAGGCCGTTGCCATGATGACGTCGGACACGTCGGATTTCGGCTGCGTGACGGGAACGGGTCCGGAGAAGATGTCCGAGCCGCCGAGGACGCCGGAGAGCGTGGCGCCGGGAGCATCGCTGGCCGGGCCTTCGATGGGCATGGCCGTGGGAACCGCATGATCGATCTGGGAATCGAACCATCCGGAGGCCGGAACAACCGGGGCGAACCCCTCCAGGTTCGCGACCGCGGAATCGGAGGAGATCGGTTCGGCGGTCGGCACGTGCGTTCCGAACAGGTTCGACGACGAGGCCGTCTGATCCGGCGGCAAGTCGATGTCGAAGGTGGACGGTTCCAGGACTTTGCTGGAGTCTCCCGGCTGCAAGTGCTGCCTGAGCTCGGGGAAATCGCTCAACGAGGCGCCGATCGTTCGCTCGGACTCCTCGGAAATTGGAGAAGACAGGTCGAATGAAACGACGCTGTCCGGCTTCTTTGGCAGCGGAGCATGGATGGAGGAATCGGTATGGACGGCCGGGTCGGTTGCGGTCGGCGTCTTGTCGGTCGGGGGGCTTTTCGGCGTCTGCGGATTGCGTTCGTTCGCCATGACTTCCGACTCCACGATGAGGCACAACTCTTGGAACCGGCAGCGGATGGACGCACCGGCAGGGTTCCCTCAAGTAGAAAATGGTAAAGGGTATTGTCTCGCAAATCGCGTCGAGCACAAGGTTTTTCGTCGAAATCGCGGGAACAGCGTCGGAATCACCGGACTAGCCGCGAGGCGGAGTCCGCGGAGCTGAGCGCTCAGCGGCTCATCGGATGACTGTGCACGATTTGCCATTTGTTTGAGCATGGGGCGAATGTCACCAAATCCGCGATTCTCATCGATTCACTCCGAACCTCGGAGGAATCGCGAGTTTCTCTGCTGCTGCAGAAAACGGCATCCCGCTTGCTAAATAGAGCTCGACCGTGCTTTCTAGGACTGAACGCTTGCCACGGGCCATGGGCTCCGGTAAGATCGTCCACTGCACGGCAGTATCAGTGAACGATACACGGTTCGCCTGGTCGCCCGCGAACCGATTACAGGATGTTCCTCTTTGTCGAAGTCCCCAGGATAGGTGACACCGTGCTACCGACCTTCGAACCGCCGACGATCAATAGCTCACGTCTGGATCAGGAAGTGGTGGAGCTTCCGCTGCTGTTGCCTCGTTGGCAGGCAACCGAACTGGAAGTTGCCGCGCGCGAACGCGGCATGACGACGGGCCAGATGCTTCGCCGCGTGATCGGCGAATTGCTCGCCGATGATCACCTCGTCGCGCAGGCGTGAGAAGACCGCTGCAAAGCTTCGGACCTTGACGCTCCCGTCGCCCCGCGCCTACACTTGCAATATCATCATCGTCTGCCCTCGCATTCACCCGCTCGACTTCGACGATCCGCACCGCGGGTGACGGCCGGGAGCCGTTCGGCCAAGCATTCCTTCACCAGTCACCATGAGCGAGACCGCGCCGGCGGGCAGCCTGTACCTTCTCGATGCCCACGGATTGATATTCCAGATGTTCCATGGGATCGGGCCGATGACGGCGCCGGACGGCCGGCCCACGAACGCGGTCTTTGGCGTCACCCGCGCCCTCATGTCCCTGTACGATCGCGGCGCCGATTACCTCATCGCCACCCTCGATAGCGCGGGTCCCACTTTTCGCGACGCGGTCGATGCCAATTACAAGGCCCATCGCGAGCCGCCGCCGGACGACCTCCTTCTCCAGGAGCCGATGATTCAGCAAGTCATGGAAGGAATGCGCATTCCCTTTCTTGCGAAGCCGGGGTTCGAAGCCGACGACATCATGGCGACCGTGGCGAAGCAGGGTGTGGAGCGCGGCCTCGACGTGTTCATCTGTTCCTCGGACAAGGATCTTCGCCAGACGATCTCGGACAAGGTGAAGATTTTGAACCTGCGGAAAGGGGAAATGATCGACGCGGCGAAGTTGCAGGCCGATTGGTGCGTGCGGCCGGAACAGGTAATTGATTTCCAGGCGCTGGTCGGCGACTCGGTGGACAATGTGCCGGGAGTGCCGGGCGTGGGGGCGAAGACCGCCGCCAAGTGGCTGCAGCAGTTCGGCTCGCTCGATAACATTATCGCCAATGCGGACAACGTTCCCGGCGGGGCCAAGACCAAGCAATCGCTCAAGGACACGATCGCCAACGGCAAACTGGCCGAGAGCAAGTTCCTGGTGACGCTGAAGACCGACGTGCCGCTGGACGTGGACTGGGACGGCTGGCGGCGCCGCGACTGGGACGGTCAGCGGCTCCTGGAACTGTTCCACGAGTTCGGCTTCCGGGGGTTCGCGGAGCGCGTGAGGAAGACGCTCGCCGGCAGCGGCGCGAAGAAGAACGCCGCCATGCTGGAGACAGCGGGCGTGGCCCACGGAAAGAAGCCCGACGAGCCGCCGCCGCACTCCATTCACAAACGCCGGCCAGCCGAGCCGAGCCTATTCGACGCCATTTACGACACCCGTCCCGAGGAGGCCGAGTTCGCCTTCGCGGCCAAAGAGCCCGACACCGAATGGCAGCACGATTACCGGCTCATCGACACGCCGGCGCTCTTGGAATCGTTCATCACCGATTTGAAGCGGCAAAAGCGGTTCGTGTTCGATCTGGAGACGACGAGCCTCGACCCGATTCGCGCCGAGATGGTCGGCTATGCATTTTCCTGGAAGGCCGGCGAAGCCTATTACCTGCCGGTCCGCGGGCCGAAGGAAGACAGCGTTCTCGACCCCACGGCAACCCTCGACGCGCTTCGCCCAATCTTCGAAGATGCGGCCATTGCCAAAGTCAACCAGAACATCAAGTACGACCTGCTCGTTCTGCGGGCTCAAGGCGTGAACTTGGCGAATGTCTCCGGTGACCCGATGATCGCGCATTACCTGCTGCACGCCGGCGAACGCACACACAACCTGGACGAACTCGCTCGCACCGAACTCCGCCACGAGAACATCAAGATTGAGGAACTGATCGGCAAAGGGAAGAAGCAGCTTTCCATGGGCCAGGTCCGGACCGACAAGGTGAAGGATTACGCGGCCGAGGATGCCGACGTGGCGTGGCGGCTCGCGGAGAAACTGGAAGCGGAATTGGGCTCCGATGATGCCGCGCTTCCCGCCGGATCGCGGCTAAACAGTGTTTATCGTGATGTTGAACTTCCTTTAATTGACGTGCTCGCGGAGCTGGAATTCAACGGTGTCCGCCTCGACGTACCGTTCCTCGCCAAGCTTTCCGCCGAGATGGAGGGTCAACTTGCCGCGATCGAAAAGGACGTACACAAACTGGCCGGCAAGGAGTTCAACCTCGGTTCGCCGAAACAACTTCGCGATATTCTTTATGCCGACATGAACCTGCCGGTCCGCAAGCGCACCGACACCACCGGCGAAGCGAGCACGGATCAGGAAACGCTCGAGCGCCTCGCCGCTCTCGGGCATGAACTGCCCAAGAAGATCATCGAACACCGGCAGATTGCCAAGTTGAAAGGAACCTACGTCGATGCCTTGCCGGCTCTGGTGAATCCGAAAACCGGGCGGCTGCATACGTCGTTCAATCAAACCGTCGCTTCCACTGGCCGGCTGAGTTCTTCGGATCCCAACCTGCAGAACATCCCGGCCCGCACCGAGCAAGGGCGGCAAATTCGCCAGGCGTTCATTCCGCCGGACGGCTGGCAACTTCTTACTGCCGATTATTCGCAAGTCGAATTGCGCCTGCTCGCCCACTTCTGTAAGGACGACGCCTTGCGGCAGGCGTTCGCCGAGGATCGCGACGTGCATAGCCTGGTGGCCGCGGAAATCTTCCAGGTGGCGGAGGAAGCGGTCACGTCCGACCAGCGGAGGGTGGCCAAGACCGTGAACTTCGGCGTCATTTACGGTATGAGCGGAATCGGCCTGGCCCTTCGCCTCGGTATCGACAAGAAGGACGCCAACCGCTTCATCGACGGCTACTTCCAGCGCTATCCGAAGGTGCTGGAGTATCAGCAAAACTTGCTGGCGAAGTGCCGGGACACCGGCCGCGTGGAGACGATCCTCGGCCGGCGGCGAACCTTCGACGTCAACTCGATCCGCTCGTGGACCACCTACCAACGCCGCAACATGGCGGAGCGCGAAGCGATCAACATGGAGATCCAGGGCTCGGCGGCGGACCTGATGAAACTGGCCATGATGGGGGTGCATCGCCGCTTCCAGGAACGGGGCTTCCGTGCGAAGATGCTGTTGACGGTGCACGACGAACTCGTCTTCGAGGTGCCGCCGGAAGAATTGAGCGCCGTCGCGGAATTGGTTCGCCAGGAGATGACGGCGGCGCTGCCGCTGGAAGTCCCATTGAAGGTGGACCTGGCGGCGGGCCACAATTGGTTGGACGTGGAGGAGATCGT
>DATNBQ010000448.1:0-5399 GCA_035571955.1 Urbifossiella sp. | reverse complement strand
CACCTCGGCGATCACGCGCGCGCCCTCGACGAGCGGCCGGCCGACCACCGTTTCACTTCCCGTGTTGAGCAGGAGCACCTTTGAAAGTTCCAGCGTCCCGCCCATCGCGACATCGCGGTAATCCAGCGTCACGGGGCTGTTCGGTTCGACCCGGTACTGGCGGCTGCCGTCTTCGATGATCGCGTACATGATGGTTCCGGAATGCGGGATTTGCGAAGACGGTTATGCTAGGGAAAGTCGCCCGGGTCGGCCACAGCTCCTCGGCAATTCGTGCGTGGGGAGAAATTGTCCTTGACCTTTTTGGGTTCTACCCTTCTTAATAACCTTATCGCCGCTTCACTTATTCGCAGGGCTTGCCGGAACTTCGGTTCCGGCCGTCGCGTCCAAACGGGAACCCGTCGATTCCCATCCGGAGCGAATGTCCCGCTCGAGTCGTGTCTTTCTACTCAGGATCAGCCGATGACTCTCCCGCAATCGCGCTTCCTTCCGCCGGGCCGCATTCTTATGGTGGCCGGCGCGGCCCTGCTGTTGCTCGCCCTCTTCCCGGACCTGGCCTCGGCACAAGACAGCGGCGATTCGGCCGCCCCGACCACGCCGAAATCGTCGCCGAACAAACTCATCCATATGATCGAGTCGCTCGGCTGGGTCTTCGGCCCGGTGCTCCTGAGCGTCTCGGTCGCCCTGGTCGCCCTCATCGTGCTCTTGTCGCTTGACCTGCGCATGTCCGCGGCCATCCCCGCCGGGTTCGTCGATGAATTCACCGATACCGTGAACAAAAGGAAGTTTAAGGAAGCGTTCGACATGGCGCGGAACGATCCGTCGTTCCTCGGCCGCGTGCTGACTTCGGGGATGGGCCGCCTGCAATACGGCCTCGAGGATGCCCGCGAATCGGCCATGAATACGCTCGAAGCGATCAAGAGCGACAAGGACCAGAAGAACAACTACACGGCGGTGATCGCCAGCTTGGGGCCGATGCTCGGGCTGGTCGGCACGGTGTACGGCATGATCGGGGCGTTCATGGTGCTCGGCGAGTCGACGTCGACGCCGAATGCCAGCGCCCTGGCCGCAAACATCTCGCACGCCCTCTCCGTGACGCTGGTGGGCATCGCGATCTCGGTGCCGGCCATCTTCTTTAACGCGTTCTTCCGCAACCGCATCACCAAGGTCACGATGGACGTGGCGCACATCGCTGACGACCTGTTGACGCAGATGTACCACAACTCGAAGAAGCCGGCGCCGCCCGCTTCGCCAACCGCCCCCGCCGCAGCCGCGCCGGCAGCGGCACGTTAATCCAAGGCGAGCCGGGAGCGTCAGCGACCGGAGTCCCATTCGGGTGGAATCATGAGTCACAGCCCCGACAAGGCTTGCGAACCGAACCTCGTTCCCATGTTGGACATGGTTCTGCAACTGGTCATGTTCTTCATGGTCTGCGCCAATTTCGTGATGGAGCGCGTCAACGAGACGATCAAGCTGCCGGAAGCCGTCTCGGCGGCGCCGCTCGACCCCAACGCCCAGAACATCATCTTCCTGAACGTCAACGATCAGGGGCAGGTGCTTCTTTCCGCCCTGGATGCCGTCGGCAAGGACAACATCCTGTCCAACCCGATCCAGGTGCAGAATTACATGAAACGGCGCTACGATGAGGACGTGCGGATGGCCGGCGGCGACACCACCAAGCCACTCCGCTCCACGCTCATCATTCGGGCCGACCAGCGGACGCCGTTCAAGAAGGTCTACGACATCGAGGTGGCCTGCCAGAAGGCGGGCTACAAGAACTGCCAGTTGCGGGCAATCCGCCACGGCGGCAAACTGGAAACGAAGTAGGGTCATGAGCAAAAACAAGCGAAAAGAAGAAGCGCCGGTCGAACCGGACCTGCCCATCACGCCGATGCTGGACATGTCGTTCCAGTTGATGGCGTTCTTCATTTTCACATTCCGGCCGGCCCCGACCGAGGGGCAGATCGCCATGTCGCTGCCCACTTCGGAGGGCGACAAGAACTCTCAGACCATTCCCGATCCGACCGATGAGAAGCCGGAAGTGTTCGTGGTGCGGGTCGAGGCGGCCGACAACGGCACGATCTCGCGGATGAGCATTACCCAGAAGGATGCCGTGGATACGCGGGCGGACGATCTGGGCGCCGATGTTCGCGCTTACGAAAAGGCCCTGCGGACCCGCTACAACGAGCTCAAGGGCGACAAGGCCAAGGCCAAGGTGTCGCTGGAAATGGCGGACAATCTGCTCAACGAGTACGTGGTGCAGCTGCTCGACCTGGGAATGCAGGCTGGTTTCAAGAACATCGCCCCCGCGCCGTTCAGCAAGCGATAATCGCCCTCGCCAATTCCGGGAACTCAGGGCGATCTCGGCCGTCCAAAACGAGAGAGGAAAGTGGCATGTCCGGCCGGTTCCGTCTGCCCTGGCTCCGCTTCGCCCTGCTTGCAGGGTTGGGGGCAGGCATTGCGGCAACAGCCCGCGCGGCCGAACCGCCCGAACCGCTTCCCGGCGACAAAATCGACGACCGATCCCCCATTCCCCCGGAGAACCCGAAGCAGACCGTCGATGCCGCCCGATTCCGCATCCACAAGGACAAGGGAATTTATACCGGCACGCTCGACCCGAAAACTCGGGTCGTGAAGGGGGGAATCGAAGACAATCGGCCGCTCGCCTCCGAGAAACAGAACGCCGACGAATATCAGGCGCTGACCGATGTGATGCTGCATGCGGCGCAGTTTTCGGCCGCCGAACTCGCCGAGCATGGCCGCCGCGACCTGACGCCCGACGACCTCACCTTCGACGCCCGCTTTCAGTTCCGCCTGGAACTGATCCGCTTCGAGGGCAATGTAGCGCGGGCTCGTCGGTTGCAGCCGACGCGATCGCTGGAAGAAGCGGGCTTCAAGGAGCTTTTCGAAGCGCGCCTGGTGCCGGAAGACGAGTCGCCCGGCTACCCGCTGATCCTGCTGCTGTCAGCGTGGCCGGAGGAATTTCCGAAATTGCCGGCGATGACCGAAGGCAAACCCGCGGGTGAATTCGCCAGTATCGACAGGTGGGCGGCGTTCGGCGGCTACTCGTTCAAGCTGGTGACCTATCCCGGGCCGGGGGCCGATCCGAAGCAGCCCACCGGTGCCGGTTGGTTGAAGGGGCCGCTGTTGATCGGCCGGTCGCTGGTTGCCGCCAAGGAGCCGCCGCCGAGGATCGCCCTCGATAAAAGCCTGCGCATCTTCAAGGCGAGCCGCGACTACTCGCGGATGAAGGATAGCGCCGAATTCTGGGAAGATTGGAGCGCGTGGAACCGCCTGATCCTGCACTCGCGGCGATTCACCGAGGAGCAACTGGAGGCGGCCGCCAGCCGCAAGATCGGCTTCCCGCAACTCCTGGAGAATTACAAGGACTACCGCTTCGATCTGGTCTATTTTCAAGGAGTGCTCATCCGCGTGGTCGAAGGAAAATGTTCGAAGCGGCTAGTCGACGCGGGGATCGAGAACTGGTACGATGGGTGGTTGATTCCGGATGGGGAACCGAGCGGCCACCCCATCAACATCGCGATCACCGAATTGCCGGCCGGCATCGAGCCGAAGGCGTCGATGAATGTCCGGGTGGCGTTCGCGGGCTATTCGTTCAAGCTGCGCCGCTATGAATCGGGCGAGAAGGATTCCAGCGATCCGTCCAAGTACGTGGACAAGAAGGCGCCGCTCCTGGTCGGCCGATCGGTGACGGTGCTGCAAGAGACCGACGACGCGACGGCGTGGTGGCGGGAGGGTTTCGTTCCCGCGGTGGTCGGCGGCGTGGCCTTCCTCGGCGGCGCGGCCGTACTCATGGGCTGGTTGTTCCGCCGGGGCGACCGCACCGCCCGCGCCGAGATCGAAGCGAACCGCCACCGCAACCCGTTTACACAAGATTAGCCGCGACCCGAAGGGGAGCGCGAGTTACCCAGGGGAAACAACCGTGAGCGATCCGAAAGTTCCTTCCGAAAACGGCAAGCCGGCCAAGGTCGACCCCAAGGCAGCGCCGGGCGCCGCGGTCATCAAGATCCTCGAAGGCGCCGAGGAGACCGCCCAGGAACGCCTCGTTCGCAAGTTGCTCCCCGCCTGGGTCATCAGCGGCGCCCTGAACTTCGGCATCCTCGGCGGCGCCTATCTCTATTGCAGCTACTTCAAAACCTCGGAAGCGCAGGCCAGCCCCAAAATTCTCGACACGACCGCCGAGAACAAACCCGAGGAACCGCCCAAGGACCTCACCAACGAGGACCCGGGGCTCGAATCGAACCTCGCCTCCGCCATTCCAGACCTGGAACGCGTCGAAGAACAGACCGTCGACGATATCGTCACCAGCGACCCGATCGGCGTTCCCGATATGCGTCCGGACGACACGAGCGCGCTCAAGGCGCCGGGGCTGTTCGCGGATGAAAAAGCCGGCGGCGCTCCCGGCGATGCCGGCAACGTCATGTCCGGCGGCGGCGCGCTAGGCACCATCATGACCGGCGGCATGAGCGGCCGCAGCGGCGCCACCAAGAGCCGATTGCTCCGCGAAGGGGGAGGCAACCTCGCCAGCGAACAGGCCGTCGCCCGCGGACTCGCCTGGCTCGCCCGCCAGCAGAAGCCGAACGGCAGCTGGGTCTTCGATGGCCAGTCCAAGTCCGACACCGTGGCCGCGACCGGCATGTGCCTGCTTCCCTTCCTCGCTGCCGGTGAGACCCACAAGAGCGGCCACAAGTATCAGCAGGTCGTCGATCGCGCTCTCAAGTTCCTGATCTCGATGCAGCGCTCCGATGGCGGCTTCAACGGCGGCGGCACCATGTATTCTCACGGCATCGCCACGACCGCCCTCAACGAAGCTTATGGCATGACCCACGACCGCAACCTCGTCTTCCGCCACGCCCAGGCCGCGACGAACTTCATCGTGGCCAAGCAAGGTTCCGACGGCAGCTGGGGCTATACCCCCGGCAATACCGGCGACACCTCCATCGTCGGCTGGCAAGTTCAGGCCCTCAAGGCCGCCGTGCTAAGCAAGGACATCATCGTTCCGGATAAGACATTCGCGGCCGCCAACCGCTTCCTCGACAAGGTGTCGTCCGGCTCGCGGAAGGCCGTGTACGGCTACACGGGCCCGACCGGCGCCCCGGCCACGCCGCTCACTTCCGTCGGCCTGCTGTGCCGCTACTACATCAGCAAGTGGGCCCCCGGCCACGCCGGCCTCGCCGAGGGCGTCGAAGGGCTCATGAAGCGGCAACCGACCAAGCCGCCCGCCAAGCCCGAAATGTACTTCTACTACTACGCCACCCAGGTCGTGCACTTCTCGGACGGCCCGGAGTGGAAGGACTGGAACGAAGGACCGCTGAAGAACGGCAAGCGATCCGGCGGCATGCGCGACTGGCTGGTCGAACTGCAGGACAAGAAGGCCGGCC
>DATNBQ010000447.1:0-2697 GCA_035571955.1 Urbifossiella sp. | reverse complement strand
CTCACGGCGCGCCAACGAACTCATTCGCAAGTTCCGCGAGGTGAAGATTTACTTCGTCGCCAAATAGCCTTCTGGCGAGCGGCCCGGATTCTCTGGACGCTTCGAGAATCAGGGGCCTCACGGCCCCCGCTCGCCGTTGAGTACGCACCATGCTTCCCGCGGATGTCCTGCGCCAGGTTCGCCGGCTGCACCTCCAGGCGCGTCGTGTCGTGCAAACCCTACTCGGCGGCGAATACCATTCCGCCTTCAAAGGCGTCGGCCTCTCCTTCGAAGAAGTCCGCGAATACCAGCCCGGCGACGACGTTCGCACCATCGACTGGAACGTCACCGCTCGCACCGGCCAGGCGTACATCAAGCGCTTTGTCGAGGAACGCGAATTAACGCTGATCCTCGCCGTAGATGTTTCGGCGAGCCAGCGGTTCGGCTCCGGCCGGCAGCCGAAGCGAACCGTCGCCGCCGAACTTGCCGCGCTGCTGGCGCTCTGTGCCGTCAGCAACAACGATCGCGTCGGCCTCATCGCCTTCACGGAGGAAATCGAGCGGTTCGTGCCGCCGAACAAGGGACCGCGGCACGTGCTTCGCCTGCTCCGCGATATCCTGGCGTTCGAACCGCAGAAGCGCGGCACCGACCTTTCCGCCGCCCTCGATTACTTGAACAAGATGCAGCGGCGCCGGGCCATCGTCTTTCTGATGAGCGATTTCCTCGGCAGCGGTTTCGAGACGGCGTTCCGCCGGGCCGCCCGCAAGCACGACCTGATCGCGGTGCGAACCACCGACCCGCGCGAACTCGACTGGCCCGCCGCCGGGTTGATCCGCGTGGAAGATGCCGAGACCGGCCGGCAAATGGTGATCGACACGTCGAACCGGAGTTTCCGGGAAGGATTCGAGGCCCGGAACCAGGAACGCATGGCCGCCTTCACGAAACTGGCCCGCGCCGCCCAGGCCGACCTGGTGGACGTCAACACGAGCGGCAACCACTTCGACGCACTTTTGGGCTTCTTCCGCAAGCGCGATCGCCGCCGCCGCGGAGGCCACGGATGAAGCCGAGAGAGAAAACAGCCAATTTCTGGGTGGCGCCGGCTTCCAGTCGGTGCGCGCAGTTGAGAGAGAAAACAGCCAATTTCTGGGTGGCACCGGCTTCCAGCCGGTGTGCAGCGTTTTGCACCGGCTGGAAGCCGGTGCCACCCATTCTTGGGCTTTTGATGCTCCTTCTCTTCTCGCCATGCGCGTTGGCAGAGCCAGGGCTAGTTTCCTCTGTGTCGCTCTCGGCGGACAAGATCGCGCTGGCCGATTCCGTGCAATTGACGCTTGCGCTCGAAGGGCCGGCGCCGCTGCGGGTCGATCTTCCGCAAAAGCCCGAGCAATTGCTCGCGCCAATGTCCGCCAAGGTCTGGAGCATCCGCGCCACCGGGCCCGCGAAAATCACGCTGCTGTATGGTGGCCGCGAGCGCTGGGAAGCCCGCTATCGCCTGTCGCCGTTCGCTCCCGGCGAGAAGGTGCCGATCGTCTTCTCGCCGCTCAAGGTAACGGCCGGAGATGACGCGAATGCGAGCGATGTCGAGTTCCCGTCGCGCGAGGTGCGCGTACAGACCGCGATCACCGAGCCGAAAGCCGACGACGCCCGCCCGGTCACGGGGATCGAGGAGTTGCCGGCCGTGCCGGCGCCGCAGCCGCAAGCCGCCGGCTGGCCGTTCATCGCGGTTCTGGCATCGATCTTCGCCGCGGTGCTCGTCGGTGCCGTGATACGCCGCTGGCGAAGGGAGCCGCCGCCATTGCCGCCCGGCGAATGGGCGCTCCGCGAACTCGGCGGCATCGATCCCGAATCGGGGTTGTTGGCCGCTGATCGCTTAGCGGCCATCCTTCGCGAATTCATCGAGCGCCGCGATGGACTGTCCGCTCCTCATTTAACGACGACTGAATTGCTGGCCGAGTGCGCGAAGGCCGATTGGTCCCAGGAACGCACCGCTCCTCTTCGCGAACTGCTCGAGCGCTGCGATCGGGCCAAGTTCGCTGGCGACATTCCCGATGCTGCCGAAATGGAAACGCTACGATCCCGCGCCGTCGCTTGGATGACTCCGCCCGCTGGGCTTTAACCCGCCGCCTGGCTACATTCACTCCATGAAGCGACCGCTGTTGCTCTTGCTGCTTATCGTGCTGGTCGTCTGGCTGCGCACGGTCCTTTACACGGTCGATTACACGGAATTCGCTTACGTCGCCCGTTTTGGCGAGAAGGTGGCCGTCTACAACGGCGAGACGGATGCCGGCTTGAAACTGAAAGCCCCGTGGCCGATCGAATCGATCATTCGCATCGATCGCCGGGCCCAGTCATTCGACTTGCCGGGAGTGGAATCGCTCACTCGCGATCCAATTAACCGCACCGTGGACAAGACGCTGGCCGTGGATGCCTTCGTGACCTGGAAGATTCCGGACGCGGCGGCCGCGGAGCAGTTCGTCAAGGTGATCCGAACGCCGGAGCAAGCGCGGCGGATACTCGCACCGCTAATCAACGGGCGGCTGGCAGCGATCATCAGCACGATGCCGCTCGACAACTTGATCGGCGTGGCCGACGTGGAAGTCGGGCTGGCAGGCGTCGCCGGTACAGCCGCCGCCGCGAGCGATGACAGCCGCTTCCGCACCGCGGACCTGGCCGCCATCGACGACCGCTCCGAACGAATCCGCCGCCGCTTGCTCGGCGAAG
>DATNBQ010000446.1:0-9319 GCA_035571955.1 Urbifossiella sp. | reverse complement strand
TGGCCAGGGCGATGTTGTGGCCGCGAGCGGCCAGGGCCTGCATCATGTGGTAGCCGTGGACGTCGTGGCCGCTGCCGCGCGGCCAACTCTGCGATTCCTTCACGAACAAGAGGACCCGATTTCTCCCCTCTCCCCGCTGGGGAGAGGGGCCGGGGGTGAGGGGTATATTCATGGCCCCTCACCCGGTTCGCTGCGCGAACCACTTACCCACAGGTCTTTCCGCGCGTCGATCGGTTGCTTGTGCCGCGGCGGCTTCAATCGCCGGGCCGTTTCGAACAGCAGGCGCAATATTGGCTTCAGCCATCGCCATCGTGCTCGATAGGCCCCGAATCGCCGCGCGACTGCGTCCGCCAATCCTTCCAGTACCGCCGTCGCCGCGTCGGGATGCCCGTCCTCGCGCTCGTGGCAATAGCGGTGATACGCGTACCGCCAATACAGTAGGCGCGACCGCCAACCACCTCGCCCGGTGGGGAATCGCGACCGATGCTTGCTCAAGAGCAAACCGAGGTTGCGGGTATCGTAGTAGCGCTGCCAGCGCTGCCCGGAACGCTTGAACGCGCTCGATCCCTTGTGCCACACCAGCCCTTCGGCAAGAATGCCGCACAGCCAGCCGGCTTCCTTGGCCCGCAGGCAGAAATCCGCCTCCTCATGAATCAGAAAAAACCGATCGTCGATAAAGCCGATTTGGGAAAACAGTTCCGCCCGGATCATCATGCAGCAACCATTGACGATGTCGGTTTCCTCGACCGCCGGCGGTTCGGCGACGCGTTCGGGAACCGGCTGCCGCTGGAAGAAACCCGGATAGCCCGGCCGATTGAAGATCGTGCCGTCGGTCATGACGACAGCGGGTTCGTCCATGTACCGGATGACCGGGCCAATGCTGCCGAACCGCGGATTGGCCTCGGCGGCGGCAAGCAACCGCGCGACCAGAGCCGGATGCACGGTCGTGTCGTTGTTCAGGAGAATGACGAAGTCGGCGCCGCGGTCCAGCGCGAAGCGGATGCCGGCATTGTTGCCGCCGGACCAGCCGCCATTTACCGGATTGCGAACGAAATGCGCCCAGGAGAATTCGTTCCGGAGGATCGGCGTGGGATCATCCGCCGAGGCGTTATCGACGACCACGACCGATGCCGGCACGCTCAATTCCGCCAGCGATTGCAGGCATTTGCAGGTATCGGCCAGCCCGTTGAAATTGACGGGCACGATCCAGACGCGCGGGGTCATGGTCCGCCACCCACGCGGTGCTTGAGGCCGCGCAGCGAGCGCAGCAGCGGGCCGGGCATGCAGCAAGCCAGCCAGAAGAGCGCAGCCCGCATTCGGAATCGGCCCTCGGCCAGGGCAGCAGCGAAGCGGCGTCGAGCTTCCCGGTAATCGCCCTTGTCGTATGCGCGGTAGGCGTGCCAGTACGCTTGCTGGGCATATTGCCGGCGCGCGAATCGCCATTCGTGCCGCGACAGCATCTCCGGGTGGCGGACCATGCTGCGCATCGCGAGGGCGAATTCGCGGGCCATTCGATCGGAGTTATTGGAGATGCCGCCCTCATGCTTTTCGTAGCGGGCGAGCGGCTTGTCGTAAAAGGCAATCGCCTTGGTTGCGGCCAAGCGCAGGCAGAGTTCGTAATCCTCGCCGCCGAACAGGGCCGGGTCGAACGGCACTTCCGGGAGTGCCGAGCGGCGAATCATCACGGCGCCGAGGAACACCTGCATCCGCTCCATCATGGCAATGACGAACGGCGACCGCGGCATGCGATAATATCCCGGCGCGATCGGGTCGGTCATGAGCGCGGGGAAGCCGAGCCGATGCGTGACGGGTTGGTAGCCGTTTGTCGCATTGCCGAAGAGTGCTTCGCTAGCCAGTACGTCGATCTCGGGATGCGTACGCAGAAATCCGAGGCATTCCGCAACGACGCCGGGCAGCCAAAGATCGTCCGAATCGAGAAAGGCGACGATGCTTCCGGTGCTGTTTTTGAAGCCGTTGTTGCGGGCCCCGGCCGGCCCCGCGTTCGGCTGTTCGAGCAACTTGACCCGCGCCCCATAACTCCGCACGGCGGCCACCGTGCCATCCGTGGAACCGTCATCCACCACGACGATCTCGGCTTCGACCCCGCACGCCAACACCGAATCGATGGTCGCGCGCACCGATCGCTCGCGATTGTACACCGGGATGACGACGCTCAATTCCACCGTTTGGTCCTTGGTCATTCGTCATTGGTCATTCGATTGAAACTCATCGATGATGCCGCGAGTTGTAGCGGCGCGCATGTAGGCCTTCAGCCAGACATCGTTTTTGCGGAAGCCGAGGCGCGCGACGCGAAGTCGCTCGCCGAAGTAGCGCCGCCACAACCATCGCGGCGCCCCGAACAACCGCGGGCCCTTGCCATCGTAAGGGGCGACGCGCTGGCTGGTCCGACCGATCCCCCGATAGAACTTCCAAATATAGGCCGCGGTCAGCCGCTCGGCCGGAATAAAGTGATCGACGCGGGCCGTGCCGACCCACACTCCGAATCGCCCGCCGGCCGCGAACCGCTCCATGAGTTCGGTCTCGTCGCCGCTCAACATGCCGGCGCCGACGCGGCCGAGCGCCGTATTGAAGCGGTGCTCGCGGAGCAACTCGGCCCGAATCGCCATGCTGGCCCCGAACACCATTTCGCCCTTGGCCAATCGCCGTACTTCGGGCCCAAAGCGGCGGAGCGCGAACGGCCCCTCCAGGTGAACCAAATTGCGCCGCACCCATTCGGGCGGCACGATTTCGAACCAGGGATCGACCGTGCCGCCGAAGTAGCCGGCATCGGGGAAGGCCCGGGCCGCTTTGACGTACTCGCTTAGCCATTCGGGGTCAACGATCACGTCGTCGTCGGTCCAGAGGATGAGCCGGCCGCGGGCTTCGTCGAGGGCCCGGTTGCGGGCGTGGGAATGCCCTTGCCGCGCTTCGTGCAACAAGCGGACCGGTAAGGTTTCGGCGTGTCGCAGTGCGACAGCGTCGGTATCGTCTGTGCCATTGTTGTTGACGACCAGGATTTCCCACGACAGGCCGTCAGGAATTCGGAGGGAACGCATGCCGGTCAATGTGCGATCGAGCAACTTCACCCGGTTCCAGGTGCAAATCGCCACACTGACATCGACGGTGGAATCCATGAAGGAATCTTACCAGCCGAGTCGCGACTGTCAGGGAGCGACACGAAGTACACTCGCTAAGAACGCTCACGACTTGGTTTGATGGCCGACTCATCGTCGCCGCGGAACATGCCGAGGTAGCTATGGTAGCGGCGCGGGCTAATGAGTTGCCGGGAGACGGCGTCCTGCACGGCGCAGCCGGATTCGTGAGTGTGCGTGCAGTCCGGGAAACTGCAATGCGGCACGAAGGGCCGAAAATCGCTGAAGTAGCCTTCCACTTCCTCCGGCCGCGTGTCCCAGAGAGCGAGTTGCCGCACTCCCGGCGTATCGACCACCCAGCCGCCGAAGTTCAACTTGATGAGTTGCGCGTAAGTCGTCGTGTGACGGCCCTTCTGATTCACGTCGCTGACGGTTTTCACGGCCAGCCCAAGTTCCGGCTGCACGGCGTTGAGCAGCGACGATTTACCGACGCCCGATTGCCCCGAGAAGACCGTCGCCCGACCGGCGAGCAGTCCGCGGAGGCGGCCGATGCCGGCGCCGCTGCGGGCGCTCGTGAGGATCGTAGGGATGCCAAGTTGCGAATAGGCCCCGACCAGCGGCTGCAGTTCCACCGGATCGGCCAAATCCGCCTTGTTCAAACAGAGAATCGGCTTCAATTCGCCCTTCACCGCGGCGGCGATGTAGCGATCGATCAGGTGCGGCTTGAGTTCCGGTTCGACCAGCGACACGACGATGACGAGTTGATCGACGTTGGCGACGATGATGTGCTCGCGGCGGCGCGACGAGCGGGTGAGCACTCCCCGGCGCGGTTCCACGCGCTCGATCAAGCCTTCGGATTCGCCTTTCGCTTCGCGAAACCAGACGATGTCGCCTGTGGTCACGGCATTGCGTTCCTCGGTCGCCAGGCTCTTGAGCAAGCGGCGAACGGCACAGCGGAACAAGCGGCCATCGTCCGCTTCCACCACGGATGCCAGGCCGTGGGCGCGGATCACCCGTCCGCGGATCGCCTCGGCATCAACGCTCGGTTGCACATTTCCGTCGCCGTCCTGCACGATGGTGCGGTAGCGCGAAATCGCCCCCTTGGCCCGGACGCGCTCGCTGGTGTGGGCGTCCTCGGCCTGGCCCGCATCCTCGTGATACGATCGCGTGATGTCGTTTTCGCGCGGCGGCTTGCTCCGATTCTTCCGCAGCTCAACGCGAATCTTTTTCTTACTCATGGAACAACCCGTCTGAAACGCAGAAGATTCACCCCAGAGACACAGAGAACACAGAGAAGAACGAAGATTGATCCATTGTTCCTCTCTGCGTTCTCTGTGGCTCTGTGGTTAATCCTCTGGCTACTTCCCAGTCGGGTGCAGCAATAATCTCTGGGAGGAGTAGATAATCTCGGACGATTCTTGGGTGGCACCGGCTTCCAGCCGGTGCGAGTAAAGACACACCGGCTGGAAGCCGGTGCCACCCAAAAGCATCCAACACCCCCCCAGCGAATCTTGCTACACCCGCCCAGTCAATGAAGTGATTGTACGCCCCTCGCCGCCGCTGCCGAATTCCGTAACCTGCTTCTAATTTGCCATCGCGACTGTTTCGCCGAGTAGGTCGGGCTGTGCCCGACGTTCAACGGCCATGTCGGGCACAGCCCGACCCACGAAAACTGAAGGATTCACTCTTCCGATGACCGATTCCCTTGCCAAGTTGGCTCTCGAAGATGGCACCGTATTCACAGGCCGCGGGTTCGGCGCTCCCGGCGAAAAGATCGGCGAAGTCGTTTTCAACACCAGCATGTTCGGCTACCAGGAAGTCCTCACCGACCCCAGCTACAAGGGCCAAATCGTCGCGATGACCTATCCGCTCATCGGCAACTACGGCACCACGGCCGAGGACCAGGAATCGCACGGCGTGCAGGTGGACGGGTTCATCGTCCGCGAACTCACCCGCATCCCGAGCAACTTCCGCAGCCACCGCGACCTCGATACCTATCTGAAAGCCAGCAATGTGACGGGCATCGAAGGGATCGACACGCGGGCGTTGGTGCGGCGGCTCCGCGTTCGCGGCGCCATGAACGGCGTCCTCTCCACAATCGACCTGGACGACGCCTCACTCGTGGCCAAGGCCCGCAAGTTCCCCGGCATGGAAGGGCGCGACCTCGTGAAGGAAGTCGTCCCCGATCGGGCCTTCGAATGGAAGCAGGGGTTCGGTGCGTTCCAGGAACAAATTCTTCCGGCTCGAACGGCCGAGAAACACGTCGTTGCCATCGACTTCGGTATGAAGTGGAACATTCTCCGCTGCCTCACCCGCGTGGGCTGCAACGTCACGGTGGTGCCGGGAACGGCCAATGCCGCCGATGTGCTCGCCCACGATCCGGATGGCGTCTTTCTTTCCAACGGTCCCGGCGACCCCGCCGCCGTCGGCTACGCCATCGACACCGTGAAGGGATTGCTCGGCAAGAAGCCGATCTTCGGAATCTGCCTCGGGCATCAACTGCTGGGCCTCGCGCTCGGGGCCAAGACCTTCAAGTTGAAGTTCGGGCACCGCGGCGCCAATCAGCCGGTGCGTAATGAAACCACGGGGCAAGTGGAGATCACGACGCAGAACCACGGTTTCGCGGTCGATCCGGCAAGCCTGCCGCGCGACGTGCAGCCGACCCACATTAACCTGAACGACCGCACGCTGGAAGGAATGCGGCACGGCAAGCTGCCGATGTTCAGCGTCCAGTATCACCCGGAAGCGGCGGCTGGCCCGCACGATTCGAGCTACCTGTTCGAGGAATTCCGCAATCTGATGGGATAGCGCGATTGCCGCGTTTCACTTGAGTTTCAGCACCGATTGCTGAAGGCAGACACCCTTCTCGCCGCTCTTGCAGGCGTTCACCGACACGCGCACTTCCAGGGCGCCGGAGTCCTTGCCGCGCGATACCGTGCCCGTAATCGCCACTGTGCCTTCGTAGACCCTGTAATCGCCTTCCTTCGGATCCTTCATCAACTTCCCCTTGGGAAAGACAATCGCGGCCTCGACTTTCTTGCCGCCGATCAAGACCTCCACCGACGTTTCCGATTCCTTGACAGTCGCGTTGCCGACCGGGCTCGCGTAAAGATGCCACGGCTTCTCGATGGTCAGCGTCACGGTGAATGACTGCTTGCCGTCGGCAATGGCGCCGGCCTTCAGTTCCGCCTTCACCACGCTCGCCGACTCGCGGCTTTTCTTGGTGGGGTCGCTGGCCAGCGGACTAGCGGGCGGAGCGAGCGCCGTCGGGTCTTTCGCGGCGATGTCGAGCAATTCATCGAGGGCCAGCGCGATGCTCGGCATCGAACCGGGGCTGGTGCGAAGCGTCATGGCGAAGACCTTGACGGTGCGGAGGCCGAAATCGCGATAGGTGCGGTCGCCGGTCTTGTTGCCGAGGCGAACAAGATTGTGAGCCATGACGCCGTTGCCGGACGGTTGGGCGCTGTCGTACGCGTCCTTGGAACGAGCGAAGAGTTTCTCGTGATCGTGGGCGGTGAAGTAGAAGCCGCCGCGATCGAGGTCGGCGTACTGTTTCAGGGCAGTATCCGTCAGCGTCTTGGCCCGATCGAGCCATTTCTTGTCGCCGGTGGCATCGTGGAGCGTGAGGAGGCCGTGGATGAAGTAGGCGTAGTCGTCGAGGTAGCCGCGGCCGCGCGGGGCGGGTGCTTCGCCGGGGGCCGCGGCATAGAGGCGCATCAGGCGGCCGTCCTTCGTCCGCATCGTCGTCCACAGGAAATCCGCGGCCTTGGCGGCGGCGTCCGTGAAACCCTTCTGCCGGAACACTTCCCCGGCCCGGGCATATCCCGCGATCATCTGGCCATTCCAGGCCGTGATCACTTTGCGATCGAGGAACGGCCGCTCGCGCTTGGCCCGTACAGCCAGGAGCTTCGCCTTCAGCGGTTCGAGCTTCGCCAATAGCTCGGCTTCGGTGAGCTTCAAATCCTTGGCGATCTCGGCGATCGGCTTGGGCAAACGCAGAATGGACGACTTCCCCTCGAAGTTCGGGGCCGCCGCGCCATAGACCGTCTTGATGAGGCGAACGTCGGCGTCGTTGCCGAGGACGATCTTCAACTCGTCCATGGTCCAGACGTAGAATTCGCCTTCCTTGTGGTTGGAATCGGCATCGAGCGCCGAATAGAAGGCGCCTTCCGGGCTCGTCATTTCGCGGCGAATGAACTCCAGCGACTCGGCGACGACCCGTTTGTACAGCGGGTTCGGGTCCGTGCGATAGGCTTCGGAATAAAGCTCGACCAACTGGGCATTGTCGTAGAGCATCTTCTCGAAGTGCGGCACGGTCCAGGTGCGTTCGGTGCTGTAGCGGTGGAAGCCGCCGCCGAGTTGATCGTAGATGCCGCCCTCGGCCATTTTGCGCAGCGTCAGTTGCACGGCCTTGGCCGTTGCCTCGTTCCCCTTTTTGCGGCTCTGTTCCAGGAGGAATAGCCAGACGGCGACGCGCGGGAACTTGGTGCCGCGAAATTCGGCCTTCTTGCTACCGGTGCCGCCATGCTCCGGGTCGATGCTGTACGACTCGCGGGCCTCGGTCACCATTTCGCGGGTCAGGGGAACCAGGCCCACCAGCCGCGAGTTGCGCTCCAGGGCTTCGACTGTTCGCTCGGCAATGGTGTCCGCTTGCTTCAGGAGGCCAGCCTTGTCCTTGGTGTAAATCTCCTGGATCTTGTTGAGCACGGCCTTGAAGTCGTCCGGCGGTAAGTAGGTGAAGCCTCCGATCGGTTTGCCGTCCGGCGAGAGCAACATGGAAAGCGGCCAGCCACCCGATTCGCCGTACACGTTGAGGGCCGTCATGTACACGTCGTCCACGTCCGGGCGTTCCTCGCGATCGACCTTGATGCAGACGAAGTGTTCGTTGAGCAGCTTGGCGACATCGGCATTGGAGAACGACTCGCGTTCCATGACGTGGCACCAGTGGCAGGCACTGTAACCGACCGAAAGGAAGACGAGCTTGTTCTCCTTTTTGGCCTTGGCGAAGGCGTCCTGACCCCACGGGAACCAGTCGACGGGATTGTGGGCGTGCTGGAGCAGGTAGGGGCTGCTCTCCTTGGCGAGGCGGTTGGACTTCCCCTTGGCCGCGGGCTGGGGCTTGCCATCGGCGCCGAGGCCGATGCTTGCAGCCAGGGTGAAAAGGAACGCGACCGAGGCGCGAATTCGCATGGCAACCGCTCCGAGAGATGACGTTATGGTATCCGCGGCGCGGAGTCGGTCGATGGTTAGCCGCGAGGCGAAGCCGAGCGCTCCGATGGAGCGCTCATCGATTTTGGAACAGACAGGCCATCGGTGTGCCGGCATTCGCGCGGACCGGGCGGTTCAGGGAATCGCGAAGTTCGGCATCGGCCGGCACGCCCAGGACCTGAAACACCGTGGCGCCCAGATCGTACGGCGTGTACGACTCGGAAATGGGATGGCCTCCGGTCCGATCCGATTTACCGATGACGCGTCCGCCCTGCACCCCGGCCCCGGCGAATAATCCCGAATAGACGTAAGCCCAGTGATCGCGGCCGGGAATCGGCTCCCCCGGCAGATTCGAAATCTTGGGCGTGCGGCCGAACTCGCCCATGGCGACAATGAACGTCTGGCTCAACAAGCCGGAGGCCTCGAGATCGTCGACGAGCGCCGCCAGCCCGCGGTCGAGCCACGGCAGCAAGCGGTTCTTCAGGCGGCCCCAGTTGTCCGAATGCGTGTCCCAGGTTTGCACGATGCCCATGTTCGCCTGAACGATCGGCACGCCAGCTTCGACGAGCCGCCGCGCCAATAACAGCGATTGGCCGAACTGATTGCGCCCATACCGGTCGCGAACCTTGATCGGTTCCAGGTCCATTTGGAACGCTCGCGCGATTCGCCCGGAAGCAATCAATTCGAACGCTCGTTCTTGATGGCCGCGGAAGGGGTCGTTCGATGCGGCGTCGAGCCGATCCAGGAGTTCGCGCCGCTCGTCCATCCGTTGGGAATCCAGGCCGGTGGGCAGAGCGAAAGCCTCCATGCGGAAGTTCGGCGAGTTCGGATCCTTGGTCACGAGCATCGGGTCGTTGTTCTGGCCGAGGAATCCGGCGTGTTGCCCCGGCCAGGTGAGCGGCCCCTCGATCAGGGCATGCGGCAAGGTCACGCCGCTCGGAATGCCGTCGTGTCGGGGGCGAAGGTGATTGAGAGCCGCCGCGTAGCAAGGCCAGTCGCGCCGCGAGAGAACGTTATCC
>DATNBQ010000445.1:0-12793 GCA_035571955.1 Urbifossiella sp. | reverse complement strand
TCGCGCTCCGCGGCCTCGCCCTCGAAGCCCATCGACGCCCAGACATCCGTGTACACCGCGTCGGCCTCGCGAGTCGCGGCCATGGGATCGTGCCCGATCTCGATCGCTCCACCGTGCTCCCGCGCGAGCAGCCGCGCCTCGTCGACGATCCTGGCGTCCGGCTCGTAGCCCGAGGGCGTCGCCACCTTCACGCGGAGGCCGACGGCCGCGCCGCCGAGGAGCAGCGAGTGGCAGACGTTGTTGCCGTCGCCGAGATACGCGAGCGTCCGGCCGGCAAGCCCGCCGAGATGCTCCTGGATCGTCAGCAGGTCGGCCAGCGCCTGGCACGGGTGCGACCGGTCGGAAAGCCCGTTGATAATGGGAATGGTAGACGCCTTGGCGACGCCAGCGACCGTGTCGTGATGGAAGACGCGGAGGACGAGGGCATCGATGTATTGGCCGATCGTGCGCGCGAAGTCGGCATGGGTTTCGCGCCAGCCGAGGCCGACCTCGTTGCCGGGCAGGTAGAGGGCGGTGCCGCCGAGTTGAGCCACGCCGCTCTCGAAGCTGACGCGAGTGCGCAGCGACGGTTTTTCGAAGACGAGGCCGACGACTTTGCCGGCCAGCGATCGCGCCGGGACGCCGCGGGCGTGCGCCGCCTTGAGACGGGCAGCGTCCGTCAAAAGACCGCACAACTCGTCCCGCGTCCAATCGACCACATTAAGAAAGTGCTTCATGAGTGTTCCAGGAGCACCGGCGACTTACGCCGCTCGGCTCGCCTCCAAAACTTCATCCAGAATGTCGCAGCCCCGGTCGATCTCGTCGTCGCTGATGTTCACTGCCGGCAGCAACCGGATCACGGTTTGATGCGTGCAATTGATGAGCAAGCCCTTGTCGATGCACGCCTGCACGATCGCTGCCCCTTCGGCCGCCAGTTCGACGCCGATCATCGTTCCCTTGACGCGGACATCGAGAATCAGCGGGCAGCGGGATTTCAAGGCCGCGAAGCGCTCGCGGAATTTCTCCCCGACCTGGACAGCGCGTTCGAGCAGGTTGTCGCTCTCAATGGTCTCGATGGTGGCGAGGGCGGCGCGGGCGGCGAGCGGGTTGCCGCCGAATGTGGCCGCGTGGGTGCCGGGCTTCAACTTCTCGGCGACTTCCGGCGCCGCGACGATGCCGCCCATTGCCACGCCACCCGCCATTGCCTTGGCCAGCGTGAAAATGTCCGGCCGCACCGACCAGTGCTGATGGGCGTACCACTTTCCCGTTCGGCCAAGCCCCGTCTGCACCTCGTCGAAGATCAAGAGGATGCCGTGCCGATCGCAGAGTTCGCGCAGCCCTTTCAGATAGCCGTCCGGAGGAAGGTTAATGCCGCCTTCACCCTGGATCGGTTCGAGCATGATGGCAGCGGTTTCGGCATCGACGGCCTTCGTTGCCGCTGCGAGATCGCCGAACGGAACGTAGGTGAAGCCGGGCAGCATCGGCTCGACGCCGGCGTGATACTTGGGCTGAGCCGTGGCAGTGAGCGCGCCCATGGTGCGGCCGTGGAAGCTTCCGGTCGTGGTGATGAGCTTGTAGCGGTTCTTGGCGCGGCCGTGCAACCGGGCCAGTTTAATGGCTGCTTCCACGGCCTCCGTGCCGCTGTTGCAGAAGAAGCACTGGCCGCCGAAATCGGTACGTTCGGAAAGAGCCTTGGCCAGGAGAACCTGCGGCTCCGTGTACCACGTATTGGGAACGTGGATGAGCGTGGCGACCTGTTCGCGCACCGCCTCGACGACGCGCGGCGGGCAATGCCCGAGGATGCCGCACCCCCAGCCCGGAAAGAAATCGAGGTAGCGCTTGCCCTCGGAGTCCCACACCCACGAACCTTCGCCGCGCACCAGGCAGACCGGGTAGCGCGTGTAGTTGCCGATCAAGTGCTTCTTGGCGAGGGCGATGATCTGGTCGCTGGAATAGGCGTCGGTCATGATCGGTAAGAAGTCAGAGGTCAGAGGTCAGAAGACAGACAGCAGAGAAAAGAAGCGAAGACTACTCTATCCTCTGCCCTCTGTCTCCTGCCCTCTGTCTCCTGCCCTCTCTCTTTGGATTTCGGTGCCGGTGAACGCGTCGTTGAGAAAGACGTCGAGCAGCGAGAACGGTTCGCGGCCATCGAGGATGAGGGCGGACTTCGCTCCGGCCGCCAGAGCCTCGAAGCAGGCCTCGACCTTGGGAACCATACCGCCCTCGATGACGCCGGCGGCGATGAGGGCCCGGCATTCTTGCTCGGTCAGCCGGGGCAAAAGCGAAGCGGGATCGTTGCGGTCGCGGAGCACGCCCGGCGTATCGGTCAGAAAGATCGCCTTCTCGGCTTGCAGCGCCCCGGCCACGGCCGCCGCCGCAGTGTCGGCGTTCACATTGAGCCAGTGCCCGTCGGCATCCACTGCCAGCGACGGAATGATGGGAATCATACGCCCATCGAGAATGCGGCGCAGTTCATTCCAATCGGCGCCGGTGATGGAACCGACGCGGCCGAGATCGATGGCGCGGCCGCCGGGGCCGGCCAATGCCAACCGTTCGCCTTTGAGTAAGGCGGGTACGGCGCGGCACTGGCCGCCGAGCTCGCAGAGTTGACGGGCCAGCCGAACGTTCAGTTCGTCCTTGAGAATGCGAACGACGACGGCCAGAGCGGCATCGTCCGTGTACCGGCGGCCGGCGACTTTCTTCGGCGTCAGCCCGGCCTCGGCCATCGCCCGGTCGATCGGTTTGCCGCCGCCATGGACAAGAACAATGGGAATGCCGACGCGGTTGAGAACGGCCACCGAACGGAGGCACGCATCGGTCGCGGCCGGATCCTCCATCGCGCTGCCGCCGAGCTTCACCACCGCGGTCTGGTCGCGGTATCGCGCGAGCCGTTCGACGGCGTGGACCACGGCTTCAGCGGAAAGCGGCGGAGCGGCCATGAGGCTCGATGCGCCCGGCAGGGAATGCAAAGGAAAAAACCATCGTATGACCCCCAGCGAGTTCCGTCAACGTTTTTGGTGGCACAGGTATTCTTGAGCTTGAGTTTAGCCGCGACCCAACGGGGATCGCGCTCCGGTTTGGTCGCGGCTATTGAGCGTCAGGAGAGCAGCTACTTGGTCCCAATCACCTACAACCTCCCCCCTTGTGGGGGAGGTCGCCGACGAGCGAAGCGAGTCGGCGGGGGGTCTTACTTACTACAGATTCTCCCCCACCCGCCGAACGTCGTCTCTTCGAGACGACATTCGTCGACCTCCACCACAAGGGGGGAGGTGTAAGACGAGCTTCCTTGCTCGATGTTATTGCTTACCCGACTGTCAGTGAACGCAGCAGAATCACTTCTTCTTGTCGTCGTTGAGGGCAGCGTGGATTTCGCTCAGCACGTCCTCGAGGTGGGCCGCGGTGGCCGCGTCCTTGGTCTTCGGCTGGGCCGCGGCAATCTCCTTGGCGAGCCTGGCCAGCGACACTCGGGCCACGGCGCGGAGTTCCGAAACGCGGTTGCCGCCGAAGCTCGGGATGCCGCGCGGGAAACCGGGGCTCGAGGCCGGAGAAGCCTTCGGCTCGAATTCCTTGGCCAGCGTATCGAGATAGGCCCGCTGCAAGTTCCGCCGCAGCGGATCGATCTTCGGCGCGGGGCTCTTGAGTTCGGAGAACAGGCCGCTCTGTAAATCGCCCACCAGTTCCACCACTGTGTAGGCCTTGTCGGCGCCCATCACCTCGGCATCGAAGAGGCGGTTCAACCGGCTCGAATCGAGCAAGCTGCTGAGCACGCTCTTCTGCTGGTTCATGATGTCGTTGGCCACGCCGGTGTACTTGAACTGGTTGACGATCTTCGGGTTCAAGAGCTTGTGCGGCGTGGTAAACAGCGAAGCGATTAGAAAGCGGACGGCTTCCTTTTGCTTCTCCCTGGGCACGCGGACGAAGGTCTCGTCGCCGCGGCCGCCGAGCGTGCGGTACTCGACGACGCCGCCGACTTGCTTGGCCACCGCGCTGTACCAGTTCCGCCGGTGCGCGAGAATCGACTTGTACACTTCCTCCAGCAGATCGAAGTCCTCGCCTTTTTCGGTGGTCGCGGCGACAAGGAAATCCATGACGCGGTCGAGGTTCTTCAAGCCCATGGCGGTCGCTTCCACCGGGTCGCTGCCGATGTTCTCGGTGAGCACGGTGGGGTCGACCATGGTGGGCCCGTCCTCACCGCCGAAGCGGAGGAACGGTTCGTTGATCTGCCGGGCGGCCCATTCATCCAGCGTCTTCTTTTCGTCCTCGGCGGACTTGGCCGCGATCGGCTTGTAACCCCAGCCAATGGCGAAGTCGTCGTAGGGGCCGAGCACCGGAATGAGGTTCTTGACGCCGTCGCCGGGCTGGGCGACGTAGTTAAACCGGCCGTACGACATGATCGAAGCGACGCTGCCGTACTTGGAAGTGAAGCCGGGGTCGCGGAGGTTCGAGATGCTATAGGCCTGGCTGGCGCGGTGGTTGTGGCGCAGGCCGAGCGTGTGCCCCACTTCGTGGCAGCAGATGTAGCGGAGCAGGTCGCCGGTGAGAGCGTCCGGCAGCGGCAGCTTGTGGGCGCGAGCGTCGTTGGCGGCGCACTGCACGAAGTACCACGTCTGAGCGAGTTTCACCACGTCGTGCCAGAAGATAATGTGCGCCGAAATGATCTCGCCGGACCGCGGGTCGTGGACGTGCGGCCCCATCGCGTTCATAGTCGGCTCGGCCACCCAGCGAATCACGGAATAGCGGGCGTCTTCCGGGTCCCAGTTCGGGTCCTGGGCCTTGGTGGGAGCGTCCTTGCAGACGATGGCGTTCTTGAAGCCGGCCTTTTCGAATGCCGGATTCCAGTCTTCCACGCCCTTCTTCAAGTAGCTCCGCCACTTCTCCGGCACCTCGCGGCTGATGTAAAAGGTGATCGGCTTCACCGGCTCGCTGACGGAGGCGCCGGGATCCTTCTTCTCCAATCGGTAGCGGGTAATGAACTGGTTGGTGACGGTCCAGGGCTTGGGGCTGTCGTAGGATTCGAACGATTCGGTGAAGTAGCCGACGCGGGGGTCGAAGTAGCGGCCGCGCATCGGCTTTTCGGGCAGCATGACGAAGCTCTGGTGGACGACGGCGGTCTTGGAACCGCTGCCGCCGAAAGGCCCGCCGCCGCCGCTGAAGGTGAGCAGCGTCTCCGATTCGACGTTGGTGGGGAAGGCCTTAACCGCGTTGATGTAGGAACGGCTCTCGTCGATGCTGCCGCCCCCGCCCGCGGCCCGGCTAATGGAGAGATCGGGCAGGCCGTGCATGAACATCCGCGTGACGAGGATCACGGCGGACTTGTCCTTCCCTTCCGCTTCGATGGGGAAGACGGCGATGATGGAATCGGTGCTGGCCGCCTCGACAGCGGTCTTCACGGCGGCGCCAGTGGCTCGCTTGCGGAAGCCGACTTTCCACATGTAGAGCTTGTTGCCGCGGCGTTCCAGCTTGATCACCTCGTTCCCGAGCGTGGAGCCGCCCCAGCTGCTGCCGCCCGGTCCCTTGGCCACTTCCGCCTGCCACAGCATCAGCTTGTCCAGTGCGCTCTTGGGAATCTCGAAGTAGTATTTCTCCCCAACCTTGTGGACGCCGAAGATTCCCTTCTGCGACTTGGCCTCCTTGGTGATGACGTCTTCGTATTTGCGAAGTTCGGTGGGAACTTTGGGCTTGAGCAGGCCTTCGAGGAAGCTCTTCTTCTTCTCGCGCGGCGGCGGCGCGGTGGGCAGATCTTTCTTCTTCGGTTTGTCCTGGGCGAGGCCGGCCGGAAGCGACACTAGGAGTGCCGCCAGGGCCGATGCGAACAGCATCCGCACGCGCATGTTGCACCACTCGATGAGGGTATGGGAAGATGGGGAGACTGAAGGCATTGTACCGGATGGAACCGGGACTTACACACGAGTTTGGCGGAATCTCAACCGAAAAAAAGATGGAATAACCGCTACGATCCGGAGCGATTGAGGTCAGTGCTTGGGCGCCTCAGCGGATTTCAACTCGGCGGGGAGTTCGCCGCTGTAGCTGGCCCAGAGGGCGTCGATGGGGTGGGCGCACCAAAGTGTCGGATCGGTCTTCTTGAGGTGCCGGGTGATCTGCATGAGACAGCCGACGTTGCCGATGAAGACGGCGCGGGCGCCGGTGCTGGAAATGTTCGCGGCCTTGCGATCGCCGAGCCGGGACGCCATCTCCGGCTGCGTCAGGTTGTAGCTTCCCGCCGCCCCGCAGCAGAGTTCGCTTTCGGGCAATGCCACCAGTTCCAAACCGGGGATCATTTCCAACAATTGCCGCGGCGGCTTGGCGATCTGCTGAGCGTGGCGCAGGTGGCAAGCGTCGTGGTAAGTCGCGCGAATCGGCAACGAGTGCGTCGGCTTCACCGGCCCGAGTTCCATCAGGAATTCGCTGATGTCGCGGACCTTGCTCTGGAACCGCGCCGCGGTCTCGGCCTGCGGCGTGCCGTGCATCATGTGGGCATAGTCCTTGAGCTGCGCCCCGCAACCGGCCGCATTCGTGATTATCGCATCGACTTTAGCGAACTCGGCGGCATCGGCGGCACCGAAGGCCGAGCAGTTGTGCGCCGCGAATCGGCGCGCCTCGCTCTCGTACGCTGCGTGATAGTGCAGCGCCCCGCAGCACCCTTGAGAACGCGGAATCCACACTTCGCAGCCGTTCTTTTGCAGCACGCGGGCCGTGTTCAGGTTCGTTTCGGGATAAAGGGCGTCGGCCACGCAACCGAGGAAGAGGGCCACCCGCGCCCGCTTCTTCCCTTCCGGTTCGAGCACCTCGGGAAGGTGCCCATAGTGCGGCTTCAAATCCGGAAGCATGTCGCTCATCGATCGGAACGATTTGGGCAATAGGCGGTCGGCGCCCGTCTTCTTCATCAACCAGTCGAGGCCGGTCCACTGCATCAACCGAGCCGGTGCCAGCGACAGCCGGTTCGCCCAGCGATAGGGGAACACCTTGAACAAAAGGAACCGCTGCAGGGCGTTGAGATTTTGCACGGAGCGGCCGGGTTCGAGTGCTTCCATGTGTTCGCGGAACGGCTCGATGAGGCGGCCGTATTGCACGCCGGAGGGGCACGCTGTTTCGCAGGCCCGGCAGTTCAGGCACAAGTCGAGGTGCTGCTTGACGTCGTTGCCGAGCGGCAGCAGGCCGTCGATGACCTGGCGCATGAGGTAGATGCGGCCGCGCGGCGAATCGGCCTCGTTGCTCGTTTCCACGTAAGTGGGGCAACTGGCCGTGCACAGCCCGCAATGCACGCAATCGAGCAACAGTTCGTAATCGAGATGAGGTACGACGGGAAGTTCGGTCATTGTGATAGAGAATCGATTAGCCGCGACCCGCCGAATTTGGTGGCACAGGCATTCCTGCCTGTGCTCTTTAACCTGCACAGGCAAGAATGCCTGTGCCACCAGAGCGCGGCTTTGCGACTAAATGAGGTTTTTGTCGAAGAATTCCACGATGCGGCGATGGTACTCGTTTTCCATGAGGGCGATCGCCTGGTTGTGCTTGGCCTTGGGCACGAGCCACAATTCCTTGGGCCCGGCGGCGCGCTCGAACAGCGCCTTGGCCATCTCCGGCTTAATGTATGTATCGCCTTCGCCGTGAATCATCAGGACCGGCCGGCGGACGCGGCTCATCGCCTTCTCGACGCTCGGATAGGTGACGCCGCGAATGCGGGCCACGCGGTTCAAACCCGTCACGCCGACCAGTCCGTAAAACCAGGTCGGCAGCACGCGCTGCAGGGTATGCCGGTCGCTGTAAATCTTGATCCACCGCTGCATGTACGGGACCACGGTCGTGTACGTGGCATACGCCCCGTCGGTGGCGAGGCAGAGGATGGTCGGTTCGTTGCTGGCGACGAGGTAGCCGGTACTGCCGCCCTTGCTGATGCCGAAGAGACCGATTCCCTTCGGGTCCGCGTCGGGGCGGTTCTTGAGATAATTCACAGCCGCCTTCATGTCGGCAACGTCTTTATCGGTCACCCATTGCAGCGGTTCGTAGGTGGGGTCCTTGTCGCTATCGCCCTGATTGCGCGGTTCGTAAGTGAAAACGTCGTAGCCGGCGGCGACCAGTTTCTCGCAGTATTGCCGGCTCGCCCACCGGTCCGAGCCGTATTCGAGGCCGAAGAGGATCACGCCTTTGCGCGTGGCCTGAGTCGTCTTGAGATAGCATCCACGGAGCGTCAGGCCATCAATGGACTTTATGGTCACGTGTTCGGCACGGTCGGTCGGTTGCCCGCGAGGGATGATGAACAGCGGCTTCTCCTGGAAAATGCGGACCAAGAACGGCACGTACCGCCAGCGCAGCATCAAATAGAGAATGGCGAGGAAGAGGGCGATCGCCACCGGAGGAAAGAGGAGGATGCCTCCACCGAGATAGAGCCAAAAAACCACTTCGCGCCCTCCGGGGGACACAGTGTCAAATTAAGGCCTGCGGCATCCTGCGGGGATCAATCGCGAAAGCGGCTCAGCGTCAGGGAGATATTCTGACCGCCGAAGCCGAAGCTGTTGCTCAAGATGTGGTCCACGCGCTTTTCGCGGGCCACGTTGGGAATGTAATCGAGGTCGCAATCCGGGTCGGGGGTTTGGTAATTGATGGTCGGCGGCAAGACCCCCTTGCGCAGCGCCATCACGCAGATCACCAGTTCGGCCACGCCGGCCGCGGCAATCAGGTGCCCGAGCATGCTCTTGCTGCTCGACACCGGGATATTATAGGCCTGGGGACCAAAAACGGCCTTAATGGCGGCAGTTTCCGCCGAATCGTTGGCCTGGGTGCTGGTGCCGTGGGCATTGATGTAGCCGATGTCCGCGGGCTTCAAACCAGCGTCTTTCAGGGCCTCCGCCATGCAGCGAATCGCCCCTTTTCCCTGGGGATGCGGGTCGGTCATGCGGTATGCATCCGCGGTGCTGCCGTAGCCGGTGAGTTCGGCGTAAATGGTCGCGCCGCGCTGTTTGGCATGCTCCAGCTCTTCCAGAATAATTAT
This sequence comes from Urbifossiella sp., assembly GCA_035571955.1. GTDB lineage: Bacteria > Planctomycetota > Planctomycetia > Gemmatales > Gemmataceae > Urbifossiella. Next base: position 3,825 of record DATNBQ010000445.1, on the reverse strand, counting down.
CCCCGCGCCTTCGCCAATCACGAAGCCATCGCGGGTCAGATCGAATGGCCGGCTGGCCGTCCGCGGGCTGTCGTTTCGCTGCGACAGGGCCGTGAGCCGGTTGAAGCCGGCGATGCCGAGCGGGTGCAGCATGCTGTGGGCACCGCCCGCCGCCATCACGTCCGCGTCGCCACAGCGGATCAGGTCCATCGCTTCGCCGATGGCTTGCGAACTGGCGGCACAGGCCGTCTGGCAAGCGATGTTCGGGCCATCGAGCGCGAAGATTTCACCGAGGTGCCCGACCGTGGTATGCATCTCGACTTCCGCTTCGCGAAGTGGGTCGAGCACTTGCAGGATCGCGGCGCAGAACTTGGCGGGGTCGGCCGTGGAAGCGCCCGGCTCGGTGGCGACGCCGACGCTGTTCATCAAGGCGGGGAAATCCTCGGCCCCTTCACCGGAACCAAGGTAAACGCCGAAGCGGCCGCGATCGCCTTTGCCTTCGTCGAGCAGCCCGGCGGCTTCGAGTGCTTGCTTGGTGGCCCCGATGGCGAACTGCGTGTTCACGCCGCAGTGCGAATAGCGGCTCGTGTCCTTGAGGTAGCGGTGGAATTCGAACCCCTTCACTTCGGAAGCGAAGGTGGTCGGCATGGTGCGGGCGTCGAAGCGCGTGAACGGGGCGACCGCAGTGCGGCCTTCGAGCTGGCTGGCGTAGAGCTCCGCCGGGCTATGCCCCAGCGGTGTGATGACGCCCATCCCGGTTATGACAACGCGCCGCCGCATGTGTAACTCGCGCTCCGCTCCGCGTCGCGGCTAAACGCCGCGGCGCGTTATTCTTCCCATTTCTTCACCACGGCCACGGCGCACTGGCCCAGGTCCGTGAACGTGGTCTTGACCGCATACGGTTTCGTCACCGGTCGCGTGGGGGCGGTATGCACCGCGATCGGGCACTCCGGCGACGGATTCTCGCAGTTCAACGTCCCCGGCAATTCGCCGTGCTGTAGCGCCAGCACGCTGCACAACAGTTCAACGACGCCGGCGGCGCCGCCCATGTTCCCAAAGCGCGACAGCGGCGCGAAGACCGGCACGTCGCGGCCGAATACGCCAGCGATGCCGCGCGCTTCGAACGCATCCATCTTCTTGACGCCGAGACCATGGGCGTTCACGTGATCGACGTCGCCCGGTTCGATGCCCGCGTCGGCGAGGGCATTGCGAATCACGCGCTCGAGTCCTGGGCCTTTGTGGCCGCGATCCATGCCCGAGGCATAACCGACGACCTCGGCGACGATCTTCGCGCCGCGTTTCTGGGCGTGCTCTAGGTCTTCCAGACCGAACGCGGCCGCTCCTTCCCCCAGGCAAGTGCCCGAGGCGTCGCGGTCGAATGGCCGCACTGCGGTGGTCGGGTTCGCGTTGTTATGCGTCAACGGGGCGAAGGTGTTGTACCGCGACAAGCTGAGCGGGTTGATCTTCGATTCGCTGCCGCCGACGAGCATGAAATCGGCGGCGCCGCGGCGAAGTATCCGCAGCGCTTCGCCGATCGCTTCGACTCCGGCGGCATCGTTGGGGATCAGCGTATTGCTCGGCCCCTGGGCATCGTACAGGATCGTCGCGTGGCACGCCGGCATGTTCGGCAGGTACTTCAGCATCCACATGGGCGGCATTTCGGGCACCGCGTCGCGGCCATAGGCTTCCATGTTGACCGGTTGCCGGGCGCCGATCGAACAGGCCTTGCTCATGCGGGCCAGGTCGTTGATTTCCGTGGCCCCCATCACCGAGGCGAACTCGACGCCGAAGCGTTCCGGTGGCAGCGCGCCCTTCTTTAAGCCGAGATCGGCCATCGCGAACTGGGCGGCGATCACGCCGAGTTGCACCGGCCGAGCCATTGCGTTGAGCGACTTTCGATAGTGCTTTTCAATGACGGCCTTGGCGACGAAATCGGGGACTTCGCCGCCGATATGGCAGGGCAACGGCGAGGCGTCGAAGCCCTGGATGCGGCGGATGCCGGTGCGGCCCGAACGGAGCGCATCCCAGACGGCGGCCGGCGTCGAACCGATCGGCGTCACGAACCCCAACCCGGTAATCGCGGCCCGACGGCGGGCACTCGCTCCCATATCAACCGCTCTTATTCCTGACCCGAGTGCGAAGCCACTCTTCTTGTTAAAGGAAGATTGCCGAACCCATGCGCCGATTTTCGCGGACGACGCCGACCCGCGTGCCGGGAAAGTGCGGTCGTGCGGGCTCTAGGGGTTCTCGCAGTGATTATAGTCTTGAGGGGCGGAATCGCGGAGGTGACAGTTAAAATAAGACCGATTGCTCCAGATTGTCCTCACCCCGGCTTCTTGGCGACCGCTTCGGCCATTTTCAAGAGCTGCGAGAGTTCCCCGCTGAAGACGAACTTCGGGTCCGGAATGCCAGGCGGCAGCTGCTCGGCCGTCACGTGCGCGAACATGATGTCCGCCTCGGCCAGAAGCTCGCCGCCGCTGTGTACCTGGCCGCTGACCCGAGCACCGGTGTCGTTCAGGTCGACGATTGTCGTTGTGTAAGCGAGCTGCTCGCCGGCCATCGCCTCGCGGCGGAACTTGGCGGACATCTTGGCGAGTACGACGTTCTTGGAATACTGATTGGCCTCGCCGACGAGAATGCCGCCCGTCTGAGCGAGCCCTTCGAGGATCAGCGGGGCGGGCATGACCGGGAAGCCGGGAAAGTGGTCGGCGAAGTGATCCTCGGCGAGGCTCAGGCATTTGATGGCCGTGGCGGACCGCCGCGACTCGAACGCCGTGAACCGATCGATCCACGTCCACCGCATGTGAAACCCCAGAAAGCCCACCCATTGCAATGGGTGGGCTTCTTCAACTTCCTAACTTGCGCTGCAAGTAGTTCACGATCAGTTCGACGGTAAACAGGTCTTCCATCTTTTCGAGGCGCGAGTCCTTCTTGAACTCGGTCAGGTCCGCGAACGGCATCCGCTCTTGAAGTTCCTTCAGGCCGTCGGCGTTCACCTTGCCGTCGGTGACGAAGTGCGGATCACCCTGGAAGATCGATTCCGGGAAGAGCTCTTCGCGCGGAATCTTCACCCCGAACTGCTTTTCCAGGCGGAAAACAATGTCGAGAAAGTCGATCGACTCGGCGTTCAGGTCGCCCTTCAAGCGCGATTGCATCGTCACTTCGTCCTCATCGACGTTCAGGGCATCGACGAGGGTGGTGCGAACTTTCTCGAAGATCTCTTGTTCCGTAGGCATGGAACTCCCTCCCGCGAGCGGCTCAGGCGGTGACTGCACCGAGGCTGAGGCCGCCATCGACGGTAAGAACTTGACCCGTAAGGTACGACCCGGCCGGCCCGGCGAGGAACACCACCACGCCGGCGATGTCTTCCGGTTTGCCGAGACGCCGCAGCGGCACGAGCTTCTTGGCGATGAAGTCGCCCGCCTTGTTGCGAACGGCTTCACTCATGTCCGTTTCGATGAAGCCGGGGGCGACGGCGTTCACCGTCACGTTGCGGCTGCCGAGCTCCACGGCCAGGGCCCGGGTGAACGCGTTCACCGCCCCCTTGCTGGCCGCGTAGTTCGCCTGCCCCGCGTTCACGTGCTCCGCCGCCACGCTCGACACGTTAATGATCCGCCCGGACCGCTGCTTGAGGGCCATCTGTTCGGCCACCGAGCGGCAGAAGTAAAACGTGCCGTCCAGGTTCGTTTCGAGGACCGTCTTCCAGTGGGCGGGGTCCATGCGGACGAACAGGCCGTCGCGGATGACGCCGGCGTTATTGACCAGGATATCGATCCGCCCCCAATCCGACAGAACCTTCTCTACGCACCGGCCGGCGAAGGAGGGGTCGGCCACATCGCCCTGAAC
>DATNBQ010000444.1:0-2295 GCA_035571955.1 Urbifossiella sp. | reverse complement strand
GAAGCGAAGAAAGTCGCGAAAGGCACAGGCATCATGGCACTTACGGCAAATGCGCGACTGCCTCGACAACAAAAAAAGCGGCCTCCAATTTTTAATTGCCGCGAAAGATCGAGGATTTCCGCAAAGAGGGGGTGTTAACGGCCATTTACGGCCGAGAATCGGCTTGACTGGCGGTTCCAGGAACGATGAATTCGGCTCTATCTGCTGCGCGGATAAAACCCACTTTCCAGCTGCTTACCCAATTGGAGCCCACCAACGGCCTTTAGCCAAAACTAACCAAATCCTTGACTCGGATAGGCATGGAACTTGCGAAAACCGTGCGAACCGTTCTGTCCATGAATACCCCGACCTTCCCTTCCGGAGCGTTCTAGGTTTGCCAATGCCCGCCTTTTTCGCGCCCTGGAATCGTCCCTGGCGGATCGACCCTCACACTTCCCTTTACTCAAGAGCCGGGCGTGATGAGCAAGAAATCCGAAGAGTTGCCGGCGCCGCCGAAGTCGCCGAGTTCGGGGTCGGACAAGACCCTGATCCGCCGTTACCGCAGCGGCGACGAGGCCGCCGCGACGTCGCTCTACCTCCGCTACGCCCACCGGTTGCGGGCGTTGGCCAAGGATTACTGCACGGGCAACTACGCGCGCCGCTTCGATGCCGACGACATCGTGCAGTCGGTCTTCCGGACCTTCTTCGCCGGCGTTCGGCAACGCGGCTACGACGTGCCCCCCGACGGCGAACTCTGGGGGCTCCTCATGGTCCTGGCCCTGAACAAGGTTCGCAACCTGGTCGACTACCACCGGGCCGGCAAGCGCGCCGTCCAGCAAACGGCTTCCGTGACCGACCTGGATCAGCAAAATATCCTGGCGGCGGACGAGAACGCAGCGGCCTTCCTTCGCCTCGTCCTCGAAGAGCAACTGGCCGGGATGCCCGAATCGAACCAGACCATCGTAAGGCTGCGGATCGAAGGGCATGAGGTGGCCGAGATCGCCGAGCGGACGGGGCGATCGAGGCGGACCGTCGAACGCGTCCTCCAGGAATTCCGCGTCCGCCTTTCGCAAACTTGACCTCCGAGTTCCACCCATGAACGCGAATCTGCTCGAATCGCCCAACGCCGACCTCGCTTACCGGGTGGAAGCCTTCGAAGACGCCCTTCAAAACAATCCCGATACGGACCTGGGGCAGTTTCTTCCGGATGTCACGGACGCCGCGTATGCGGAAGTGCTGGCGGAACTGATCCGCGTCGATCTGGAACATGCCTGGGAAAACGATCGGCCGCGGCGGCTCGAGGAGTATCGCCGCTACCACGGCGTGTTCGAGAACCGCATGGTGCTCGAAGCGGTGGCGTTCGAGGAATTCCGCTTGCGGAAGCGCAGCGGCGAGAGCGTGTCGCCGGAACAATACCGCGCCTTTTACAATATCGATACGGCCAAGTGGCCTGCCATTGATGCATCGGCTGCCTCGGTTCAGTCGGCGTCGCCGCATCTGCAAGCGACCAACGCCATCAGCGCCTTGCAACCGAAGACCGACCGCGTTCCTCTGGCGCCGCTCCCCGAACTATCGGCCTCCGAGGATAACCTGTCGGCGCGGTGGTCGGTGGCGTCGCGCGTGCTCCCCGAAGCGGGGATGGTGTTCCTCGGCTTCACTCTCGTGGAGGAACTCGGCCGCGGCGCCTTTGGCCGCGTTTACCTCGCCCATCAAGGCGATTTAGCTGCTCGACCCGTCGCCTTGAAGGTCTCCTGCGACATCGCCGACGAATCGCAGAAGCTGGCACAACTTCAGCACACCAACATCGTTCCCATCTATTCCTTCCACCAGCAAGGGGCGTTGCAAGCGGCATGCATGCCGTACTTCGGGCGGACGACGCTGTCGCAGGTTCTGGAACGGGTCTCCGGCAAGGAGGGAATGCCGAGCTCCGGGCGGCAACTCAAGAGCACGCTGAACCTGCGTGCGGAGACGTTGCGCCTGTCGGCGCTTTCGAATGCCAGCCCCGCGACTGCGCCAGCGCCCGCGCCGGCGGGCGACACGCCGGTGGAACAACCGGGCGGCGCCGGCCCCATCGACGGCTGGGCGCGGCTCGAAGGGCTCTCCTACGTGGAAGCCGTGCTCTGGCTCGGCGAGCAGATTGCCGACGGCCTGGCCCACGCCCACGAACGCGGCATCGTCCATCGCGATCTCAAACCCGCCAACATCAAGATCACCCCGGACGGCACGGTGAAGGTGCTCGACTTCGGGCTGGCTAAGGCGGGTGGGGCAGGTGGGAATGATTCCTTGTCGCCCACATTGATGTCGCCCGCCATGACG
>DATNBQ010000443.1:0-4245 GCA_035571955.1 Urbifossiella sp. | reverse complement strand
ATTGCCGCGAAAGATCGAGGATTTCCGCGGTTGGATTCGGCCATTTACGGCCGGGGAATCGGTGGCGGGATCGGAGTGGTCGACGGGTAAGAGGACCTCGATGGGAGCGGGCTTGTCGAGCAACGGGCTCCGACCTCCGGGCGGATAAAAAGTCTACCCACTTTCCAGCTGCTTACCCCCGCCTCGCGGCTAATCGGGGCTACAGAGTTGGCCTATCATTTTCCCGGCTCGCTTCTTATAGTTTCTCCCTCTGCCCGAATTCCTACCGCGTGGTGAGACGAGCCGTGGCCGGTGTGCGGGTGCTATTTGCCTCGTCGGAACTGAATGGGTTCGCCAAGACGGGCGGGCTGGCGGATGTGGCCGCGTCGCTGCCGCGGGCGCTCGCCCAGTTGGGCAACAGCGTCGCCATCGTCATGCCGCTCTATGGCATCGTTCGCCGCGCCAAAATTCCACTGGAGAAAACCGGGGTCGCCCTGCCCGTGCCGATGGGCCCGCGCGTGCTGGCCTGCCCGCTGTACCGGGCCCGGCTGCCCAATTCGGACGTTCCCGTTTATCTCGTCGAACACCAGCCGTTCTTCGAACGCGACGACGGCAGCCGCCGCTGCGGCCTTTACCAGGAAACGCAGCCGAGCGGCTCCAAGACTGATTACGGCGACAACGCCGAACGCTTCACTTTCTTCTGCCGGGCCGTTCTGGAAGCCGTGCCGCATGTTGGCTTCACCCCGGATATCCTCCACGCCAACGACTGGCAAACCGGCCTCGTCCCGGTCTATCTCGCCGAACTGTATCGGTCGCGGCCCCGCTACGCCGCCATGCGCTCCGTCTTCACCATTCACAACATGGCGTTCCAGGGCGATTTCAGCCGCGATGCGATGAAGTTCAACGGCCTGCCGCAACGGCTCTTCGACACCGGCCAGATCGAGTATTACAACAAGGTCAACTTCCTGAAAGCGGGCATTGTTTACGCGGACGCCGTCACCACGGTGAGCCCGACGTATGCGAAGGAAATCCGTTCGCCGCTGTTCGGCTGCGGCCTGGACGGCCTACTTCGCGGCTACTCGGACAAGCTGACCGGCATCGTCAACGGCGTCGATTACACCGACTGGGATCCGGCGACCGATTCGCACATCGCCGCCAATTACCTTCTCGAGACCGTCTTCGCGAACAAGCCGGCCTGCAAGGCGGACTTGCAAAAGCAGATGCACTTACCGGAGGAAGGCAAGGCGCCGGTCCTCGGCCTGGTCGCGCGGTTGGCGTATCAAAAAGGCATCGACCTCGTTTTGAGTGCTGCCAAGGGATTCATCGATCTCGGCTGCCAGTTGGCAATTCTCGGCGAAGGGGAGCCGAAGTATCATGCGGAACTCCGGTCGCTGCACGACCGCTTCCCGGATCGCGTCGGCTTGCACCTCGGTTTTAGCGAAGATCTCGCACATAAGGTGGAAGCGGGGAGCGACTTGTTCCTGATGCCGAGCCGCTACGAGCCGTGCGGCTTGAACCAGATGTACAGCCAGAGATACGGGACGCCGCCGGTGGTGCGGGCGACCGGCGGACTGGCCGATACAGTTGTGAATGCCACGGAGGAGAACCTGAAGGCGGGCACGGCGACGGGGTTCTCGTTCGGCGCCGACACCCCGGCGGCCCTGTACGACACGGTGAAGTGGGCGTTGACGCTGTTCCGCGACCGCCCTGCGGACTTCCAACAAGTGGTTCGCGCCGCGATGGCCTTGAACTGGAGTTGGGACCGCAGCGCCGCCGAGTACGAGAAGTTGTACCGCAGGCTGATCATGAATGCGTAGCCGCGATCCAGCGGGGAGCGCGGCACTTGCTTGCGCTGCGTGCTTGGTTGATTTCGCCATGGCTACCGTGCTTCTGAGCATCGATTCGCATCACGACGACGCGTCGCTGCGCCGTTCCCTGGAGGAAGCCGGGTTCGCGGTCGTCGATCATGCGCTCGGTTCCACGCCGGCCGTCGAGTTCGCTTCCATCGCCGCAGCCGTGATCGCCATTGATGACGAAGCGGCCGCCATTGCCCAGACGCGGCGCTGGCGCATCGAACTCGGCGACCAACTTCTCCCCATCCTCTGGCTCATCGATAACCGCGCCACCATGGCGCGCGGCTTCGAGGCCGGCGCGGATGCTTGCCTCGAACGAAACGCATCCAGCGAAGTGCTTGCCGCCCAGGTGCGATCCATGGTGAGAACGCAGGCGATGGCCGAGCGGCTAGCAACGAAGGCCGGGGAATCGCGATTGCTCGGCGAGCAACTCCACAAGGCCTACGCCCAGCTCGATCGCCAGTGGGAACTCGGCCGCTGCCTGCAGCGAATGATGACGCCGACGGTGCTTCCCACGGTCGGGCGAATTCGCGTCGCTATCGGTCGGGCGGGCGCCAGGGACGGCGACATTTACGATGTCCGCCGCCTCGACGAGTCTCATCTCGGCTTTTTCGTGGCCGATGTCGCCGGCCGGGGTCCATCCGCGGCGCTCCTGGGCGTCTGCATTCACGAGGCCGTTTCCTTCCCGGGATTGACGCCGCCGGAGGAAGTGTTGGCGAGCGTGAATCGACAACTGCTCGGCTTGCCGTTTGAAGAGGCGCCGTTGGCGGCGATGCTCGTCGGCCGCGTCGATGGCCGCGATGGTTCATTCGCGCTGGCCCGGGCCGGTTTGCCGGCGCCGATCGTGGTTGCCACTGGGGGCGAGCCGCACTTGATCGAGATTCCCGGCCCGTTCCTCGGCGCCTCCGACACCACGTATCCGGCGTATGAAGGCCAGTTGGCCGCCGGCGACAAGTTGCTGATCGCGACCGCGCGCATCCCGTTGGATGGCGCGGACCGTTGGAAAACGCTTCCGGGGGAACAATTGGCGGACGAACTGGCCGGAGAGGACCGCACGGTTCTGGCGATCGAGATGCTTCCCGACAGTGGAGTGTGAAACCGGCATCGCGTAGGATGGGTATAAATTGCAACCACCCCGCGAGCTGGGAGCGTGAGCGACCGGAGTTAGCGTCGAAATGCCCATTCGCATTCAATGCCTGTTCGCTCTGATTTGCGGCTTCGCGCTGGCTCTGCCGGCGTCGGCAGCCGAGCCGCGCGACGAACTCCTCCGCGTCGCCCCGCCCGATGCCGCCCTACTCGTCCTCGTGCAGGATGCCCGCGAGCACGCTCGCCAAATCGAGCAATCGCCGTTCGGCCAGTGGTTCCCGCAATCCGCTCTCGGCAAACAAATCCTCGCCGGCGCCGACCTCAAGCAACTCCGCGACTCCACCGCCCCGGTTTTCGCAGCACTCGGTATCACGCCGGAGGTGTTGCTGGATGATGTTCTCGGCGACGCGGTCGCTTTCGCCTTTACCCCGCCCGTACCCGACCGCCCCAAAAGCGAACGCGCCGTGCTGCTCATCCGCCCCCGCAAACCGGAGACGCTCCAGAAGCTGATCGCCAAGTTGAACGACATCCAGAAAGGGAACGGCGAAGTCAAGGAAGTCGTCGCCAAGCAGCATCGCGGCGCGGAGTACTTCGAACGCCAGAAGCCGAATGGCGGGGCGGATTACTACTGCTTCCGCGGCAGCATCTTCGCGTTCTCGGGAACCGAGCCGGATATCCAGGCGGTGATCGATCGCGATGCGGCCAACGAAAAACCGGCCCTGCCAGCCAAGATTGCCAGGCTCGGCATCGGCGATGCGGCGCTCGCGGTCATCATCAACCCAAGGCACTTCGACGCGGAACTGCATGCGAAGGTCGCCCGCGCCGTGGGGCCGGAGAAGTTCTTCCTCGATCGCTTTCAGGAAGCGTGGCAGGCCCTCGACTCGGCCGCATTTTACGTGGCTGTCGGCAACGACCTGGAAGCCGGGCTGGCGGTGCGGTTTCAAAACGGGAAACTATCCAGGGAAGCCAGGGCGTGGCTGACGGGGGCGAGGCAATCGGCCGCCATCTGGCAAGCGATCCCGGCCAACGCGCTCGTTGCCCTGGCCGGGCAATTGAAGCCGGCCGAGTTGGTCGCGGTGAATGCGGATCAAGCGGACCCGATCGCCGCCGCCGCCCGGCAGATGCTCGGCCCCGTCTTTGGTAAGGATCACTTGAATGATGTACTCGCGGCCATGGGGCCGCAGTGGGCGCTCTGGCTCGAGCCGCCGACGGCAACGGGCGAGTTCCTTCCCACCGGCGTTGCCGCCGTGCAGATCGATGCCAGCGGGCCGAAAGGAAAGAGCGCGGCCCGCGACATCGCTCGCGCCGTCGGCTTCGGGTTCAACAC
>DATNBQ010000442.1:0-10815 GCA_035571955.1 Urbifossiella sp. | reverse complement strand
AGGATACGGCGGGCCGCGCGGCCTCTGGCGAAAAAAGATCGCGCGAAATGGGAAAGGAGATGGCCGGGGTCGCCGTCACAATCGGACGAGTTTGCGAATGGCACCCGGCTTACCGCGGGGCAAAAGCCGTCGGGCACAGCCCGACCTACAAGTCTCCTCGTAGGTCGGGCTGTGCCTGACGGGGTTTCATGGCTATCTCACGTCCGCTCCGGGGCTCATCCGAATGCCAGGCCCGGTTTGGGCGGCGGCTCCGGCGCGGCGACCGGTTCCGGCTGCGGGGTCGCCGTGGGCGTCGGCGTCGGGGCCGGCTTCGGCGGCTCCTTCTTCAATTCCGCGACCGGCACCCCCGCGAACACCTTATTCACTTCATCCGTATCCAGTTCCTCGTGCATCAACAACGCTTCCGTGAGCCGGTCGAGTTTGTCGCGGTTGGTGCGGATCAACTCGGTCGCCCGCTCGAGCGCCTCGGAAAGAATCCGCTGCACCTCCTCGTCGATGATGCGAGCGGTCCCCTCGCTGAAATCGCGCTGTTCGTGAATTTCCTTGCCGAGGAAGACGTGTTCCTCGCCCTGGCGATAGAAGACGGGGCCGAGGCGCTCGCTCATGCCGAACTGGGTGACCATGAGGCGGGCGATGCGGGTGGCCATTTTGAGGTCGCCGATGGCGCCGGAGAGCGGTTCGCCGAGAGCGAGCTTGTCGGCGGCGCGGCCGCCCATCGCCGTCACCAGCTTGGCGAACAGTTCGCTCGCCGAGCGATCGACCTTGTCCTCATCGGGCTGGAAAAGGGTGACGCCGCCGGTGCGGCCGCGCGGGATGATCGAGACGCGGTCGAGCTTGTCGGTCGTCGGCAACAGCCAGGAGCAAAGGGCGTGACCCGCTTCGTGAATCGCGGTCCGGCGCTTCTCTTCCTGGGAGAAGGGCTCCTCGCGAAGTAAGCCGAGGATCACGCGGTCGCCGGCCTTCTCGAAATCCTCTTGCTCGACGCGCTGCTTGCCGGCGCGGGTCGCCTCCAGCGCGGCCTCGTTGCACAGATTCCGAAGGTCGGCGCCGCTCATGCCGACCATGTTTCGGGCGATCCGTTCGAGATCGACGGCATCGGCCAGCGGCTTGTTGCGGGTGTGCACCTTGAGGATTTCGACGCGGCCGCGCCAGGTCGGCTTGTCCACGGTGACGTGTCGATCGAAGCGGCCGGGACGCAAGAGCGCCGAATCGAGCACGTCCGGCCGGTTGGTCGCGGCCATCACGATGACGGTTTCGTTGGGCTGGAAGCCGTCCATCTCGGAGAGGATTTGGTTCAGGGTCTGTTCGCGTTCGTCGGAGCCGCCGCCGAGGCCGGCGCCGCGCATCCGCCCCACCGCATCGATTTCATCGATAAAAATCACGCACGGGGCGTTGTCCTTGGCGTTCTTGAACATGTCGCGAACGCGGCTCGCCCCCACGCCGACGAACATCTGGATGAACTCGGAGCCGTTGATGGAGAAGAACGGCACGTTGGCTTCGCCGGCCACGGCCTTGGCCATGAGCGTTTTGCCGGTTCCCGGCGGCCCGACGAGCAGGACGCCCTTCGGCACCTGGGCCCCGAGCCGGGTGAACTTCCCCGGATCCTTGAGGTAATCGACGATCTCGGAAAGTTCTCGCTTGGCCCCCTCCATGCCGGCCACGTCCTCGAAGGTCACGCGGCCCTTGCCTTTTTCGTAGCGCTTTGCCGGGCTGCGGATGTACGAATTGAGGAAGCCGCCGCCGACCGGATCGCGGAACCGGGGCAGCACGAAGAAGACGAACAGCGCCACCAGAATGCCGATGAACAGCAGGTTCAACAGCAGTGTGCCGAGGAGCGGGCTCGGTTCGTCCTGCTTGCTGATGGCCAGGCGTTCGGCGTCCGGATGGGCAGCGCGGTATTCCGCGTCCTTCTTCTCCATCCAGTCGATCATCTTGGTCTGGTCTTCGGTGTGCGGCAGGTTCACTTCGAACTTGTCGTTCTTGAACTCGAACTTCTTGGCGATTTCGCTGTCTTTGCTGCGGAGTTCGCCCTTGGCGCGTTCGGTGCCGATGAGCACGAGCGATTTCACTTGGCCGGCATCGACGAGTTCCTTGAATTTCGTGTAGTCGATGGCCTTGGGCGTGTCTTTCAGGAAGTAGATGAGGACGATGACGGAGATAACGACGAGCGCGATCCAGGCGCTGGGGACGAGTGGGTTGGCGCGGCGCGGCTGCGGGGGCGCGTTTTGGGCAGTTGGGTCGGGCGAGGGCGGCGGGGTGTTGGCTGGCATGTCGATCCCTCCATTTATCGCCAGAACCGCGGCGCGGGCCTCGCGCGGAGAACACCTTCACGATAGCAGATTGCGGAAGCCGATGCGATAGGCGCGCGGGCGTCGATGGGAACGAACATGGGAGCGCGATTGTTTCGCGCTTCCCTTCGGGTCGCGGCTAATCTACTTCGAGCGCGGCGCGGGGGCGATTTCCGCCGACTTCACGGGTGCGTCGGATTTCGGCGCCGGCTTGGGCTCGGGAATCTTCGCGTCGACGGCTTTCGGGTCCGCCTTCAGCTCGGCCGGTTGCTGGTCGACGCGCGGAGCGATGGTGTCCAGCGGGGCCGAGAGCTTTTCGCCGCCGGCGCGGGTCGCCAGGGCGCACAAATCCGCAGGCTTGATGTTCGCCGGAATCCAGCGGACCGCGCCGTCGCCCATGATGGCGTAAGTGCCCCACTCGCCATCCGGGCGCTGGTGTTTGAAGTCGGCCATGGGATTGGCCGGGTTCAAGCCGACGACGGTGGCGCCACCGCCCGCCGCCCAGGGGCGCGGAAGGCGTGCCGGGGCTTGCAACAAGAAGATGGTATTTGCCAGGCCATCCGTCACTTCCTCGACATTCGAGCCCCAATCGTAGCCGCTGATGCCCATGAGCTTCTGGTCGCTCTTGTTGGCGGCGTTGAAGCGAGCGGCATCGGGGCCGACGCCGGCGACGGCGACGTAATTGGTGCCGCCGAAGGCGTGGCCCGGTTTCACCGGCGAATGGGCGCGCCACGCCGACGGGTCGTAGTAGAACACGAGGAATTCCGGCACCCACGATTCGGCGGCGCCGATGTTCGCCGCCTCGAACCACGAATTCTCCGGGGTCATCGCCGAGCGGACGTTGCTGCGGCCCACGTACGGCAAGAGTTCGGTAAAGAAACTCAGCCGCTGGATCGGCGGATAGGTGAGGCCGAGCCGCAGTTGATTCCCGGCCGGGCGCGGCAGCGTACCCGGGGGGAACTTCTTGTTCGTCTCCACATACTTCACGACGGCTTGGGCCAGCCCGGTCCACGTCCGGTTTCCCGCGTAGACCAGCGTCTTGCCTTTCAGTTCGTTGGCGAAGCCGAACAGCCGCGGTTGCACCAGTTCATTGAACGCTTTGTCCGTCCAGTAAATGGAGGCGGAGATCGTGACCACGCGATCGGTGAGGTGGAGGTCGATGTACGAAGGAATCGAGGGCGGCGGCGGGGGCGGTTCATCGCCCTGGCCCGGAGCGCCGGGATAACCGGGATAGCCCGGATACATCGGGTTGGAGCCGGGCGATTTGCCCATCGGCCCGGGCATATTCATGGGCCCCGGGCGGTAATTCGGCGGCTTCCCGGGCGGGCCGGGGAAATTCGACGAGCCAGGGCTCTTTCCGCCGGGGCCCGGATAGTTCGGCGGCTTGCCCGGCGGGCCAGGGAACCCGGACATCGGCCGGCTCATCGGGCCAGGAACATTGCTCATCGGCGAACCGGGAACGCCATTGGGATCCTCCATTCCAGGAATGACGGCGTTCGGATCGGCATAGTTCCGCAAGGCGATGTTCATGTCCAGCAAGACGGCCAGCAGCGGAATCTTCTCGGTGAGGGCCGGCGTCAGTTCGTCGATGGCGATCTGTCGGGCTTCTTCGCCGGATTTGCCGACGATGAGCAGGTTCAGCGAGCAGTGCCGCGGCGTGAACTCGGCCACATTCAGGCCGATGAATGCCGTACGGCTCAGCACCGGATCGACGATCTTCACGACCGGCAGGATTGCCTCGTTCGCTTTATCGGGAACGTATGCCGCGTAGTTGAACTTCTCGGCCATGAGAATCGGCGGCGTGCCGGTCGGATCGCTTTCCAATGTGTTGAGTAGTTTCTTCAGGTCGCCGGAAACCGAGAGGTAGGTGGGGTTGCTGGTGAAATCCTTGTCGGCGACGGCTGCCGGCAACTTCGGCGGCGGGGCGTCCTTGGCATCCTTGGCATCCTTGGCGGGCGTCGTTCCCATAGGCGTTCCGGGAATCGTAGATCCCTTGGGCATCGGCACGGGCATGGGCATCGGGGTTGTGGCGTTCGGGCCGTCCTTCTTCGCCGCGGGTTTCGGCGGCGGGGCGTCCTTCTTCCACACTGTCTGGAATTCCGGGTAGCCATCCTTGAGGCTGCCGAGGAACTTGTCCAGCATGGCGTAGTCGCCGACCATGATGTGCTGGGTGTCGTAAATGCAGACGCCGAGCGGCGCTTCCTTGGTTGCGGCGGCCGGGCCGTGCGAATGCGGATACAAGTCCGCGAACAGCGACCGGGCCGCGAACGCATGGGCGATCGCCGTCAAGAACGGATTGCTCTTCACGGTCGCCAGGTTCATATTCTTGCCGACGGATTTCGGCTTGCCCGAACCGACGATGCGGATTTCTCTTTCGAACAGCGGATCTTTCAAGCGGATGAGGCCGAACGGAGCCCGCTCTTTTTCGCCGACGATGCAGTGGGTGTACGCTGCGACGTTCGAGGCATCGAAGCCCATCGACGTTTTGAAAAGGTCGGTTAAACTGCGGTCGACGAGAACCTGGCTCAGGTGCGAGTGGCGGAGTTTCTCGAAGTCGTAGCGATAGACGGCGACGGACTGGCCGGGAAGGAGGTTAGTGGCGTCCTTATCGCTGTCGGGGGCGAGCGACACGCGCTTCACCGACGGCGCGACCTTATCCTTCTCGTTCTTGCCCTTTTCCTTGTTGGCGGGGTCGTCCGGGTTGGGATTCGTGTTCGTGTTGTTCACCATCGGCCGGGGCACGACCGGCGGGTTGTTCGTCTTTGGCTTGTCGTCGCCGCCGCCGAAGATCGATGCGCCGACGATGACCAAGAGCACGACGGCGAGAACGCCGAGCACGGCGCCGACCAGTTTCTTCTTGCTCTTGGCCGGCTTCTTCTCGGCCTTCGCCTTTGGCGCCTCGGCCGCCGCCTCTTCCTTCGGCGCCTCCACCTTGAACCGGTACTTGCACTTCGGGCACTCGACCTTCGTCCCGATCAAGTTCGGGTTCTTGATGACGACCTTCGCCTCGCAACTCGGGCAAGGAACCGTTAACGACGTCGACATGGAAGCTCCCGCAATGCTTGCGCCGGCGGACGTGCATTCAAAACGATGGGATCATCTTATCGGGTGGCGAATCGAACTTGCAAAGGCAATTTGCCATCCCGCGGCACAATCGCGACAATTAGCACGCCTTACCGCCCCACCCGGAAGCGACCGCGTTCCCCGTTGGGTCGCGGTTCTTGACAATGTCGTTGCTGTGCCGGCTCTCAGTAGCCCGACGCGATGGCGGCCAAGGACTCGCCAGCGGCTGCGATTGTTTGGCTCACGTGGTCCTCGGTCATGGCTGCTGAGAGGAACGCCGCCTCGAACTGGCTGCACGGCAAATAGACGCCCCGGTCCATCATTTCCCAGAAGAACCACGCGAACCGCTGCGTGTCGCTCAGTTTCGCCGTGTCGAAATCGACCACCGGCGTGCCCGTAAAGAAGAGAGTCCACATGCTGCCGATGCGGTTCAACTGGAACGGCAGGCGGGCATCTGCGGCGGCCTGGCGCAAGCCCGCTTCCAGCCGCGATCCCATCGCGTCCAGCCGCGGATACGGCGGATCGGCCTTCAATTGCCTCAAGGTGGCGATGCCGGCGGCCATGGCGATGGGGTTGCCCGAAAGCGTTCCGGCCTGGAACACCGGCCCCGCCGGCATGATCTTCTTCATGATGTCGGCCCGGCCGCCATATGCCCCGACCGGGTAGCCGCCGCCGATGATCTTGCCCAAAGCCGTGATGTCCGGGCAGTCGCCGAGCAGTTGTTGAGCGCCGCCGTAAGCGAGGCGGAAGCCGGTCATCACTTCGTCGTAGATGAGCAGGGCGCCGTGATGCTGCGCGAGTCGGCGCAATTCCTTGCGGAACTCCGCGCTCGGCGGCACCAGGCCCATGTTGCCGACGACCGGTTCCAGAATCACGCCGGCAATCGAATCGCCCCTGGCTGCGAACAGTTCACTCAATGCGTCGACGTCGTTGTAACGGAGGACGAGCGTGTCGTCGGTGCAACCGCGGGGAATGCCAGGGCTGTTGGGTACGCCGTGCGTCAAGGCACTCGAACCGGCGGAAACGAGCAGCGAATCGACATGGCCGTGGTAGCAGCCGGCGAACTTTACAATGAGGTCGCGGCCGGTGAAGCCGCGAGCCAGCCGGATCGCGCTCATCGTCGCTTCTGTGCCGCTGGAAACGAACCGCACCATCTCGATCGAAGGCACGGCCTCGACCACGAGTTCGGCGAGTTCGGTCTCGAGTTCGCACGGGGCGCCGTAACTGGAGCCGTTCCGCATCGCGGCCAGCGTTGCCTCGAACACCGCCGGGTGGTTATGGCCGAGGATCATCGGCCCCCACGAGCCGATGAAGTCGAGGTAGCGATTGCCGTCGATGTCGAAGAGAAAAGGGCCGTCGCCGCGGGCGATGGTGATGGGCGAGCCACCGACGGAGCCGAAGGCGCGAGCGGGGCTGTTGACCCCGCCGGGAATGACGCGACAGGCGCGGTCGTGAGCCGCGGCACTCTTCGAACGGTTCATGATTTACCCTTGCAAACACGGAAGGCGGAACAATCGCTTTTATAGGCGCCTCGGGCCGGCGCGATGCCACCATGCGGAGCAGCCGCGTTTCTCGCCACGAGCGCCCGGACCGCCTTAGCTGCGACGACCGTCACCTGCCTCAACTCCGCGGGGGCGAAGTGGCCGGTTGGTGCCGGACTTGCCGCGCAAACTCGCGGACACGAACCGATGCATAGGATGGAGCACCCGGCCAGGACGGCCCTGGGGTGAAACTGCCCGAGGAGATGGTATGCAGCGCACTTTGTGGATTGCGGCCGCCGCCCTGGCCCTGACTGCGCCGGCCCACGCCCAGCCGGCGCCCGCCGCACAACCGGCCCAAGCCGCCCAAACCGCACCGTGGGCCAACAAATTCTTCCTTCCCGATATCGCCAAACACCGCGACCAGACACCGCCCGCGCTCATTCAGCACAACTTCGGCGATGTCGCCCACGGCACCCTCTGCTCGCACACCTTCACCATCACGAACATCTACGACGTGCCGATGCAAATCACGGACGTGCGGATGAGTTGCTCCTGCCTCGGCTACACGCCGATGGCCAAGGTCCTGCAGCCCAACGCCACCGGCGAATTCACCATCACCATGAACTCAGGCAAGTTCGTCGGCGCCAACTCGCAGACCTTCTACGTCACCTTTGGGCCCAAGTATATTTCGACCGCCGTGATCCGCGTCGCGGCCAACAGCAAGACCGACGTGACCGTCAACCCCGGCGCCGTGATCTTCGGGATCGTGCCGCAAGGAACCAAGGCGAGCCAGTCCGTGAAGGTGGAATACAAGGGGCGCTCGCGCGACTGGAAAATCGTCGAGGCGATGGCGGCGAATTCGCTCGACGTGGGCGTAACGGAGACGAGCCGCGGCGGCGTCCTTCGCGGCGGCGCCGAATACCTGCTGACCGTCAGCTTGAAGCGCAATTTGCGGCCCGGCCCGATCGCCGAACAGGTCGCGCTGAAAACGAACGACCCCGGGCACCCCTTGATCCAGGTCATGGTGACCGGCACGATTGCGCCGCCGTTGGAGGTCGCCCCGGCTCGCGTCCGCATGGATAGCGTGGCCATCGGCCAAAGCCGCCTCCAGCGCGTACTCCTCCGCGCCTCCAAGCCGTTCAAGGTGCTTGGCGTCGATGGCATCGGCGAAGGGGTGACCGTGGAACTTCCCACCACCGCCCGCACGGCCCTGCCCGTTCAAGTCATCACGGTGAAGTTCGACCGCAAGAAGCCGACGGCTCTCGATCGCGATCTCCGGGTGAAGACCGATCTCGACGGCGGCGCGACGGTGACGGTGCCCGTTGAAGCGGAAGCCATAAAATAGCCGCTCGCCGCGCTCCCCGTTGGGTCGCGGCTACGCGGTGATTCGTTATGCCCGAGCCGTACAAGATCGTTATCGGTCTGGAAGTTCACGTTCAGTTGCTCACGCGGACGAAGCTGTTCTGCGGCTGCCTGAACAAATTCGGGCTGCCGCCGAACAGCGCGACCTGCCCCGTTTGCCTCGGCTTGCCGGGCGCGCTTCCCGTCATGAATCGCACGGCGTTCCAACTCGCCGTCAAGGCCGGCCTCGCCCTCAATTGCCAGATCGCCGGCTTCACCAAGTGGGACCGCAAGCAGTACTACTACCCGGACCTTCCCAAGAATTATCAGATCAGCCAGTACGATATGCCGTTCAGCCACGACGGCTGGCTGGAGATTCATTCGCCGCAACCGAAGCGTATCGGCATCATCAGGGCTCATCTCGAGGAAGACGCCGGCAAGAACATCCACGACGAATCCGGCCAGGGCGGCGACACCCGCGTCGACCTCAACCGCACCGGCACGCCGCTTTTGGAAATCGTCTCGCACCCGCACATGAACGCACCCGAGGAAGCGATCGCTTACCTCGAGGAAATCCGCCTGATGATGCGCGAACTCGGCGTCTCGGACTGCGAAATGCAGGAAGGGAGCCTCCGCTGCGACGCCAATGTGAACCTGCACATTCCCGATGGCGCTGCGTTCGCCGCCACGCCGCTCGTGGAGATCAAGAACCTGAACAGCTTCCGCGCCGTCGGCCGGGCCATCAAATATGAAGCCGAACGCCAGTTCCAGGAATATCAGCGCGACCCATCGGGATATCGCATCGGCAACATTGCCAAGGCGACCGCCGGCTGGGACGACGCCAAGGGTCGCACGGAAATCCAGCGGCACAAAGAGGAAGCCGCGGATTATCGCTACTTCCCGGACCCGGACCTGGTTCCGGTGATCGTGACGGCGGAGCAGATTGCCGAAGCGAAAGCCGGCATGGGCGAGTTGCCGCAAGCGCAGCGATTGCGCCTGGCGAGCCAATATGGTCTTTCGGACTACGATGCCGAAGTGCTGACGGCCAAGGGGCGCGAACTGGTCGCTTACTTCGAAGTCGTGGCGAAGAAACTCGGCGACGGCAAGGCGGCCGCCAACCGCATCAGCGACCTTATTTTCCCCAGCCTCGCCGACCGCAAGGAAACGATCGCCGAGTTTCCGATCTCAGCGGAGGCGTTCGCCGACTTCATCCAGAAAACGGCCGCCCTGAGCAAGCAAGATCGCATCGCTCTCCTGGCGCACATGCTGGAACACGGTTGCGACGCCGAGGCCGCGATGCAGGCCACCGGAATCAAGCCGCAAGCATATGACGAATCGGCTCTGCGCGCCGCCGTGGTCGCCGCCATGGGGGCGAACCCGAAAGCGGTCGCCGACTTCAAGAAGGGAAAGGACCCGGCCAAGATGGCCATCGTCGGCGCCGTGATGAAGGGGAACAAAGGCGCCCCGAACGACGTCGTCCGCAAACTCGTGGATGAGGAATTGGCAAAGACATGAGACCATTTCTGGGTGGCACCGGCTTCCAGCCGGTGTGCCTTTACTTGCACCGGCTGGAAGCCGGTGCCACCCAAGATTGGGCAGTTCGTTCGGCCTGCCTAAGTTAGGGAACATCCCATGAAGACGCACATTGCCATCAACGGGGCCTGCGGACGAATGGGGCAACGGCTGGTTGCCCTGGCACAGGAAGATGCCGAGCTGGCCGTCATCGCCGCTCTCGATTCGCCGCGCAACCCGCTCTTCGCCAGGGACGCCGGCGACCTGGCCGGCATCGGGCCGATCGGCGTTCCCATCACCGGCGAACTTCCACTGACCCCGCGCATCGATTGCGCCATCGATTTCTCGGTGCCCGAAGGCACGATGGCGATTCTGCCGACCTGCGTCGGCCGCAAGATTCCCCTCGTCGTCGCGACGACTGGCCACACCCCCACCCAAAAAAGCGCCATCGAGGAAGCCGCCCACGATACCGCGATCCTGTTCGCACCGAACATGAGCCTGGTCGTTAACCTGCTCTTCAAGCTCGTGCGGCAGACCGCGGAAGCCTTGAAGGGCAAGGGCTTCGATGCCGAGATCGTGGAGCGGCATCACCGGTTCAAGAAGGATTCGCCGAGCGGCACGGCGGCGCACTTCGCCGAGATCATCCGCGACGCGCTCGGCGGCGGCAAGTTCGTCCACGGGCGGGAAGGCATTGTCGGCGAACGCACCGCCGAGGAGATCGGCATTCACGCGGTCCGCGGCGGCGACAACGTCGGCGAACACACCATCATCTTCACGACGCTGGGCGAAACGCTGGAACTGGTGCACAAGGGGCACAGTCGGGACAGTTACGCGCGGGGGGCGTTGCTCGCCGCGAAGTTCCTGGCAACGAAGGGCGCCGGCCGCTACACCATGGCCGACGTGCTGGGGCTATGATCATAGGTGGCACAGGCATTCTTGCCTGTGCTCTTGACGCGTGCACAGGCAAGAATGCCTTTGCCACCAATATCGTCGGAACCGCCTCGACGGTCGGCGGCAATCGCCGCTCGCGAAAGGCCTGCACCTCGGCGTCCCGCGCCGCGGCCCACTCGGCACCCACGCGTTCGCACAGCCGCCGGACGTGCGTCGGACTGATCGACACCTCGGCCAAC
>DATNBQ010000441.1:0-7894 GCA_035571955.1 Urbifossiella sp. | reverse complement strand
GGGGATCTTCTCTACCGGAGCATATCGGGCGACGCCGCCAATCTTTCAAACACTCGTCCGGAGGGGGGCTGGAAGTTCGCTTCTTTCTGGCCCGTGCGATCCTTTCCTTTGACGCCTTACCCTTACCATCGGATTCCTGTTTCACTTGGAAACATTTGGGAATCACAGGATTCTCAACGAAGCAACCCTAGTGCCGTTTGCAAAAAATGCCGCCAGAAATGCCTCGAAAGGGCCGGGATCGGTCTGAGCTCGTTCGTTCCGGTAGCCGCATCCCCGGGCAAAAGGCGCTGGGCCGCCGCTCCTCAAATCCCCGCGCCGCAGGAAAATACAGCATTTCGCAACAGGATTATGAGAAACGCTCAATGCAAGGGATTCTGGTCGTGGATTGACCGCAACTGGTTGGCTTCCTGCCACAATTTCGGGTCCGTTCGCAGGAAATCGATGAGGTTGCCGGTGGAAGTACTGAGGCATTCCGCGGCTTCGGAGACCCGAGCGCCGACCGCATCCAGCACATCCAGCACGACCCCGGCGGCCGGCCAAAACCGCGGATCGCGCACGCCCAGATGCAACTTGCCGGAGCTGTCGCGCGCGTCGCGGTAGTCCGGATGCTCCGCCGCCGCCTCGGGGGCCAGCGCCTCGCGCAGTTTCAAGAAGACCGCCTGCCGCAAGCGAACGAGGGCCTTGGCCTTGTTCTCGTGCTGCGACCGCGATTCCTCGGCTATGACGATGAGGCCGGACGGGCGATGCCGCAGCCGCACGGCGGAGCTGGTCTTGTTTCGCTTTTGGCCGCCAGGGCCCGACGCGCGATAGGTATCGACCTCGCATTGGGCCAACAGTTGGGCATCCGTCAACCTGGACCAGGTCGAGCGGGGCGCCTCGGGCTGCGATGGGGACGCGTTCATGGTCGGCGGAGGCGATCGGCACCGGTCGGCATCGTTTGACCAACGGTCGCCAATGCCAGGCGGAGGAACTCCGTCGCGATCCGCTGGATTTGCTCATCGACCTTGGCGCAATTCTCCTGCCAGGCCGCGTCCGGCGTGCCGGCGGCCCGCGGCCCCGAGCAAACTTCCAGGTACGCCTTCGCTTTCGGTTCGGTGCCGCTCGGCCGCAGCGACACCTTGGCCGATACCCCTCCCTCGCCGGCCATGCGGAAGATCAAGAAGTTCCGCGCGGCCTTGTCCGTGTCGCCCTTGAACGGGCCCATGCGGCCATTCTCGTCGCGCAGATCCTCGAAGCGCGACACGCGCAATCCGCCGATCTCTTGAGGATGCTGCGCTCGGAAGGCGTCGAGCATCCGGGCCATGTTCTGCTTCCCCTCGATCCCCGTCATGACGATGTTGAGCACCTCGTTGCGGAAGTAGCCGAACTGCCGATTGAGGTCGTCGAGGTAATCGACGAGCGTGCGGCCGTGCCGCTTCTGATCGAGGGCCGCCTCGGCCATGAGCAACGCGGCGCAGGCGGAATCCTTATCGCGAAGCGAAGCCGTCGCCAGGATGCCGTGGCTTTCCTCCGTGCCGATGACGAAATCGGAAAGCGTGCCGCGGACATCGCCGTAATGCCCCGTCGATTCGAGATGCCAGAGCACGTCCGCGTGGTATTTGAAGCCGACGAGCAGGTCGTCGATGACCTGCGCGCCGAAGTGGCGGCCGATGCGGCCGATCTGACCCGTGGTCACTTCGGTACAGATAACGATCGGCGACTTGGGCAGCGATCCTTGCTTCGCCAGTTGGCTCAGCTTGAAGTGGGTTAAAAGAGCCGCGATCTCGTTGCCGTTGAGCGGCCGGTAGCTGCCATTGCCGTCGGGCGAAGTGCAAACGAGGCCGCCGATGCGATCGGCGTCGGGGTCCGTCGCAATCACGAGATCGGCGTGATTTTCGCGGGCCACACGCTCGCCGCGGTCCATGCACTCGGGAATCTCCGGGTTGGGCGTCTTGGTGACGTTGGGAAATTGGCCGTCCGGGATCGCCTGTTCGGGCACGGGAATTGGGCGGAAGCCCTGGGCTTCGAGGGTTTCGCCGGCACAGAAGCCGCCGCATCCGGAAAGGGGCGTGAATACGACCCGAAGTTCGTCGAACTTCGGCGGCGGGATCAGGCTTTGTTTGCGGCAAAGCTCGATGTAAGCCCGGTGCGGGGCGTCGTCGAGGAAGTGGACCTTCCCGCTCCGGACGGCGTCCGGCCACGGCAGAAAGCGGATGGCCGCCACGCGATCGACCAGTTCGCTCATCAACTGGTCTTCGGGGGGCACTGGCTGGGCGCCACGCTCGTCGTAAAACTTGCTGCCGTTGTCGTCCGGCGGGTTGTGGCTGGCGTTCATGTTCAGCCCGCCGTGCGCCTTCAAATAGCGGATGGTGAACGATAGTTCCGGCGTCGCCAGGTAGCGCTTGCTGTCCGGGCCGAGAATGTGGGCGTGGATGCCATTGGCGGCATAGACCCCGGCGGCGTGCTGGCAGAACTCGCGGCTGGTCAGGTGCAGCACGGGGTTGGGCAGGTCGCGGTTGTAGACGCCGCGGCGATCCTCGAATCGGCGAACGTCGTAGGCCAGCACCACGGAAAGCGGGTTGATGCCAGGGAAGCGCTGGCGAAGGTATTCGCAGTGCCCCTGGACGCTGGCGCCGAGCGTCCACAGGTTCATGCAGTTGGGGCCGATGCCGACGGAACCGCGGCGGCCGCCCGTGCCGAACGGCATCACTTGATAAAAGGAATCGACGAGCACCGACCACTTCGCGGTCGCGATGAGCCATTCGAGTTGCGGGCGGTACGCCGCGAAGTCCGCGTGGGCGAGCCAGGTTTCGAGATTGGCCAGTGCCTTCTCTTTCAGGTCGGCGGCGGCATCAATGGTTTGGAAACCCTGGCGCAGCGCGGCGAGGTCCATGTGCGTCTCGCGAAAGAGAAAAGCCCACCCGCGGCCGCGGGTGGGCTTGAGGCCATTTGGTCCAGACACTTTAGGCTTCGACGGCTTCGATCACGATGCAGGAGACGTTGTCGCGCGAGCCCTGGTCGAGGGCCAGTTGGCCGAGGCCGTCCGCACAGGCCTGCACGTCCGTTTGTTCGGTGATGAACGCGGCCAACTGGTCGTCATTGACCACGCCCGAAAGGCCGTCCGAACAGAGGAGGAAGCGGTCGCCGGCCTGCAGTGTCACCACGCTGACATCAGGCCCTTCGCCGACTTCCTTGCTGCCGAGGTACTTCCAGAGCACGTTGCGGAAGCGGTGGTCCTTGGCCTCGGCCGCGGAGATCGTTCGCGCTTCGACCAGGGCCTGGGCCAGCGAGTGGTCGGTCGTCAGTTGTTGCGGCTTTCCCTTGCGAATCAAGTACGCCCGGCTATCCCCCACGCCCGCCACGAATAGTTCCGGGCCCTTCCGCCAGATGGCCATCACCACTGTGGTGCCCATGTTCTTCATGTCTTTATCGAGGGCCCCCATGGCCATGATCTCTTCGTTGGCCTGGACGATGGCGCGGCGGGTCACCCCTTTCACGGCATCGGCATTCAGGTTCGGAGCGATGTTCTTGCGGAGTTCGCGGGGAACGATCTCGATGGCACGCTTGCTGGCGACTTCGCCCGCCTGCTGGCCGCCCATGCCATCGGCGACCACGGCCACGGTCAGGTCCGGGAAGAGCCGCACGTCGATGGAATCTTCGTTGTTTTCGCGATAGTTGCCGAGCAAGCTGCATTTGCCGATGTTGAGCGTAAAGGCCATGGCGCCGTTCTCCCGGGCAGCGGCCCATCAACCGGGGCCGGTGCAGGCAGGTCCGTACGGGGACCGAAAACCCGCGTCGCGTTGAATTTCAGCTTACAACCCGAGTTCGCGGCATGCAACGCGCGCGGTCCGAATCGGCAAATTCCCCAGTCCGCCCAAAGCGCACAGTCACTCCAACAATTCGACGCGGAAGATCAGCGTGGCATCCGGCGGAATGTCCCGGCCGGCGCCGCGCTTCCCGTACGCCAGTTCGGGCGGGATCTTGAGCAACCGCATCCCGCCCGGCTTCATTCCGGGAATCCCTTCCTGCCATCCCTTGATAACCTGGTTCAATCCGAACGTGATCGGCTCGTCGCGCTTGACGCTGCTGTCGAAAATGGTGGCCTTCTCGTCGGTCAGCCAGCCGGTGTAGTGGACCTTGACCTTGGCGCCCTTCTCGACGGCCTCGCCCTTGCCGATCTTCTCGTCCCAAATCTCGAGGCCGGACTTTTGCTTCTTCCACTCCTTGGACTTGAGATCGGGGCGCTTGAGTTTGTCGATTTTCTTTTCTTTCTCCTCCGGGGCCGGAGCGCCGGTCGACGGTTGGTGCGAGGCAGCCAGGAGAATCCCGGCGGCCAGCACGACGAGTCCACGCATTCGCATAGCAACCTCCTGTAAAGAGCATGGGCGAATTACTTGCGCTTCTTCTTGCGATCGGGTTTGCGGAACGGTTCGGGGCGGTTGGGATTTTTCACTTGTCGGGCCGATTGCTCGGCGGCCTTCTTCTGAAGTTCTTCGAGTTTCGCCTGGATTCGCTGGCGGAGGCGGCCGACCAGCCCGCGCGGCCTGGTCGTTTCCGCCGGCCCGCTCGCCGCACCGCGCGGCGGCAACGCCGGCCCGCCGTCATCGCTCAACTTCACCTTCGGCTTCGGTATCAGTTGCCGCTCGATCAATCCCCACGTCGTACTGATAATGAAATACAATGCCAGCCCCGCCGCCACCTTATAAAACATAAACGCCACCACGATCATCATGATCTTCATCATCCGCTGCTGCGTCGCTTGTTGTTCATCCGTCGGCGGCGGCATCATCTTGTGCTGCTGATACAACATCAAACTGACGGCGATCAGCGGCAGGATGTTGAAGTACGGCCCGAGATAGAGGAACGAGAATGTGCCGTGGCGATTGTCGGGATCGCTGATGAGCGGCACCTTCTCCGTCCACCACACGGTCATGTCCGGAGCCGCCAGGTTATCGATCCACAGGAACGGTTCGAGCCGGAAGAAAATGCTCTCTTGCAAACAATAATAAAGTCCCATCATGATGGGCATTTGCGCGAACAACAGCAGGCAGCCGCCCATCGCCGAGAAGGGATTCATCCCGTGCTGCAACATCAATCGCGTCTTTTCGCGGTTGTACGTCTGAAAATCGTCCTTGTACTTTTCGTGCAACTTGTCCAGTTCCGGCTTCAGTTTCTTCTGCACCTCCATCATCTTGAGATTCATCTGCGTCTGCTTGCGGCTCGGAATAAACAACAAGAGCCGCACCATGACTGTCAGTATGATGATGCTGACGCCCCAGCTGCCGAGAACGTAGTGAATGGCCCATAACAAGAGATGCATGAGATTGGTGAACAGGATGACGAGATCGGTCCAATAAATCGCTTCGGCGAAGCGGCCGATGGCCGTCGGGGAACGATAGTCGGTGAGCGTTCGCAGGCCGAAATCGTCGTGGTACTTGTCGACGAGCGCGTCGTCGACCTTCTTGTCGCCCTCGAGCAGTTTGAGCAACCGCACCTTGGTCGGGCCGTTGTAGATGGCATAACTCTGCGCGAGCGTCTCGTCCGGGCCGAGGTCGATGGGCTCGGTGACGGCCCGGAACGTGATATCGTCCATTTCCGGCAGGTGGCGATCGCGCAGGTTCCGAATGCGAGCCAATCGCGCTGCCAGGATCGCATCCCCCGGTTCCTTCTTGACCTGGTCTTCAAGTTTCTTGATCTCATCCGGCGGCGGGATCATGCCGAGTTCGCTCGTCGAGCGAACGTAGGTCCAGTTGGTCTTGCCCGCGGGATCGTCGATGGCGAGGGCCGAGGTGAAGGATTGCGTGGCTATGCCGGCGTATTTGAATCGGTTCTCGCCGCCGGCACTGACGGCCTTCTCGCCACCGCGCTGAATCGTGATGGTGGCCGCGTCCTCGAATTGTCGCTTGAACGCTCCCTTGCTGTTCTCCCAGCCGATGAGGGCGACGCGGGTCAGGCTCGTGTACCATTCGCCTTCCACGGGGAGTCGCCGCGGACCGGAAATCTGGAACCGCGTGATCCCTTTTCCCTTCTCGCCCCCTTTGAGCCGCCGAAACTCCAACTTCATGCCGACGTGGTAATCGTGCTTGGCCAGCGTGTACGTGCGGCGAATCTTCAGAAAAAAGGGCTCGGCGAGTTCCGTCTCGAAGACCACAGTGTGGACATCGCCATCGAGTTGCTGGTCGACGACCTTCCAGTTAGTCGTGCCGAGGAGTGGATCGGGATAATTGTCGTCGGGGGTGGGGTAGTGGAAGATGGCGTAAGAGGGATCGATGAGCCGCTTCTCGGGCGGGGTGGTGCGGAGATTCGGGTCGAGGGCCGGGCCGGGCGTGAGATCGGGAAGCGGCGGGTTATCTTCGAGAAGCGCGCCGTGGATCTGTTCGGTGCCGGGGATCAGGTAGAGCGGCGCGGGATCGGCGCCGTTCTTGACGCCGCGGCCGAGCCGGTCGGCTTCCTGGAACTCGGTGAGAACCATCTGCTGGACGCTTCCCCCCTGCGTGGTGAGCATCGGTTTCAGATAGAAACCGTCGCCGCCGAGTTGGATGAGCGTGGGAGGAACGTAAGGGGCGAGCTTTTCCGGCGGCTTGGGAGCCGGCTTCTCGGCTTCTTTTTCCTTCTCCTTGATCTGTTCCTTCTTCTTGTCTTTCGGCTCCGCTTTCTTTTTGCCGTCGTCCTTCTTTTCGACCTTCTCAGCGGGTTTGGGCGCCTCGTCCTTCAACCAGTGTTCTTGGGCGTAGAGCCACAGGGCAATGAGGCCGCCGGTCAAGATCAGGAAGATAAGGACGTTGTAAACGTTCTGGCGCATGGAATCCGCTGGGAATCTGGACCGCGGGCAGCCTCAAAAGACATCTTACGGAACGGGGCGGCAGCGGTCGCCCTCAGGATCGCGTGGAGAAGTGATTCGCCGCGCCACGGCGAGCATTTTCGAAGAGATGAAAGTCGCCGCTTTGCCGTGCAGCGCAATTCGCGGGGCTCCGCCGCTGGGGTTGACGGCGAGGCGGGCCTATGGCATGAATCCCGCTCGCTGGGCTAAGGCCCGGCCTTAACGCAAGCTCGCCGCGGTATGAGAGGATTACATACGGCATGCGAACTTCGATGCGAAAAACGTGGCTATGCGTGGGATTTGCCGCCGTTCTGGTGTTTGCCGCGGCGCGGCCGGCGCCGGCGTTCTACTGGGCGGTGCAACTGCCCCCAACCATCATCACGCCGCCGGGATCGCCCGGCGACCCACCCATCATCCCGCCGAGCAATCCCATCCCGATTCCGCCCGGCCCGCCCAACCCGGGCGGCGGCCCCGGCGATGGGCCCAACCCCCCCGGCAACCCGCCTTCCGGACCGCCCAGCAGTGTCCCAGAACCGACGACGGCAGCCGCGGGCCTTATTGGTCTTGGCATCCTCGGCCTGCGCCGCTGGCTCCGCCGCGCGATCCGAGTTCAGGACTAACCACAGAGACACAGAGACACAGAGTAGAAAAAACAAATCCGTGGATGGACGGGGTAAGCAGCTGGAAAGTGGGTGGGTTTTATCCGCCCAGCAGATCGAGTCGAATTCATCGTTCTTGGAACCGCCAGTCAAGCCGATTCTCGGCCGTAAATGGCCGCTAATACCCCCCTCTTTGCGGAAATCCTCGATCTTTTCGCGGCAATTAAAAATTGGAGGCCGCTTTTTTTGCTTCGAGGCAGTCGCGCATTTGCCGTAAGTGCCATGATGCCTGTGCCTTTCGCGACTTTCTTCGCTTCGCCGCAGCGCGGCCGCGCGGCCATCATTCACCTTCCAGTTTTGACGCAACTGGCGATCTCGCATCGACTTCCGACTTGAACCGATCGAGGCCGCTTGCGGCCGAAAGCCGGCCTTTGGGTGGGTCGCTTGCATGATGATGCTCCTTCCGGGAATTGAGTCGTAAAAAGCGTAACATTCC
>DATNBQ010000440.1:0-19449 GCA_035571955.1 Urbifossiella sp. | reverse complement strand
GGTTCCGGTACGCCCCAGATGTCGGCGACGAACCGGCGGTGCTCCGGGTTCTCGATGTCCCGACCGCCGGGCAGTTGATCTGCTTTTTGGCCGTGCTCGCGACCGCCTTGGCCGTTCCCCTGGCCAGTGATGGTGCTGTATCCGCACCCCGGCCGGCCGATCCGCCCGCTCGCGAGCACGATGTTGATCGACGCCAGGACGTTGTTCACCCCGTGGACGTGCTGTTCCATGCCGCGCGCGTGCATCAGGAAGCTGGTCTTCGCGGTGCCCCACCACTCGGCCGCCTGCCGGATCGCCTTCTCCGCGATCCCAGTCACCTCGGCCGTCTTTCGCGGGGCCCACTCCTTCACCGCCTCGGCCGCCTTCTCGAACCCGACGGTGTGGTTGTTGATGAACTCGTGGTCGAGCCAGTCGTTGTCGATCATCAGGTGCAGGATGCCGGCGAACAGAGCCGCGTCCCGCCCCGGTTTGACTGGGAGAATCAGGTCGCAGGTGCGGGCGAGCGGGGTGATCCGCGGATCGACGTTAATGATCCGCGCCCCGTTCTCGCGGGCCTGCCAGATGTAGCTGGTCGTGATCGGGGCGCACTCGGCGACGTTCGCCCCGCCGATCCAGATGACCTCGGCGAGCGGGATGTCCGCCATCGGGTTACCGGCCCGGTCGATCCCGAACGCCTTCTTGTTCCCCGCCGCGGCCGACACCATACACAGCCGGCCGTTGTAGTCGATGTACTTCGTCTTCAGGCACACGCGGGCGAACTTGCCGAGCAGATAGCACTTCTCGGTCGTCATGCTCGCCCCGCCGAGCACGGCGAAGGCGTCGTTGCCGTACTTCGACTGGATGCGCTGGATCTCGGACGCCACCCGCCCGATCGCCTCGCCGTAGGGGACCGCCCGGAACCCATCCGGCCGCGACGGGTCGCGGAAGTAGGACGAGGTCAACCGGTCGTGGTGGGAGCTTTGCAGGTAGCGGCGCACGCCCTTCGGGCAGAGCATGCCCTTGTTGAACGGGAAGTCGAGCCACGGCTCGAACCCGACCACCTGGTTGCCCTTCACCTTGAGTTGAATTCCGCACTGCTGGCCGCAGAAGCAGCAGTGGGTCTTGACCAGCCGGTCCGGGTCCACGGTCGTGTCCAGCCGTTGGCCGGACTGGTACGCCCGGAGCGGGCCGAACGTCGCGAGGAGTTCCGGGGTGTCGCGGGCTTCAGCGGCCATGGGTGCCGACCTCCTGCGGTTCGGGGTGCCAGGCCGCGTGCTGGGCGAGCGCCAACAGCTTCCGCCGGCACGCCGGGCAGACGTGCTGGTAGTGCATAGGCTCCGCCCCCGGCATCGTATAGTCGTACCCGAGTTCGGCCTCGACCTGGATCAGGTCGGCGACGTGGGTCGGCGTGGCGAACGGCCCGGAGCACCGTGCGCACCTCGCCGGTTCCTCCTGCCCGCCGACATCCCGGTAGAACTTCACGCCCAGTTGTGCCGGCCGCTGGAAGATGTGGAAGAACTTCCCGAACGGCAGCCACAGCAGTGTGAAGATCACGGTGACCGCGTGCAGAACGGCCAGGAACTCATAGCCGTACCCCTTCATCCACGTGTAACTCACCGTCAAGAGCAGCCCGGTCACGCTGATGGCGAACAGGAGGAACAGCGGCAGGATGTCTTCCTGGAAGTCCTGGAGGGCGGCGGCCCCGTGGTCCTTCATCCGCCGGTTGAAGGCGATCAGCACACCGGGGATGACGAGCAGCGCCGACCAGACGAGCCCGTGGAAGATCAGGTGCCCGACGAGCGAGTCGTGCCCGAAGTCGAAGAGCGGCGTTCCGAACACGAACGCCCGGTACGTGGCGAGGTCGCCCGGCACCGTCTCGAAGAACACCCACCCGTAGACGAGCGGGAAGGTGATCGCGGCGGCGAGGACGCACCCCCACATGATGAGAAGGTGGGCCACTCCGCGGGGCTTGCTCCGCCGAAGGATGTGCAGATTCAGGGCGAAGAGGCGCACGAATCGTCCGGCCAAGTGATTGAGATTCGCCCAGAAGTAGCCGGGCTTGAGGAACGCCTGCCACCCCCGCCGCCAGTAGAGGCGGGTCGGCGGCCGCTGCAGCCACATCGCGTACCGGTAGGAGACGGCGAACGCGGCGAAGAGGCACGCGAAGGTGTAGCCGACCAAGGCCGCGTCGATGTGCCGGAGGTTTCGCGACCCGACGAAGATGGCGACGGCGAGCAAGCCGGACCAGAACAGGCCCCATGCGACTGCCCGGAGTTGTTCGCGGCCGCCCATGTTCCCGCACCCTCCCCGTCCCCAGCTTCGCCTGTAACAGTCGTATTCCCGTTCGATCCGCCTGCAACCCCGGAACGGAATTTCACAATTCGGATCGCCACCGTCAGCCCCGAGGGATAAAATAGGATAAACTTGTCCGAAATACAATTCACTCCACGATTCGGGAGCATTGCCATGACGATCACGATGACGGTTGGGGACATGGTTGCCGAGCGGCCGTCCCGGTCCCGCGTGTTTGAAGTGTTGGGGATCGACTACTGCTGCGGCGGGAAACTGACGCTCGCCGAGGCCTGCGCGCGGCGCGGAGTGGCCGAGGAGGTCGTCCGCGCCCGGCTGGCCGCGGACGATGCGACGGCCGCGGCAGAAGGGGTGGACTGGCGGGAAGTTCCTCTCGCCGACCTGAGCGACCACATCGTCGCGACCCACCATGCATTCCTCCATCGCGAACTACCGCGACTCCGGGATCTGCTCGCGAAGTTGGCTCGGGTCCACGGCGGCCGGCATCCCGAGCTTCGGGATGTGCTGGCCCTCTTCGAGCCCTTTGCCGACGAACTGTCCGCTCACATGGCCAAGGAGGAGCGGGTGCTGTTCCCGCTGATCGCCCGCACCGACTCGGGTGAGGAAGCGCCGACGCCGTTTGTCCTACAGCCGATCGGGGTGCTGGAGGCGGAGCACGACGACGCCGGCCGGGCACTGGCGGAGATGCGGCGGTTGACCGGCGGGTACGCGGTGCCCGCGGACGGGTGCAACACCTACCGCGCCGCGATGGCCGGCCTCGCCGAACTGGAAGCGGACATGCACGCACACGTCCACAAGGAGAACAACATCCTGTTCCCGCGCGCGGCCCGACTGGTCGCGGAGGCGGGTGCGGCGCGGTGAACGCACTCGGGCGGCCGCACGTCGCTGCCCGCCTTATTCCTTCACCCTCTTCCCCCCAACGCCCATGATCACTTTACAGCCCAACCCGACGTCCGCAGCCCCCCGCCCCCCCTTCGCCCTGGAGTGCTACGGCCTGAGTGACCGCGGCCGGGTGCGGGAGTCCAACGAGGACTCCTTCGCCGTGGCGGAGCTGACCAGGAGGCTCCGTGTTCGCCACACGAACCTCCCGCAGCCCCCAGCTGCCTTCAGCGGCCACCGGGGGTACGTCCTCCTCGTCGCGGACGGGGTCGGCGGGAACGAGGCCGGTGAGGTCGCTAGCGGATTGAGCGTGCGGACGATCGAGGACTTCCTACTCAATACCCTGAAGCGGTTCTCCAACCTGCAAGCCGGCGAGGAGCAGACTGCCCTGCAGGAACTCCAAGCCGCCCTATTCGAAGCCGACTCCCGCATCTTCGAGGAGACAGTCAAGCACCCCGAGTGGCGTGGCATGGGTACCACTCTGACGCTCGCGTTCGCCGTCAACTGGCGGCTGTTCGTGGCCCACGCCGGCGACAGCCGGTGCTACCTCTACTCGGGCGGGAAACTGCAACAACTGACGCAGGATCACACCGTCACTGCCGAGATGGTCCGGCACGGAATTCTCCCGCCGGAGAGCCAGTCGAAGCACCCTTACCGGCACGTCGTGACCAACCTCTTGGGCGGGTCCGAAACGGGAGTTCGGGTAGAACTGCACAGCCTCGACCTTCACGACGCTGACGTGGTGCTACTCTGCTCTGACGGCTTGACGGAGATGGTTTCCGACGTCCGGATCGCATGCATTCTTCGCGAGGAACACGAGCCGCAGGGGGCATGCGAACGTTTGGTGGCTGAGGCCAATTCGGCGGGTGGAAAGGATAATGTCACCGCTATCCTCGCTCGCATCAAGG
The DNA here is from genome assembly GCA_035571955.1 of Urbifossiella sp. Lineage (GTDB taxonomy): Bacteria > Planctomycetota > Planctomycetia > Gemmatales > Gemmataceae > Urbifossiella. Next base: position 15,373 of record DATNBQ010000440.1, on the reverse strand, counting down.
CAGCGGAGCCGATCTGAGTCGCCCTAGCACCGGGCACTATCCGTCCTCAGCCAGCAGAACAGGTATCATTGCTGGCGGCGGGCGCGTGTACATCGCCTCCGGACACCAGAATACCACTACATGCGGAGGATGCCTGACATCGCCACCTGCATGTATTACACGGGCCTCGACCCGTTCACGAAGCAACCGGTCGCGATTGCCAGGGGCATGCGCGATCGCAAAATGCAGCGGGCGCTCATGCAGTTCTTCAAGCCGGAGAACTGGTTCGCCGTCCGCGACGCGCTGATGGAAGCCGGCCGCGAGGATCTCATCGGCGGCTGCGAGGGGCTCATCCCGGCCCAGCCGCCAAAGGAAGCGCTGGCTTCGCGCCGGCCGGTGGATGAGGCGGACCACTACCACGCGGTCGCGAACCCGGCCAAGGGTTATCGCCGCGGCAGGAAGACGCAAGCGCGCAGGGAGAGGAAGGAACATTGACTCGGCGTAGCCGCGACCCAACGGGGAGCGCGCAACTATCGCGCTCCCCGTTGGGTCGCGGCTACGCAGTCGGCTACACTTCCCCAGCGGCCACCGATATGCTTAACACACCGACTCTCTCGAACAGCGGAGCGATTTCCGATGCGGTTCGCATACTCCCTTTTCTGCACACTCGCACTCGCACTCACACTGAACGCCCAGCAACCGGCCCTCGTCGCCCCGACCAACGCTCTGAGCCCCGCCGAGGAACAGAAGAAACTCGTCGTACCCGACGGGTTCGAGGTGCAGCTCGTCGCCAGCGAACCGGACATCCAGAAGCCCATGCAAATGGCCTTCGACGCCAAGGGGCGCATCTGGGTCACCACCTCGTACCACTACCCGTTCCCCGCTCCGAAGGGCAAATCGACCGATAAGCTGTTCATCCTGTCGGACTTCGATGCCCAGGGCAAAGCGAAGAAAGTGCAAACCTTCGCCGCGGACCTCAACATCCCCATCGGCATCTTGCCGCTGCCCGATTGCCAGTCGTGCATCGTGTCGAGCGTCGGCGAAATCTTGAAGCTGACGGACACAAACGGCGACGGCAAGGCGGACAAGAAGGAAGTGCTGTTCACCGGGTTCGGCAACCGCGACACGCACGGCATGTACAACTCGTTCACGCTGATGCCGGACGGCTGGGTTTATGCCTGCCACGGCTTCAACAACGATTCCACCGTGCAGGGCAAGGACGGCCACCAGGTCCATATGCAATCCGGAAACACGTTCCGCTTCCGTCCGGATGGCAGCCGCATCGAGGTGTATACCCGCGGCCAGGTGAACCCGTTCGGCATGTGCGTCGATCCGTGGTTTAACCTGTACACGGCCGATTGCCACTCGAAGCCGATCACTCAACTAATTCCGGGGGCGGTCTACGAGAGTTTCGGCAAGCCGCACGATGGTCTCGGCTTCGGCCCGGTGATGTTCGGTTATGATCCGGGCGGCACCGGCCTGTGCGGCGTGTCGTGGTACGACGCCGACCATTTCCCGGCGTCGTACAAGGGCGGCATGTTTCTCGGCAACGTGGTGACGAGCCGCGTTCACTACTGCAAGGTGGCCTGGACCGGCGCGACGCCGCGGGCCGTGCAGCAGCCCGATCTCATCAAGAGCAACGACCCGTGGTTCCGCCCCGTGGACATCAAGCTGGGTCCGGACGGCGCGATCTACGTGAACGACTTTTACAACAAGATCATCGGGCATTACGAGGTGCCGCTGACGCACCCACAGCGCGACCACGACCACGGCCGCATCTGGCGCGTGGTGTACAAGGGCGAGCCGGGAGCCAAGCCAGGCGAGCCGGGAGCGTCACCGACCGGAGCTCCGCAGATGGCGTATACGGATTTGACGAAGAACACGCCGGCGGAACTGGTGAAGTTACTCGAGCATCCGAACATCAGCGTGCGCATGGCGGCAGCGGATCAATTTCTGGTGCGGAAGGGCGAATGGTGGAGCGCTTTCCCGCAAATGAAAGGCGGCGATGACGCCGGAGTTAAATCGCAGGCCAAGGTGTACGTGCCATTCGCCATGTTAGCGGAACATGCCGGCATCCTGAAACGTGATACCGATTACGATGGTTTCTTCGCACTTATCACAATCGAACATAAAGATCCGGCCGCGGGTATCGAGCTGGCAGTTGGAATCGCCAAGGGATTGCAGACGCGGTCGAAGCTTGGTGAGGGCGAACGCAAACTACTTGTCGGAATGCTGAAAACTCGCGAAGACCCGAGAGCCGAAGCTCAAACTGTTGCCTTTCGAAGCGCACACGCCCAATGTGCAATAGTCGAAGCCATCGCCGCTCATCCGCATGCCGACTTCGTGAAACCGCTCGTGGAAATGCTCGGCAAGATTCCGGCCGGCGACGCCACGCTGCGGCACGCGGCTCGCATCGCCCTGCGGAACTGCCTACGCAGTGGCAATAAGGAAAGCTGGCAAGCGGTCAGCGCGATGGACAAGAAATTCAAGGCGACGATAGCGGATGTTGCCCTGGCAATCGCGGATCAGAATGCGGCCGCGTATCTGGCCAACTGCTTGAGAGACCAGGCCTTGGCCGACGGCAAGTTATCGGATGCGATCGAGCATATCGGCCGTCACGGATTGTCGCGAGATCGGAGAGTTGTCGTCCGACTCATTATGACCGAAATGAACGCTTCTGTGTGTTTTGCCCGCGTCCAGCGGCTCATCCACGGCGTGCGCACTCGAGCCATGGAGCGCCTCAGCGGTGATGATGCGGGAGCGATCCTTGCGCGAATCCAGCTGGAGATTGAAAAGGGCTCGAAGGACACGCGGCTGGCCGCGTTTAAGCTGCTCGCCGATCTGGTTCCGGTGCTTCCCGCGGACCTTCAATACCGGGGCAAAGAACGATTCTACCCAATCGCACAACTCACGCAGCTCCTCAGGGAAGAAAAGCAGCCCATTGAAATCCGCTCCGGCGCGCTGGAGGCTCTCGTTGCGATCGACCGCAAACTCGGCTACACGAGCGCCGTCAGCCTAATCGACGCGCCGGACACTTCACTGCCTCTCCGCGAACGGGCCGCACTCGTTCTCGCGGCGTCCGCGGACCGCAACCACAAGCAAGCCGCCAAGGACGCCATCAAGAGCGTGCCGTATCGTTCCGGCGTCGTGATTGCCACGGCCCTGGCGGGGAACGCAGCTGGCGGCGAAATTCTTCTCGAAGCCGTGAAACAAGGCAAAGCCCCGCCCCGCGTGCTGCAAGAGAAGCAAGTGCTCGACCGGCTGCGGGCGGCGCGGATCGCCAACCTCGACAAGCAAGTCGCCGAACTGACCCGCGGGTTGCAACCGGCCGACAAGAAACTCGCCGACCTCATTAAACTGCGAACGACTCGCTTCACCGCGGCGAAGTTCGACAAGGACGCCGGGGCGAAGCTGTTTACCAAGCACTGCGCCGCCTGCCACAAGATCGGCGAGGCGGGCGGCAAGGTCGGCCCGAACCTCGATGGCATCGGCGTCCGCGGTTTGGAACGCCTGCTCGAAGACACACTCGACCCGAACCGCAACGTCGATGCCGCGTTCCGCGCCCGCGTGCTCAACCTCGCCGACGGCACTACCAAGACCGGCCTGATGCTCCGCGTCGACGGGGAAGTGCTGGTCATGGCGGACGAGCTGGGCAAGGAATTTCGCGTGCCGACCAAGGAGATCGAGAAGAACCGCGAGACGATGCTGTCGCCGATGCCGGCAAACTTCGGCGAAACGATCCCCGAGGCCGAGTTCTTCCAGTTAATCGGCTACTTGCTGGATCAGAAGGGGAAGGAAGCTCCGAAATGATGGAACCGGCTTTCCGATCCTTGACCATTCGTTTCATCGGGCGCGATCGTTTTTCTTCGCCTTACTCTTCTCGAGATCCTCGGCCCGCAGCCGATCGATCGTCTCTTCGAGCAACTTGATGAGGCGGTGGCGCTGGGCCTTCTCGCCGGCACTCCACTTTCCCGTATCCGCGCGCTTGTGGGCCAGCTTGAACTTCACACCATTCATCGAAGTGGTATAGTCGTTGGCGTTCTCTTTTTTCGCCGTTTGATGGGCCAAAATGAACCAGTGATATTCAGTCCCCACGGGGACTCCGGAGCCTTCCGGGGCGTGGCCGGCGCGGCGCTTGGTCACGCTGTAATTGAACTGCCACTTCTCCGGCGTGATCTTCTGTTCCTTCCACTCGCCCTGGTCGTAATACCATTTGTGGTGGCGGCCGATGGCCATGCCCGTGTAGAGATGCCCCTCGTATTCCTTGAGTGTGTCGTACTTCTTCCCGGCAGCCGTTCGCGGCTTACCGTTCTTGGAAATCGCTGTGCGGCTCATGGCATGCTCCCCGGTGAACTCACCGAGCATGATCCGCAAACGACGTACCGGATGGAACATGGGAAAGGAATCAGCAGCCGCGCGGAAGACCGGTGAAGTCGCGTGGGTAGACCGCATCCACGGGACTCGGGGCATAGGTGAATTTGTTCACATCGTCCGGGGTCGGCGGCGGTTCACTCATCGCTTCCACGACCGCCGCGTCGATTTCCGCCTTGGCATCGTCTTTGAGAGCCTTTACCGCCGACACGTCGATCGCCCCGTCGTCGATCAGCTTCTGCTCGAACAGGGCCAGCGGATCGGTCTCGGTCCAGTTTCGCTGCGCTCCGGACGACGACGAATGCCCGTGCAACCGGCTGACCATCGCTTCCAGCAAGTAAGGCTTTCGCTCGCGGCGGCAATAGCGCATGGCCCGGTCGATCGCATGCCACGTGGCGATCGGATCGTTTCCATTCACCGTGGCGCTTTCAATTCCATACGGAAGAGCGCGATCGGCGACGGGGCGATTGGCGTGAACGTCGTGCAAGTCGGTCGAGATGCCGTAGCGGTTGTTGGTGACGACCATGAGCACGGGCAATTCGTTGCCGGGCCGGGTGCTCCAGTTCAGGCAAGTTTCGAAATCGCCCTCGGCGGTCCCGGCCTCGCCGCCAATCACGATGGAAATGCCTTCGCCGCCGTGCCGCTTTTGGACGTGGGCGGTGCCGGGGGCCATCGCGTATTGCACCTCGATCACGCTGGTGACCGGGAGAACATTCCATTTCGGGATGCAGTAATGGCCGACGAAGTTGCGGCCGCGCGAGTGCGGATCGGTGGCCCGCATGCCGAGTTGCCGAATGTGATCGATGGGGTTCATGCCCATGGCGAGCATGATGCCGGCGTTGCGGTAGTGGAGGTGGAGGTAATCGAAGGAAGGGCCGACGCCGCGATGGACTTGTAGGCCGAGGCAGACGTTGGTGGCTTCTTCGCCGGGGCCGCCGATCCAGAAATACGCCTCGCCGGACTTGGACATCTTGATGCCGCGTTCCTCGAGGGCCCGCGTGCGCACCATCTGTCGGAAAATGGTCAGGGCGAGTTCGACGGAGAGGGTCTCGCGCCCGCTTCTGACTGCCGCGACGCCGGGGAATGCCGTCCTTCCCCGCCGCCGCCCTGACCCACTGCTGATTTCGCCGGGCTCCTCGTCGCTCATGTCGGCCATGATGGAGAGTCTCCGGGGTTATTATTTGGTGGCACAGACATTCTTGTCTGTGCAAGCTTTACGCACAGGCACGAATGCTTGTGCCACCAAATACCGCCGCGATCCAACCGCGGTGAGGGATGCTTTATTATACGCCATGCCGCTCCGGGTTAGCGAACAGTGTGCGGTTCCCGAAGGCCGCCGACAAGAGGTAAAATCCGACGGCCACGCACAATAGATACTGGAAGCCAAGAAACACGGAGGCATTCTCGGCAATTCCCCCCAGGAGCGCACCGGCCACATTCGCCCCAAAGACGCGATCCGGTTGCCTCGACCGGGCGAATGTCGTGGCGAAAATCACCCCAGCGAAGGCGATTGGCGCGAACACCAGGGCGCACGACGCGGCAATTTGTACCGAGCGATCCATGCCAAGGAAAGTGTCCAGCGGTACGGCAATGGCCACGGCCGCCGCCGCGAACAAGCCCATGTAGAAGAGCTCCAGGCGTTTCGGGGTGAACTTCGCCACGAACAGCGTTCCGGCCAGGCTCATCACCAGGATCGCTGCGAACACCACGGTATTGACCATCCACGTGCTGCCGAACAGCAGGGCCATTTGCACGACGGCCTTGGTTTCGACGAGCATGAAGCCGGCCCCAAGGAAGAAGCTGCGGAGCATGAGGCCGAGTTGGGCATCCGTAGATCGAGCTGTGCCCGACATCTTGGTTGCAGTGCCCGACATCTTCGTTGAGGTCGTCAAGGAGTCGTCAAAGTCGGGCACAGCCCGACCTACAGGGTTCCTGGGCCGATAGAGGAACCACAGCACGAGCGAGAGTACGGCCATAACGACCATGCCGCGCCAGGTCACCAGCGGTATGCCCGGCTCGCGGACGTAGAGGAACGGCCAGTCGTCCGTGGCCAGCGGCAACTTGCCCAGCGGTTCCACCGCCGCGACGCGCAGGGCCCGCCAATCGGTGGGAATCACGTGCGGGTTGATCGATGCAGCTTCCTTCGGCGGCGGCGGCAGCGGTCCCGGTTTCTGCAATCCGAAGTGCCCGATCGTGCCCGTCGGATGCGGCGGCCGATCCCCCGGCAGCCAGTAGCTGTTGCCGTTCTCCTGGAACTTCTTCCGCAGCGGGTCGATCACTTCCTTGGAACCGGCCAAAAACGCCGTGAAGGCGATTGCCGCATCGGTGTCGGCCAGCTTGATATTGTCCTTCGGTTCGGCAGTCAGCACGATCACCGCGGGCTCGACGCCAAACACCTGGGCCAGTTCGGCATTGATCCGCGCCGCCAGCCAACCGTGGCGGAAGTAGTTGTAGATCGCGCACAAGCCGCTCGGCTTGAGTGCCCGCCGCACGTCTTCCAGGGCTTGCTCCGTGAACAGATAGCTTTCGAGCCGCATGTTCCCCGAGCCGAGTTGGAGTACCAGCGAATCGACGAGCGCGAAGATCACCAGGTCGTACGTTTCCGGTTGAGCGCTGCGAAGGAAGTTCCGCCCATCGTTCAGGTGCACGTGGACCCGGCTATCCTTGTACGGAGCGTCCGGATGGTGCAAGGCGCCGAGCCGCTGGATCACCGGATCGATCTCCACGGCGTCGATCCACGCGTCCTTATCGTCGCCCAGCCACTGCAATGCGCGGGCGACATCGTTGCCGCTGCCCGCCCCGATGATCAGCACTTTCTTGAACGGCTTCCACACCGGCCGACCGTCGCTTCCCGTCAAGTCGCGATGCAGCAGATACGGGAGCGCGTAGTTCGCATTCGGCGCGATCGGCACGCGATTCCGCGGTTCGATAATCTGGTGGCCCACCAGGTTCGTTTCGATCAGATGGTTATCCACTTCGAAATCGATGCGATAGTACGGCGACCAAAAAACGGCGCGGTGGTGAACGATCCCGAACCCTGAAGTAATCGAGCTAAGGCCGACGCAGCAGGCGAGCAGGGTGAGCGGGATAATGGCGGTCCGCTCGCGCCCGGCGTCGCTTTCGTTGGTTTCGTCCGGGCGGATGAGCAGGAAGCCGATGCCGAGGCTGGAGGCGGCGAACCAGACGATGGGCGGCAACTGCAGGTAGGAGCAGGCCGCGAACGAACCGATCCCCGCCAGGCTGCCGAGCAGGTTCGCCGAGTAGGCCCGCGTGCGGCTCGTCACCCGGTTGAAGGCTCGCCCCATCTCCTGCCCCGGCCCCACCATGACGGCGCCGATGAGCAGAAAGAACGCCCCCGCGACGAATTCGACTGGCACCCGGAACGGCAAGCTGTCTCCGGCTTCCGCCCCGAAAAAGACCTGATCGCTGTTCTTGCGGTCGCCGATGGCGATGAGCGGGAGCAAGCGGTCCCGGTTGGCTTCGATCACCAGGCCGAGCAGGACGCCGAGCAACAGCCACATCGGGGTTTGCCGCAGGTAGCGGCTGCTGTTGCGCGCCGCCAGGCAGCCTACGGACATTCCCACGAAACAGGCCAAGAGCACGATGTTCGTGAAGAACGTCAAAAAGACGATATGCGATGGAAACCAGCGAATGCAGGTAAGTTCGAGGAAGAGGACGAGCCAAGAGACGATAAATAGATCGAGAGTGGGGCGGCTAAGCATGGACCGATCCTGGCGAAAAGTGAGTGATTCCGTTCGCAATTATGTATCAAAAAATGAACGGTGTGGCGATACGAGCTGAATTTGGCGATGCGAGGGGTCGAGTCGCGGCTCAAAGGTCATTCGTCGCTGTCGGGTTCGTCGGCGGCGGGGTGGTGCTTGCGGATCATCTTGCGGACGGTGGCTCGCGCCAGGCCGAGCCAGCGGCCGGCGACGAGCCGATTGCCATCGAGTTGGCGGAGCACTTCGTCCACGATCGCCGGTTCCACGGCATCGACCAGCTTCTGGTAAAGGTCGGCCGGTTCCTCGCGGCCGGCACGGCGAACCCGATCGCGCACCCATTCGACGATGAGCGACCGCAGGCGGTCGTCGATGGTTCCAGCGCCGCCGGCATGCGCCTCTGCCGGGAAGTGTTCGGGCAGAAGCGGCCCGCCGCGCGCCTCGATCGCCGCATGCTCCAGGGAGTTGCGAAGTTCGCGGACGTTCCCCGGCCACGGGCGCGATTGCAGGAACGAAAGGGTCGCCATCGGAAGGACGGCCGCCGGGTTGGCAATGCCAAGCCGCCGCAGGAAGTGCTGCGCCAGAAGCGCTACGTCGGCCACGCGCTCGCGCAGCGGCGGCAAGTGGATCGGATAGACGTTGAGGCGAAAGAAGAGGTCGTGGCGGAAGCGGCCGTCGCGGACCGCGGCGGAGAGGTCGCCGTGCGTGGCGGAGATGATTCGCACATTGACGCTCGCCGACTGGTTGCCGCCGACCGGCAGAAGCTCCTTGCGTTCGAGCACGCGGAGCAGCTTGGCCTGGACCGGAAGCGGAATGTCGGCGAGCTCGTCGAGGAACACCGTGCCGCCGTCGGCCAGAGCTAACAAGCCTTGTCGCGGTTTCTCGGCGCCGGTGAACGCCCCTTTGACGTGGCCAAACAGTTCGCTCTCGACCAGATTCGGATTCATGGAGGCAATATGCACGGGCAGGAACGGCCGGTCGCGGCGGGGGCTGTTGGCGTGCACCGCGCGGGCGACCAGTTCCTTGCCCGTGCCGCTTTCGCCCGTGATCAGCACGCACGCTTCAGTCGCGGCCACCAGGGCAATCCGCTTGAAGATCCCCTGCATCACGGGGCTCGTGCCGACGATGGCATCGGGTGAAGCATCGTGGTCGGCAGCCGGGGAAGCGGCTTCGGCTGGCGGGGCGCGGTGCAGCGCGCGCCGCGCGGCGTCGAGCGCATGCGCCAGGTCGAACGGCTTGGCGAGGTAATCGAACGCGCCGCCTTCCACGGCTTTAACGGCGGTGTTCAAGTTCCCGTGGGCCGTAATGACGAGTATCGCGGCGTCGGGCGCTGTTCGTCGCAACTCGGACAGCGCCGCCAGACCGTCCATACCGGGCAGGCGCACGTCGAGGAAAATCACATCGGGCCGGCTGGCCGCGGCTTGCTTCAGGCCGGCCTCGGCGGACGCCGCCACGGCCACGCGGAAACCATCGCGCTCGAAGGCGCGCTTGAGCGCCCACGCAATCGGCTCCTCATCGTCGATAATCAACACGGCGGGCATGCCGGAATTGTAGCAGTCGGCGTTCGCTCACGCCGAGCCTGCATTCGATCCTCGGGGGTTCAGTTCGCCGACACCGGTGGCGTGTCCGCCCGCTGAGGGCTTGTGACCCTTCGGCTGCCGAAGCCAGTGGCGCGTCAGCGGGCCGATCGTAAGACCTTGCACCAGAACGGAGAACACGACGACGACGTAAGTCATCATAACGATGGCCCCCCGTTCGCCGATCGGCTCGCCGTTCGCTTCGCGGGGCAGCGACAAGGCCAGTGCGACCGAGATGCCTCCCCGCAGTCCGCCCCAGGTGAGCACGCGAACCGTGTAGCGGGCGAATCGGGACCGCCGGCGCATCACGGCTACCGGCGCGGCCACGGACACAAGGCGAGCCAACAACACGATTGGGACAGCCGCCACCCCGGCCAGCAGATAGGTTCCGGTGATTGCCAGCGCCAGAACTTCCAGGCCGATCAGCACGAACAGGATCGCATTCAGGATCTCGTCGAGTAGTTCCCAGAAGGTGTCCAGGTGCTCGCGCGTGGACGGGGACATGGCGTAGGCGCGGCCGACGTTCCCGATCAGAAGGCCGGCGACGACCATCGCGATCGGCCCGGACATGTGCAGTGCGTTGACCAGGGAATATCCGCCGGCGACCAGCGCAATCGACAGCAGAACTTCGACCTGGTAGTTATCGACCGATCGGAGCATTCGGTAGACGATCCAGCCCAAACCGAATCCCGTTGCCGCTCCTCCCACCGCCTCCCAAAGAAACAAGCCGGCGAGCTGCCAGGGGTCGAACTCCGCAGTCCCGACGGCGATCTCGAACAGCCCGACGAAAACAACTACCCCCACCCCGTCATTAAAAAGTGATTCCCCGGCAATCTTGATCTCCATCGCCTTTGGTACTCCCGCCTGGCGGAGGATCGCCAGGACGGCAATCGGATCGGTGGGAGAGATCAGCGCACCGAAGAGCAGGCAGTAGATCAAACGGGCCGGGACTCCGGCAGCGTTGAGAACCCCCCAGGCCAGCAGTCCGACCACGGTGGTGGAAATCACGACACCGACGGTCGAGAGAATTAAAATGGCCCACTTTCGGGTGGCCAGTTCCTCCAGATTGATGTGCAAGGATCCGGCGAACAGCATGAACCCGAGCATCCCGTGAAGAAACGTTTGGTTCAGGTCGATGCGGTGGACGAATTCCCGGGCTTTGACTTCCATCTGCGGGGCGGCGAAGCTCACGAGGATCAGGACCAGCGAGCCGGCCAGGCTCAGGGCCACCAGACCGATGGCCGGTGGAAGTTTGAGTATCGAATAGTTCACATAGCTGAAGAAAGCGGCAAGAACGAGCAAGCACGCGATCATTTCGAACAGGGTCATGGACGGCCTCTTGGGGCTCTGCCGTGGTCTCTCGGCTTCAAGCCCCCGATTGTGCCGATTGCTCCGCGAAAGGGGAAGCCCGCCTCCCAACCGCGACTATCCACCCGGAGAATGTTGGGAGACGAAACGCACGCTCGGCATTTGCACGATGGCTCTACCCCAGGAAACGACGCAAATCCGCGGCGCTCACATCCTCACGAACGCCCTCGGGCAGCAGATGGCTGGGAACGAACATCTCGATCGATTGCTTGCTCGGGTGGATCACGATGTGCTGGGCCGTGATTTCCTGTAGCACAGTTCGACTCGTGAGCACTTCCAGCGGCGAACGAATCTCCTTCTGGGCGTTAAGGAATTCATATCGCGAGCAGGCTTCGGGGCGAGCCAGCTTCAGGAAGTGGTTGGTGGCGATCAGCGGTTCCTGGCCTTTCGCCCGCCGCACGAATGCTTCCCGCGGCGTGCGTTCCACGATCGCGCGCTCGTCATTCGCGGTGCCCACGAGCGTGATGATGCCGCTCGACATCAGCGGTTCGCGCTCCACAATTGTGAGGGCGTCGTTGAAATCCGTTGCCGAATCGAGGACGTGCCGGAGGAAGAGCAGCATCGGGTAGCCATCGGGATCGGGGTTGCCGAAGACGGCATTCACGGAGATGCCGAACCCGCGCTTCGAAAGCCCCGTCACCGCCCCGAGCAACCCGATGAACCCGGCATTTACGCCGAAGTCTTCCCGAACCAGACAACTCGCTTTGGCGATCTTCTCGGCGGGAAACCAGTCCATGTTGCGGGCAAGTGTGGGGCCGTCCGGTCCGGCCAGCGCCAGCGTCGAGCAACCCATCGCCGTCGTGCCAAGCAGAATGTCGTAACAGAGATTGGCGACCAGGAGGTCGACGGGAGAAACGCCGATGGCGTCGGCCGCCGCCTCGGCGCGGACGCCGTGAATCGGGTACTTCTCGGCGACTCGAAAGGCGAGCCCGGCTTTTTGGCTTCCGCTGGGAAAGAGGCTCAGCGTCGCATTCAGCAAGAGCTGCGATCGCGCGAGAAGCATCTCGGGAAACGGCGGCCGGCCGTCAACCACGGATACCGATTCGTAACTGTAACCCTCGGCTGTCGTGTGGCGCATGACTGCCTCCGCCTTCGATTGCCACTACCGACCTTAACTGGACAGCGAATGCGAGTCCGCTCGCCGGATCACTCTTTGAGCCACTTCACGCAGAACGCCGCGGCGGCCTTGCGATGCTCCTCAGTAACGGAGTGGCCGAGCTTCTCGCCGATGTGGACCTCTAGTTTCCGCTTGTCGCCGGACTTGGCGAAGGCGGCCTCGGCGGCGCGGATCGCCAGGCGGGCGCCCTCGATCGGGCAGTTCGCGTCCTGATCGCCGCCGCTAATGAACAGCGCTCGGCCGGCGAACAGCGGAAGCAGGTTCGGGCAGTCGAAATCGTCCACGATGCCCGGCACCACTTTGCCCACAATTCCCGGCAGACTCTGCGATTGACCTTGGATTCGCCGAGATCGCGAGCGGCAGCTTCGTGGGCTGCCTTGATCGTGTTGGCCCGCCCTTGCCAGCGGTCGTTCTCCAAAGACCAGCGGAAACTCTGCACCGCGATCAGCGGCGCCGCGACCTTCACCCGATCGTCAACCGAAGCCGCCAGCCACGTCTCGATGCCGCCCATGCTGACGCCCATCATGCCGATGGCCCGGCGATCCTTCGAGACTCGGAGTAAATCCACCAGCCGCCAGAGGTCCCAGACCGTGTCATAGTAGAAAGGATGTTCGTGAGCTTGGCCGGGCTTGGTTTGCCACGCTCTGGTGATGGCCGCGACGTACGACGCGGATCCTTTCATGGAGAGGCTGCGGCCGCCGTGATAGCGGGCGTCGATGGCGATCGCCTCCAGCCCTAGCTTCGCGAATTCGTTCAGCCAGCCGATCATTCGTTCCTTGCTGCCTCCCGTGCCGTGCAGCACGATGATGACCGGCAACTTGTCTTTCATTCCCGTTGGCACGACCGCCAGCACCGGCACTCGCTCGAATGTTCCATCCGCTTTCTTCTCGCTGGCGAACGACCAGCGGTATTGCGTGAGCCCATTCTTCTCGACAGGCTCGGCATCGTTCTTGACGTCGGGATTCACGAGGAGCCGGTCGAGCAGTTTCAGGAACGCGGCCTTGGCTTCCGATGGCGGCAGCGGCCGCTTGTCCTGGGCCTGCAACGCTGGGGTGCAGAGAGCGATGGCCAGGCAAATGCCGACAATGCGAGGCATGGGATGCTCCCGAGGAATCGCGCTCCCCGTTGGGTCGCGGCTAAACATTCTCAATCGGCGACGCGCTTCACGATGCCGCTGTACGCGTCGATGCGGCGATCGCGGAAGAACGGCCAGTTCCGCCGCACTTCTTCCATCAACTTGCGATTGCAAGAAACGACGACCACTTCCTCGCGATCGTGGCTGGCGCGGTGGAGCAACCGGCCGAATGGATCGTAAGCGAACGAGCCGCCCCAGAATTCCAGGCCTCCGCGCGGGTCGCCGTCCGGCGGCAGTTCGTGGCCGATGCGATTGGCGGCCGCGATGTACGTGCCGTTGGCGATGGCGTGGCCGCGCATGCTCGCTTCCCACGCGGCGTGCTGCGCTTCGCCATATTCGGCTTTCTCCTTCGGATGCCAGCCGATGGCCGTCGGGTAGAAGATGACCTCGGCGCCCTGCAATGCCGTCAGCCGCGCTGCTTCCGGATACCATTGATCCCAACAGACAAGCGTGCCGACCTTGCCGCGGCTGGTATCGAAGACCTTAAAGCCGAGATCGCCCGGCGTGAAGTAGTATTTTTCGAAGTAGAGCGGGTCGTCAGGAATGTGCATCTTGCGGTAGATGCCGAGGAACTGACCGTTGGCGTCGTGGACCGTGGCCGTGTTGTGGTAGACGCCAGGCATGCGCTTTTCGAAGAGCGAGCCGATGACGACGACGCCGTGCTTCTTGGCGGCGGCAGCAAGGCGGTCGGACGACGGCCCCGGAATCGGTTCGGCCATGTCGAAGAGGGCGGCGTCTTCTTTTTGGCAGAAGTATGGTCCGAGAAAGAGTTCCGGCAGGCAGACGATTTGCGCGCCGCGCTGGGCGGCCTCGCCAATTGCGGCCTCCGCCTCGACCATGTTGGCGGCCTTGTCCGCCGAGCAGCGCATCTGAATCAACGCGAACGTGAATGCATCCATCCGTCGCTCCGAAAGAATCAGCTTACCGCGAATTACTTCCACTCATCCGAAGCGGCGTTGACGCAGCACCAGGTAATCCAACAGCGCCTTGTCGAAGCCGACGCTCGTGTCCATCGCCACGTAGTCGATGTTGGCATTGGCGCACTCGCGCTTGTAGTGTTCGCGCAGATCCGTCACGGCTGCCAGGTAATCCTCGCGGATGCCGGCCGCATCGATTTCCAGGTGGTCGGCCGGCTTCTCCACGTCCTCGAAATCGACGAGGCCCGTGATCGGGAAGTTCACTTCCAACTCGTCCAGGATGTGGAAGAGAATCACCTCGTGGCCGGAGTAACGTAACCGATACATGCTGCGCATGACGGGTTCGGGGTCGGTGATTAAATCGCTGAAGAGCATCACCAGGCTTTTGCCTTTGATCATGGACGCCAGTTGAAAGAGGCTGTCGGCGATGTTCGTTTCGCCGGTCGGTTTCAAATTGGCGAGCACTGACAGGATCGTGCCGAGTTGCGACCGCTTGCTCTTCGGCGGAATGACGGTGGTGAGCTTGGTGTCGAAGGCGACGAGGCCGACCGGGTCTTGCTGGTAAATCATGAGGTAGCCGAGAGCGGCGGCGAGGCAGATGCCGTAATCGAACTTGGTCAGCGTTTCGTCGCTGCCGCTCGGGCTCTCCGTGGAAAGTTTAACCTTCGCTTTCTTCGCCTCGGCCCGGCCGTTCCAGTCCATCGACTTCGATAAATCCATGACGAGGTAACCCGTCATGTTCGTCTCGGCCTGGAACTTCTTGATGAAGTATTTGCCGGTCTTGGCGTAGACGGCCCAGTCGAGGTACTTGAGATCGTCGCCGGGGTTGTATTTGCGGTGTTCGGAGAACTCGACGGAGAAGCCTTGAAACGGGCTGGCGTGAAGGCCGGTGAGGA
Organism: Urbifossiella sp.; assembly: GCA_035571955.1. Lineage (GTDB taxonomy): Bacteria > Planctomycetota > Planctomycetia > Gemmatales > Gemmataceae > Urbifossiella. Next base: position 294 of record DATNBQ010000440.1, on the reverse strand, counting down.
AGCCCTGGATGATGAACTTGGCGCGGAGATCGAGCCGGGCGACCTGGCGAATGACTTCGGGGCGGAGGTATTTTTCGGCGCTGGCCATTGGGGAATTGTAGAACCTGGCGAGCGGGGGAGCGTCAGCGCCCTTATTCACTTTGCAATGAGAATCCGGGGGGGTAAGCGTCTCAATTATGGGTAACGCTAACGAGGCTCAGCCTCGGACCGTCGAGCGATGCTCGGCGTGCATTCGGTTGACCATTCTTGCGGGAATGTTACGCTTTTTACGGCTCAATTCCCGGAAGGAGCATC
>DATNBQ010000439.1:0-5670 GCA_035571955.1 Urbifossiella sp. | reverse complement strand
GATGCTCCTTCCGGGAATTGAGCCGTAAAAAGCGTAACATTCCCGCAAGAATGGTCAACCGAATGCACGCCGAGCATCGCTCGACGGTCCGAGGCTGAGCCTCGTTAGCGTTACCCATAATTGAGACGCTTACCCCCCCGGTTAGTCGCCACTCCCTCGAAGCCAACGCCACCAAGAACCGCTCGCCATCTTTCGATAAGGTAACCGCTGCCGAGAGATTATCCGAGGGAGTGTTGCAATGAGGCTTCATTTCGCGATTGCGGCGACGTTGGCGTTTTGTCCCGCGGCGCTTGCTCAAGCTCCGAAGCAGGAGAAGCCGGCGCCGGCGAAGCCCACTTCCCGCACCACGCGGACCATCGAAGGATGGACGGTGCGCATCGACGATCGCTTGCTGGCGGCGCCGAACGCCGAACTCGGAACCAAGGCGCTGCGCTTCCTGGAAGGGAAGCTCGCCGACATCAAGGTCGTGGTGCCGGCCGATCGGCTCAGGAAACTCCAGAACGTGCCGATTGTACTCGATCTCACGCATGGCAAACTCGGGCCGATGCAGTATCACCCGAGTGCCGGCTGGCTCAAATCCAATGGCTACGCCGAAGATCTGGCGAAATGCGTCCACTTGCCCCGCGCCGCGGACCTGGCCACCAAACGCAATATCAACGAGCAGCCGTGGGTGATTCTGCACGAACTGGCCCACGCTTATCACGATCAGGTGCTCGGCTTCGACGAACCGCGGATCAAGGAAGCGTTCGAGAAGTTCAAGAAGAGCGGCCGCGGCGACAAGACGCTGCTGTACAACGGCCGCCGCGTTCGCCACTACGCGCTCACCAATCCGATGGAGTTCTTCGCGGAGATGACCGAAAGCTATTTCGGCGTCAACGATTTCTTCCCGTTCAACCGGGCGGAGTTGAAGGAAGCGGAACCGGAGATTCACGAACTGATGGAGCACGTCTGGGAAGAGAAAAAGAAGCGGTGAGGGGTAAACGGTCCGGTGGCTCTATAGGCTTACGCTCACCCCCCCTCACCCCTCGCGCCTACTTCGCTACATTACACGGGAAGATTCTCACGACCATTCGCGAGGCGTTTCCCGTGCAAGAATTGAGTCTGGTTACCGGCGGCGGCGGATTCATCGGCTCCCACCTGGTCGAACAACTGACCCTTCAGGGGCGGCCCGTCCGCGTCTTCGACGATTTCAGCACGGGCTTGCGTTCGAACCTGGCACATCTAAACCCGGCGCCAGAAATCATCGAAGGAACGCTGACCGATCCGGAAGCGGTGGCCCGAGCGGTGGATGGCGCCAAAGTGGTCTATCACCTGGGTGCGCTGGCCTCGGTGGCCCGGAGCGTCGAGAACCCGCTGGCGAGCCACGCGGCCTGCGCCACCGGCACGGTCAATGTACTGGATGCAGCGCGGAAGTGCGGCGTTCGCCGCGTCGTGTATGCCGCCAGTTCGAGCGCTTATGGCGGCACGAGCCTGGATGCCGACGCGCCGCAAACCGAGGATTTGCCACTGGCGGCGCGATCGCCATATGCCGCCGCCAAGCTCGCCGGCGAATTCTACCTCCAGGCCTTCGCGGAGACTTACGGCCTCGAAACCGTGCGCCTCCGCTTCTTCAACATCTTTGGCCCGCGTCAGCGTTCCGATTCGCCATACTCCGGCGTCATCGCAATTTTCACGGCCCTGATGAGCGCCGGGAAAGCGCCGACGATCCACGGCGACGGCCTACAATCGCGCGACTTCACTTACGTCGGTAACGCCGTGCAAGCCCTGATGAAAGCCGCGGCAGCGCCGAACGTCTCCGGCAACGTCTATAACGTGGGAACCGGCAAGAGCGTGACGGTCCTCGATCTCGTCGCTTCGCTCAACCGCATTTTTGGAACGAAACTGTTTCCCCAGTTTGCCGAGACTCGCGCCGGCGACGTGAAGTTCTCGCGCGCCGACATCTCGCGCACCCAGCGCGATCTCGGCTACAAGCCCGACGTAAGTTTCGACGACGGGCTCAAGCAAACAGTCGACTGGCATATCTCCACGCAGGGTTAGCCGCGAAGCGAAGCCGAGCGCTCCCGTTACCGCGATCAATTTCTCGGAATCGGTTGCAAATCGCGGCGCTGTGTTGCATTATCCATTAGGAAATCGAACAGCGTGTGGCGAACTGATACAACGACTGAGATGCTTCGCGACTGAGGAATAAAATTCACTTCCGCGCGTGTACCCGTTCCCTAGCAAGGCGCACTCACCACTTCCGCCGCTGTTGTTGCATAGCATTTACACATCTCCGCAACGCATTGCCCGATCAAGTAGTTACGTTCAAAAGGCCTTTCGAAAACTTTTTCGCGGATTATTTGCACGCCCGTTCCCGCGACCTACTCTGCATTAACTGCAAGCCGCCCCCCCTCCAGCGGATTGTGAATAACGCCCTCATTCATCTGTGCCGGCGATGCCGGCCCTCTGGAGTCTCTGCCATGAAATTCTTCTCTCGGACCTCTCGGACCTCTCGCATCGCTTCCAAGCCCCGCACCGTTCTCAGTATGACGCAACTGGAAAGTCGCGAAGTACCCGCCGCGATGTTGAACCTCACGACCGTCGGTTCGGATGGCGCGATCAACGGCGCGATCTTCCAACAGTACACGGCGAACGCGAGCAACGGCTCCATCCAGAGCTTCCTCCGCCTGGATAACAACGGCCGCGAACAGGGGTTCAACACCAACGCCCGCCCCGACCAGTTCGACGCCAGCGGCAACAAGAACCTCACCCACGCCATCAAGGTCTCCGACCTTCCGGTGGCGAATGTCAGTGGCACCGAGTACGCCCAGCTGGTGCTCGACGTGAACGAGCCGAACTGGCAGCCGATGATCTCGCTCGACGCCCTACAGATCTTCGTTTCCTCGAACGCCAAGTTGAACGACTACAACGCCAAGAAGGATACGCTCGGCGGCCTCAAGGCTGTTTACAACATGGATGCCGGCGCCGATCGCTGGGTCAAGATCGATGCCAGCTTGAACAATCAGCTCGGCACCGGCGACGTGGTCGTGGATATTCCGCTTTCGCTCCTCCCGTCGAAGGACGCCAAGGGGAACGCCAACTACATGTTCCTCTACTCTCAGTTCGGCCAGCACTTCGGGGCCGGCGGCAAGTACGAGGAATGGGGCACCTTCCCGCAACAATCGACCCCGCCGGTCTCTCAGCCGCCCGCGTCCCCGCCGCCGGCGCCCGCCCCGACCCCCGCGCCGACCCCGACGCCTGCCCCCGCTCCTTCCGGACCGGCCACGATCTCGGGCGTGTTCCTCAATCCGGACGGCTCGATCGACGGCTCCTCGCCGGACAACACGGTCTCCTTCTTCCTGGCCGACACGACCGGAAACCAGGTGACCGATGCGAACGGCGACTACATCGACGGAACCTTCGGTACGGTCGGCGCCGATGGCTCCTTCAACATCACCACGGGCACCCTCGACGGTGCGGTCACCTTCGACATCATGGTGAGCAACGGCGACACGAATGGCGGCAGGAACGAAGAATACCAAATCACGGTGAACCCCGGCGACGCGGACACCGGCCTCCATGTCACCGTCACGCCGTTCGGCGGCTGATCGTTGCATTCGCCCTCCCGCGGGTTCCTCCCGCGGTCTCAATAACACGCCGCGAGAGCGATCTCGCGGCGTGATCGCTTTGACTCGACTCGCCGACCCGCGTTCTCTTGCATATCCTCATCTCATCCCACCGGTCACGGAGCACGTCCATGAAACGCATGCGTTCGCTGGTCCTCGCGGCGGCGGCAGTCGGGTTGGCCTCGTTCGCACTCATCGGCCGGCCCGCCGACGCCACCGGCGCGAAAATGGCCTCCGCCGCCGATGAATTCCTCGCCTCGCTCACCCCCGAAGAGAAGCAAAAGGCCTCCTACCCCTTCGACGACAAGAAACGCCTGGCCTGGTTCTTCACGCCGCAACAGGACAAGCAGAAGCGCTACACGCGCATCGGCGTCCGTTTGGAAGAAATGACGCCGGCGCAGAAGACAGCTGCACTCGGGCTCCTCAAGACCGGCCTCTCCGCGAAGGGATTCGAACAGGCCAAGACCATCATGAGCCTCGAGGGGATTCTCCACGACCTCGAGGGCAATAAGGGCGCGATGGTCCGCAATACCGGTTGGTACTTCGTGAGCGTCTTCGGCAAGCATTCGAATACGGGAAGTTGGGGCTGGCGGTTCGAGGGACATCACATGTCCGTGAACTACACGCTGGACAAAGGCGAAGTGGTCGCGGCCACGCCGCTGATGTTCGGCGCCAACCCGGCGGATGTTAAGGGGGGCGAACGGAAGGGACTGCGCACCTTGCCCGGCATCGAAGACCAGGCCCGGGCGTTAATCAAGTCGCTCGACGACGACCAGGTGAAGGTCGCCAAGCAACCGACGCCGCCCGGCTACGAAAAAGTCTGGGAGATCAAGGAGAACAACGCCCGCCCCGGCGTCGGCGCGCCGATCGGCATCACCGCCGACAAGCTGACCGACGACCAGCGCAAGACGCTGATGGCCTTGCTGCAAACGTACGCCGACCGCATGCCGGAGGATTTGGCGGCGACCGAGATGAAGCGAGCGAAGGGAACCGAGCCGGCGAAGCTGTATTTCGCATACACGGGTTCGGCGACGCCGGGACAGCCGTACACGTACCGCATCCAGGCGCCGGAGTTCGTCGTTGAATTCCTCAACGTGCAGGCCGATTCGGCGAACAACAAGGCCAACCACATCCACAGCGCCTGGCGACGCATCCCCGCCGACTTCGGCCTGAGCCAGTAGCGATGTTTGCTTCTGGTGGCACAGGCATTCTTGCCTGTGCCGGCCATCGAGCACAGGCAGGAATGCCTGTGCCAACATCTCCTCACTCTTTCGGCTTCGGTTCGGGCATGGGCGCCATCGGCATCGGCGCGACCAGCGGCGGAGAATAGTTCTTCAAATCCATCACATAGCTCTTCGCATTCGGGGCCAAAAGGCCCTTAAGCACCAGCATTTTCGCACGGAGGTCGGCATCGGCTTCGTTCTTGGATTGATCGACGACGCCGTCGATCAGCGTCGGCGGAGTCAGTTTGCCGTTGACCTGGATGTGGCGAATGGCTGCGTCGGCGGCGTGCACCCGGATGGCCGGCGGTCGATTGCCGGTGAGCGCGAGCGCAAGCAATCCTTGCTGGGCGGCGGCCGTGGGGAAGCGAGCAACGCCGTCGATGGCGGCCGCGGCAGTGTCGTCGGTACGAAGGGCCGCAATCAGTTCTGGGGCCGCCGGACGGGCATCGAAGCCCGGCACGGCGCCGGTCGCCATCTTGGCCAGCCAGGATACGGCTAACTTGGCCCCGGCTTTCTTCTCGGCGGGATCGCGCGGTCGCTCCGCCGGGTTCTGATAAACCGCGTTGATATCGGCTTCGAGCCAGAAGCGCGTGGCCGGTTCCGCAATCACGCGGATGGCTGCGGCGCCGCGGAACTGCCGGGCGAGCCGGGCCTCCGCCTCGGGGTCGCGCGTCGGCTCCACCCGCAAGCCGAGCGAATCGGGATCGACGCGAGCCCGCAACGCCTCGTACTTCGAACGGGCGAGCTTGTCCTTCATCACGTCGATTTCAAGTCGTTCGATGAGTTTCATCATCTGGTCGATGCCGACGCGGCGTTGATAGGCGGGCGTGGGCGGCTGGATG
>DATNBQ010000438.1:0-7972 GCA_035571955.1 Urbifossiella sp. | reverse complement strand
GGGCCCCGATTTGAGCCAAGGAGATTAGCCCGGCCGCATCGTCCGCGATCAGGTAGTTCCGCGTGACGCTGCTCTCGCGAACCGGAATCTGCCGCAGCGTTTCCGGCGTTCCGACGCCCGGATGCTTTTGAAAAAAGCATTCCTTGTGGCGGCCCTCCGGACAGCGCACCAGCACGAGCGGCCGATGCCGAACGTGCGGCAACATCCACTTCGCGACATCGCGGTAGTACTGGGCGAGTTCGAGCTTGGTGATGCCGTCGTCCGGGTAGAGCACTTTGTCGGGGCTGGTCATGCGAACGCCCGCGAATTGCTCCTTCCTGGCATCGTACTTCGCAACGGGCTTCGGCGATTGTTTCACCTTCGCGGCAGTCGAACGTCGTTCGCCGGTGGAATCCCAGACGCGGTCCTGGTCGGCGGCGATTTCTTCCAGACTGCGGCCGGTCGAGACGCTCGGGGATTCGAGCAACCGATCGCCGGAACCGGGGCGGGCCTCGTCGTCCTTTTCCTTGAAGAGAAGCCAGCGATTGCGGCCCTTCTCGGAGCCGGTTTTTACGAGCATCCACTGCCCGCGCAACTTCTGGCCGCTGAGGCGGAACTTGAGCCGGCCGCGGCGGTAACTGTCGCGGGCCGCATCGAGCGGTTCCCATGCGCCGCGATCCCAGAGCATAACGGTGCCGCCGCCGTACTCGCCTTGCGGAATGATCCCTTCGAAGGATCCGTACTCGATGGGATGGTCCTCCACCTGCATGGCGAGCCGCTTGACGGCCGGGTCGAGGCTCGGCCCTTTCGGAACGGCCCAACTTTTGAGAATGCCATCGAGTTCGAGCCGAAAGTCGTAATGCAGGTGGCTGGCGGCGTGTTTTTGAATGACGAAGAGATGCCCGGGCTTGCCGCCGGCATGCCCCGCCGGTTCCGGCGTGCGGTCGAAATGGCGTTTGCGCTGATATTCATGCAGGCCCATGGTTCACCCTTGGCTGCGTTGCTTGAGACGGCGGGTCGGCGGGCGATCGAGCAACGCCGTGTCGGTGCTGGCGCCGCGCCGAATCTGATCGAAGGTGCATTGCCCGGGGTCCTTGTCCGGCCGCCAGCGGCGAAAGGCTGTCCCGTGGCGAAAGCGGCCGCCGCTGAAGTGGTCGTATTCCACTTCCACAACCAGCGAAGGCCGCAGCGGCTCCCACTCCGTGGAGCGGCCGCCGTTCCAGCGACTCGGCCCACCCGGTGCGGAACCGGTAAAACCGGGCGGTCCCCGCAACTTCTCCACCTTCCGGAGCACCGCCGCTCGGTCGGCTTCCCGAATCGTGGAGGTGAAGCCGACGTGGTCCAGCAGCCCGGCCTCGTCGTAAAGCCCGAGCAACAGCGAGCCGAGCGATTCGCCATGTGCCGAATAGCGGAAGCCGCCGACGACGCAGTCGGCGGTACGCTTTGGCTTGATCTTGACCATCGCATCGCGGCCGCCGGGTTGGTAAGCGGCATCGCGGCGCTTGGCAATCAGCCCGTCGGTGTCGCCGCCGACTTTGCCGTACCAGCGGCGAGCCTGCGATAACTGGGTGCTCGCGGGCGAAAGGCGAATGCGTCCATTCTTGGGGAAATAGCGGCGCGCGAAGGTTTCGAGCTTCGGTCGCCGCTCGGCCATGGGCAGCTCGAGCAACGATTCGCCGGTCTCATCCTCGAGCAGGTCGAAAACGACGAGCAGCGCCGGATGCTCCGTCGAAAGCCGACGGATGCGGCTCTCGGCGGGATGAATGCGCTGCAGCAATTGATCGAAGTCCAGTTTGCCGCGGATCGGAACGACGATTTCGCCGTCGAGCGCGAACCGCCGCGGGCTTAAATCGCGAAGGGCCTGCACGAGTTCGGGGAAGTACCGGCCGAGCGGCTTCTCGGCTTTCGATTGCAGTTCGACCGAAGTGCGGTCGCGAAACGCCAGACAGCGGAAGCCATCCCATTTGGGCTCGTACTGCCAGCCCGGTTCCGTGGGGATCGTCTCGACCGAACGAGCTTCCATGGGAGGCAAAGGGGATTGAAGCGTGCGCATGGCATCAAATCGATCGGTAATGGCCGGTTACCTGGGTTCCATCGGCTCGCGAATAGCCTCCGACCCAGACGCGTTGGCGGTCGCCGGGCGACGGCCGCTTGTCGCCGTCCCCGTGGCCATATTTGTTCGATCGGGGCCGATCCTTCGATTGAACAGTGACGCTGGCACGCTCCATTTTCCAGCTATTCGATTTGTGGCGACTCATTGTGCCTCCTTCGGAAAGCCCTGCAACCTCGTATCGCAATTCCCGTGCCTATGGCTTTTCACAAGCGCCCGGCGCATGGAACTTGGTATGCTTGTTCCACCAGTCCGTCCCTCACTCGCACCGGGTAATCCATCATGTGCCGCATCGCATTCACCCTGACGTTGGCGCTGCTTTTGACCGCCGGGGCGGTCGCACAGACTCCGCGCGAAAAGAAAGTGCGCGACGACAAGGTCAAGGTCGAAGCCGATGGCTACTGGATTTACAACAACCTGCCCAAGGCGTTTGAAGACGCCCGGAAAACCGGCAAGCCGCTCGTGGTTATCCTGCGCTGCATTCCCTGCGAAGAGTGCGTGAAGCTCGACGACAACCTGGTCGACAAGGATCCGGTGCTCCGGCCGCTGCTCGACAAGTTCGTCCGCGTCCGCGTCGTGTCGACGAACGGCCTCGATCTTTCGCTGTTCCAGTACGACTACGATCAATCGTTCGCCGCCTTCTTCCTCAACGCCGACGGTACGATTTACGGCCGCTTCGGGACGCGATCGCACCGCACCAACTGGCTCGGCGACGTTTCCATCGACGGATTGGCGAAAGCCCTGGACGGCGCTTTGGAACTGCACTCGGGCTATCCGAGGAACAAGCCGGCGCTGGCGGCCAAGCGCGGTCCGGCGCCGATCTTCTCCGTCCCCGAAAAGTTTCCCAGCCTCGGTAAATATGGCCCCAAACTCGACTACGCGGGCAAGGTGGTCCAGAGTTGCATCCACTGCCACCAGATCGGCGACGCCATCAAGGCCGTTCACCGTTCGAAAAAGGAACCGCTGCCGCTGGAAGTGCTCTTCCCTTACCCGCACCCTAAGTCCCAGGGGCTCGTGTTCGATCCCAAGGAGCGGGCCACGGTGAAAGAGATCGCTCCGGACTCCGCGGCGGAGAAGTCGGGATTCAAGGCGGGCGATCGCCTTCGTTCGCTCGACGGCCAGCCGCTGCTTTCGATTGCCGACGTGCAGTGGGTGCTGCACGGCGCGAGCGGCGACGGCGCCAGGATCGCGGCCGATGTCATTCGCGATGGTAAACCGACGACGTTGACCCTGAATCTGGAAAGAGGCTGGCGGGAGCGCGACGACATCTCGTGGCGAACCAGTTCGTGGTGGTTGCGGCGGATGGCGACAGGGGGAATGAAACTGGAGAACATTGAGGGCGCGCGGCCGGTGGGCGTGCCGAAAGACGGCATGGCCCTTTTGGTCCGCTATCTCGGAGCGACCGGGCCTCACGGCGCCGCCAAGGCGGCCGGCCTGCGCATGGGCGACGTGATCGTGGCGTTCGATGGCCGCACCGATCTGCTTCGCGAGACGGACGTTTTTGCCCATGCACTGCGATTGAAGAGGATCGGCGACAAGGTGGCGGTCCGGGCCGTTCGCGACGGCAAGCCGCTCGAGGTGTCATTGCAAATGCAGGAATGACGACGATCCTCGGGAAGGAGGAATCCGCAGATTGCAACATCGACTATTCGTAGCAAATGAGTTGGGCTATCATCCAGGTATTCAGCCAGGAGCGGATCATGTTTACAAGTAAGTTTGTAATTTCCGATGCGATTCAAGGGTTGCCAGTTGACTCTCAGAAAAAACTCCACGAACAGATTTCAATCGCCGATAAAGCGCTCCGAGATGAGATGAGTTTTTTTCGGAGGAACCGATCATTGCCGAGTGGCTCGTGCCAGGTGTTCCTCCGGTCGCCATGCTGAAACTCCACTGGGGATCAAGACAAATCGACTTTCCGCCACTATCTTCGGAGCAGCTGGGCTCCATCGATTCGGTGAAGAAGTGGCTCAAGGGACCGGTCTGGCAAATTGTCACGGATGTGGCCCGGGAGAATCAGAAGCGAATCATCGAACTAAGCCGAGAACTCAAGGCCGACTTAGTCGCGGTGGAGAAGTGAACGATGCCCAAGTCGCCGGTCCGAGCGGATCACCGAGCTATCTCAGATGATAGCAGGTCAGTTTCCAGTTTTCGAGTATCGGCTCGAGGAGGCAAAACAGGACGTTCAATCGCTTGAGAAGCGGGTCCAACTTCTTGAGGTCGAAGCCGTCCAGCGAGCCACGGCCAACAAGCACCCGTGCGAGCAGTTGCTCTCCGAAGTAGCGCAGACTCGCGGCGAATTGAAAGCGGCTTTGGATCGGCTTGCAGCTTACGAATCCAAGAATGCAGCACTGGAAGAACGCTGCCAGGCTTTGCAGAAGCTCTCCGATCGGGGTTGGCAAGGCTGGCTGGCGCTAGTCGGCGCCGCTGTCGCACTTCTCGTCGCGCTGATCAAGAAGTGATAGTCGGTTAGTTATCTCCCCAGGCGGCCGGTGGTGCCGGCGGCGCTGGCTCGGGCGGCGCGGATGCGTTCCAACAGGTTCTGCTTGGCGATGGCGGCCGGATCCTGCGGGGCCGACGGCGGCGGCGTCTGCGCATCCACGCCCGTCAATTCGTCGTCGTCGTCCTGCTCGATGAGATCCTTCGCCAGTTGTTGGCCGAGCTTGTCTTCCGTGTCTTCATAGCCTGTTTCGCCGTACATTCGCTTCAATTCGCTCAGCTTCAAGACCCGTTCGATGCGGAAGTACGCCAGTTCCTCGTATGGAACGAAGAACGCCCGCCCTTCGTCCGTGGAGCCCTGCTCGCGGCCGCGAAGCACGATGTAATGCTCCTCGAAGCGGACCACGCAATCGACCGTGATCATGCCCTGCCCGCGCAGGATCAGGTTCACCTGCGCGTGGTAATGCTCGGGAATCTTGCTGAACAAATCCACGCAGTCTTCGCGCCGCATTTGGCGACTCCGTTTCCAATCAAGTTCGAAGGACTTCCAGAGAAACCGGCGGTTGGGTGATGCGGCGGTAAAGCCATACCTGGGTCGCGGCCGCCGCGGCGCCGCCCAGCCCGCACACCACCCGCCAATCCATCCACCCCACCGCTTTTTGCAGCGGCGACAGCGATACCGGGCCGCCGTCGCCGGGCAGGTTCACCGAAGCCGCCGCGTGGCTGGTCGCGAAGTCGTCGGTGATCGAAATCGACAGCGCGAGCAAGGCCGTAATGGCCAGCACGGCGCCGAGCAGCAGGAACGGCGTGCGGGCCAGATGCTTCCAGTCGCGCTGCTGGGGAAGCAGCTTGCATCCCTCGCCGAGCCGCCGCCAGATGCGCGAGAAGCAGCCATCCGCCGCTTCCGGCGTGGCGAAGGTGATCGCCAGGTCCTGCTGGGAGTGGCCGCGCGAGTATTCGATGAAGAGCGAGTTCGTCAACAGGTCGAGTTTGACCCGCTGGATGGAGGCCAGTTCAATGATCGTGGCGAAGTGGCCGAGGAGTTCATCCAGTTCGCCCCCGGCCTCGGCGGCAATCACGACCTCCGGCCGGGGCGAACCCGGCAACGGCGCCAGGTGCAATTCGTCCAGCGTCAGCACCAGCAGCGAATGCGATTGCAGCTCGGGGTGCGGCCAGACGCGGCGGCGGCCGGGTTGAGTGATCTCCAGCGGCGGCACGTACGCTTTCAAAGCGGGCATGATGCTCATCCAGGCGGGCTCCCAGGGCGGCGGGGGGACGGGAGGAGGATTGCGCCTCACCTTAACGGCTAGCACCAGAACCAGCGGCGGTCAAATGCTCGGCTTCGTATAAATGCGCCATGAGCACAATTCTTCTCCGCAACGGCCGAGTGATCGATCCGTCGCAAGAAATCGACCGCGTTGCCGATCTCTGGCTGGCGGACGGCCGCATTCTCGGCATCGGTCCGCAATCGGGCCGCACCCCCGACCGCACCCTCGATTGCACCGGCTTGATCGTGGCGCCGGGGCTCATCGACATGCACGTACATTTGCGGGAACCGGGGCGGGAAGAGGACGAAACGATCGCGACGGGAACCGCGGCAGCGGTCGCGGGCGGCGTCACGTCGGTGGCCTGCATGCCCAACACGGAGCCGCCGCTCGAGAGCCGGGCCGCCGCCGAATTCGTCATCCAGCAAGCTCGCCGCGCCGGCCACTGCAATGTCTTCCCCATCGGCGCCGTGACCAAGAACCGCGACGGGAAGGAACTGGCGGAACTCGGCGGCCTGGTGGAAGGCGGGGCCGTCGCCTTCACGGACGACGGCTCGCCCGTCTATTCCGCCGAGATCATGCGGCGAGCGCTCGAATACTGCAAGATGCTCGGAACTCACGGCAAAGCGGTGCTGGTTCACGCCGAGATACTCGAATTGACGCAGGGCGGCGTGATGAACGAGGGGTTCGTGAGCATGCAACTGGGGCTGCGCGGCATGCCGGCCGTCGCCGAGGATATCATGATCGCCCGCGACATCATGCTTTCGGAACTGACGGGCGGCCGCGTGCACATTCTGCACGTTTCCACGGCGGGCGGGGTCGAATTGATTCGCCAGGGCATCGCCAAAGGGATCGCGGTTTCGGGGGAAGCATGCCCGCACCACTTTCTGCTCACCGACGAAACGCTCCGCAGCTTCGACAGCAACTTCAAGATGTCGCCGCCGCTCCGCACCAAGAAGGACGTCGATGCCGTACTCGCCGGCCTGAAGGACGACACGCTGTCGGTGTTGGCGACGGACCACGCTCCGCACGCCCCGGAGAAAAAGGAACGCGAACTCGATCAGGCTCCCAACGGCATTCTCGGCCTGGAAACCTTCTTGCCGCTCTGCATCACGCACCTGATCGAGCCGGGGCATCTCAGTTGGCCGCGGATGTTGGCCAAAATGACCTGCAACCCGGCCAAGGTGCTGAGCATCGACCGCGGCACCTTGCAAGCGGGCCGCCCCGCCGACGTCACCGTGATCGATCCGAAGGTGAAGTGGACGATCGACGTGAAGCAGTCGAAGTCGAAGAGCCGAAACACTCCGTTCCACGGTTGGCCGGTGGTCGGCAGGGCTGCGGCGACGATTGTCGGCGGCGAGATCAAGAAGAACGATATCGGGTAAATCCGCCTCGCTACCCTCGCGCTCAATCCGCTCGCGGGCATCTCGCCGCGACCGTGCATGGCCGCTACGATGAACCAACCGAACGCGCGAATTGTCCGGTTGGTGAAGGAGCGGTGCTCGAGTGGTTGAAGAGGCGGCACTGGAAATGCCGTATACGGTTTCCCCGTATCGAGGGTTCGAATCCCTCCCGCTCCGTTAAAATACCTGCAAGAACAAGGATTCTTCATTTTATTACAATTGTGAGATTATATCCCTTGTAAGCCATCCGCCCCCGAAAACCTCCCCAGTCATTTGCAAAACCCCTCCATGAGATAGAGGCCAGTACGGGGCGCTCGTCCCCGGGAGATCAAGCGAACAAAGAATTCCAGTCATACGAGAGCGATTACCTCCCTGTTATTGATGACTGCCAGCTACCCGCTGAACGTGAAGATCGCGGGATTGGCTCCGACTGTCATTTTCCGTGGACGAAACTTCAGGGCGCAACGCTGAAAGAATTTCCGATTTTTGGCAGTCTCTTTGTGTATTTGTGTTTTATTGCGGCGGTATCGTGCGAAGTTTCAATCGGCCCGCTCGCATTCGCCTCGCAAATGTTCGGCGCTCTCAGCGTGTTGGCTCAACACGTCGTTTACTTCCCAGCGGTCGTCCGGTCGAATGAAGAGGAGCGGCTGTCGCGGTGGGTTGTTCTGATTCACCTTTAGCGGCAAAAGGAACGTCCAGTCCGCCGTGCGGATCGCTATTTCTTTCGCGCCGTGGCATTCGAAAGTGGTGAATGCGCGATCGCGGTGGAACCTATCCTC